>QIBC01000201.1 GCA_003225215.1 Acidobacteriota bacterium
CAAGACATCATTATCAGCGAACTCAATGCGTACCCAGAGCCCCTCGCTGCGTGGACGACTTGTGAACGTCTTGCGGCCTAGCGACTCCGCATCGCCAAAATCGCGAACGAAGTACACGCCTTTCACCTCGCGTAGGTCGATGAAGATCACCTTGCCCGACTGCGTGAGCAGCTCCAGCTTGCCGTCGGCGAGGAACTTTGGGGCCACGTAGCCGGTCAGGCTATCGCGATCCATCTTGCGGACGATGACTTTTTTGTGCGTCGATGGCATGAGAACGTCAGCTCTGGAACCGCGATTCTCGCATGTTTACCAAGATGGTTTGGTGTTACGAGCCCGGCAGTAGCCAACTTGTTAACTGCTGTGATATTGTTCTAGGTTTGCCGTGACCTTTCAAGGCCTGCTTCAGGCTAAGTACCTGTATTGGAGATACTTATTGGCTTACGGTATCCGGGCCTGGCAGTCCCACGCACGTCCTTCCCGGGCTGACAGTCTGGGCGTTTGGCTCGCTGTGAATATCCTGCCGTCCAGGGACAAGCAACACCAGAATGGCTGATTACATATACATGATGGAGAGCCGGTTATCCCCGGCACAACTCCAGGTCGTTGGACAAGTTCAGGAAATCGCCCGCTCGCATGAAATGAACGTCTACCTGACGGGCGGAGCGGTGCGCGACATCATCAGCGGATTTGCCATTCGAGATCTCGATTTCACCGTCCAGGGAAACGTCCACAAGCTCCGGAAGGATCTCGAGAAAATCGGAGCGATCATTCAGGGAGAAGATGAGGGTCTTCGAATCCTTTACGTCCTTTTCCCAAATCATGTTCGGACAGAGATAGCCAGCGCCCGTTCCGAAAGCTATTCCAAACCGGGCAAGCCGGAAGTCTCGTTTGACACGATTAATGAGGACCTACGCCGCCGCGACTTCACCGTGAACGCGATGGCGCTGTCGCTAAATCCGGGTTCCCGCGGATTACTGATGGACCCATTCAACGGAGTGGCCGACCTCGAAGCCAAGCACTTGCGCATTCTTCAGAATTACGCCTTTCTCGATGAACCCTCGCGCATGCTGCGCGCGCTGCGCCTGATGACGCGCTTCCATTGGACACTGGAAGAACGCACGCAGGCCCGTTTCGACGCAGCGAAAGAAGGCAACTATCTCGAGAACATTTCCAGCAAGGCAATCGGCTACGAGATTGAGCAGATCGCACACGAAGACGACCCCGTTGCTGTGATGAAGGCCTTCGAAAAGGAAGGCTGGATGAAGATTCTGTTCCCAGCCTGGACCACGGCGAAGGTCGATACTGCCGGACTCACAGCATTGCAGAAGACCCGCCAGCAGTTGACGGATATCGGCGTGCAATCCGATCCGGCGGCGGCGCGCATGTACTTCCTGGCGCGAAAGATGTCAGACAAGGATGTGCATGCGATGCAGAAGCTTCTGCCGCGGCATCACTTTGTCGAGCAGTGGCAAAAGATCGAAGACGACGCCAAGGACTTGGCCAAACAACTGTTATCGAAGGAATATGCTGCGCCTTCGGCTACGTGGAAGCTGCTGATGTCGGCGCGTCCCGAATTGATCCTGTTTATCGACATAACCACGCGCCAGTCCGCGGTCGAGCAGAAGATCAAATCTTTCCTCACGAAGTGGCCGCAGTACCGTCAGAAAATGCCATTGCAGAAGATGGCCGAGATGCGCATCACGCCGGAGCTGCCTGTGTACCAGAAGCTGCTCGACGAGATGTTCCTGATGATGCTCGACGGCAAACTCAAGAGCGAAGCCGAGATCGTGAAGTACCTTGAGCCACATTCGCCGCCATTGCCGGTAGCACCCCCAACTCCCACCCGCCGTGGCCGGGGCAAGAAGAAGGCAGCTGCAGCAGCGGCAGCTGCTGCTCCCGCCGGTAAGCCTGCCGATCAGGGGACGACGCAAGCGGAAGGTGCAGTAGCAAAGGGCGAGAGTAAGTTGGCGAAGGTTCCCAAGAAGGAAGTGCTGCCGGCCAAGACTGCGCCTGCTTCAGCAGCTGCGTCGAAGGCAGAGCCTCAAAAAGTCGCAAGCGCGAAATCGGCAGCGAAGCCTGCGACACAAGTTGTAGCCCATAGCGAAGCGAAGAAGTCCGCATCGAAGAAGCCGGCCAAGCCTGCGGCGAAAGCTAAGCCGAAGCCCACGGCGAAGAAAGCTCAAGTCAAGGGCGGGAAGACCAAGAAGAAGTAGGTCACGGGTTGGTTCGACGACTGACCTGCTTTTCCCCGTCTAAATGGCAATCAACAGCGCGGTTTCGCAGAAATTCCTTCTTTATCCCAAATTGGTCTTCAATTAGCTACGTCTTATCCCACTAAAATCGCTTTTCCACGACGCAGTTGGCTCGGCGAATCCAGAGTAGCTGTATCGTGCTGTGTCCTCCGATAGCTACGGAGGCATGAGGAGATGATTTGGGATGAGAAGTACACAGCCACTTACAAGATTCTTTCTCTGTCTGTTGATGTTGGCGTTTGGAACAATTAGCAGTCAGGCCCAAAGCGCCAATGGCAGCTTCGTATTGCCAGATAACCCAGCGTTGGACCACATAAGGATGCAGCCGTTTTCAATAAACACCTCCGTGAATGTGGACGCTAATGCGATTCTCGATTTTCCTGCGGGTGCTCGTTCATCGCGAGCCAGCTACGACGCCGGCATGGGCGCCGCCAAGTTTGCCAAATCTGCCGCGACCAATAACTCAAATGGTAATGCGGCATCTGAGAGTCGCGGCGGCTTCCGACCGAACCACAGCCGGAACAGCGTCCGCGGATTGATCACGGTACCTACATTTCAGGGTGCCTTTGTATCGAACGGACTCGCTGCTGAATTTCCATTTTTCATGATCGGAACCGATCCCGCAGAAGGTGGCACCACGACGATTCCCGCGAAGATCGTTTCCTTCTCCTTGAATCTGCATGACGTGAGTGGCGGCGTCACCAGCGCTCCTTTCGCTCCTACCGAGCAACTTACGCTGCATTCTCCCAACTTTGAGGAAGCCGATTACACTTCCGGCAAGCACATTCAGTTCGGCGATGCGGTCCAGCGGGCCGAATTTTTCAACAACATGCGAGAGGACTGGCATACGGAACTGAAGCCCGAGGTAGTGGACAGGGTAACCCTGGACATCCCGCCAACTGTCAGGGTTCGGTTCCCAGACGGCAGCATAAAAACCGTGCCCGCTTACGTGATCCTGACCGCAAGAAACGGCAACAAGTTTGTTCTTCTGCTGGATTTGGTTTTCAACGCCACGATTATTCCTGCGGCAATCAACGAAATTAATGCCGGCGTTTACACGACTGACGCCATCAATATGGCGCTCGTCTTCAACACTTCGTTGTTTTCCCTGAATGCCCAGGGTGGAGTTGGTGACTGCTGTGTAGGCGGATTCCATACGTACGCCAACGACGACGCCACTCCGCAGTCTCGCTGGATCTTCGCTTTCGCCAGCTGGAGCCTGCCCGGGATTTTCAGGGGCGGAGTTGCCGACGTCACGTCAATGTCCCACGAGATCGCAGAGGCCCTTAATGATCCCTTCATCGACAATATTGTGCCGGCATGGCAGTTCCCCGGCCTGGCTCTTGGAACATGCCAGGGCAATCTGGAAACCGGTGATCCTGTAGAAGTGCTCGCCAACAGCGTATTTCCCGTTCGGATCAAGGACGATGGCGTTAACTTCCTGTTCCACCCACAAACAGAGGCGCTGCTGCAGTGGTTTGAGCAGGGACTTCCCTCGGACGCCATCGGCGGGGCCTTCAGTTATCCCGACACGATGAGCCTAACCGCGACAGCGAGCGCTTGTGCGGCGCCGCCAACAACCTAAGGAATAGAATTTTCTCAACCAGGCACCGGGAGAAAGACCCGGTGCCCTTTTCATTTTTCAAGCGCTTACCTTTTGCGATGGATAGATTCCGACCGACTAACGACCATTCCATTTCTCGCGCGACCCGCCCGGATGAATCCATTCGGCGGGGCGATTGGAAAGAACTTACAAGGATTACGCAATGTTTTTCACCTCGATTGAGGGCACCCGGGCGCAGCGTCGTTTTCATCCCTGTTCGCCCAATGTCGCGGTTTACAGGCCACTCCTACCGGCGCATTGTGAGTTGCTCCCCATTTAGCCATTGTTTTAAGGAGACTCCCTCAGTATGAGAACGGCTTCCCGATTGGTTACTTGTCTGTCCTGCGCGTTACTGGTTGTTTTTGCACTGGGGACCAGCGTTGCGCAAGACCTCGATGCAATTGCGAATGATAACTTTCTGGCCGGCTCGCATCCGAGGAGCGCTGCGATGGCGCCGCGCGGACATCAAAATGGGCAGGCGCATGCTCGTTTTGGAGTTTTTGGAATCGATTCGCTCGTTAACTTCAACGGTCATTACTTTGTTGATGGATTTGACTCGGATGGAAATCCCAATCGCCACTGGTATTTCAATACGGTCGGCAATCCACCGCAGTTAGGTGGCACGACTTTGATCAATGCACCGGTTGTACCCGTTTCTGTCGATCTGCGGGATGCAAACGGTAATTCGCGCTCTGTCAATGGCCATCCGCTATTCTCAGATGTAACTCCGTTCGTGGCCCCCACGATCGCCTCGCCTGTGTTCCAGGGCTCTACCTACTCGAGTAGCAGCGTGCCGACGCAGTTCACGGATGCTGTGCAACGTGCCGAGTATTTCAATAAAGCTAAGTCAGACTGGCACACGCTGCTGGTGCCTAGCGTTAAGACACCGCGCGTGATGGTGATTAATCAGGACCCGACGTGCGGCGCCACCAGCGGTCCAGCGCACTGCAATTATCGGTTCAGCCTTAACGCGAACGGAAGCTGCTGCCGCTTCATTCTGGCCGATATCGACGTTTTCGCAAACCTGTTGTTTCCGGCAACTGAGACCGACACTACTACTCCAGTCGGCGCCGCCGAACATGCGGGAGAGATGACGACAAGAGACATGTCGAGTTTCTTGTTCCCCAATACCTTTCTGTATTTCGGCGATTCCTCAAACTGCTGTGTTCTGGGATTCCACACCTTCGACTTCGAGCCCGGTAATGCAAGCAACGGCAATGCCCTAAGAGTGTTCGTAACCGATTACTCAAGCTGGATATCTCCTGGACTCTTCGGCGCAGGCTTCACGGACATAACCGCGCTTAGTCACGAGATCGCCGAAGCCTACAACGATCCGTTTGTCGCGGCTATTGGAACAAACAACATCACTCCCTGGTGGAAGGCGCCAAATGGCCTCTGCCAAAACAATCTCGAAACCGGAGATGTGATCGAAGGCTTAACTAAAGCGACGTTCCCAATCACGATGAACGGTTTTACTTATCATCCGCAGAACGAAGCTCTGCTGCAGTGGTTTGAATTTCAGCAGCCGTCCGACGCTCTCGGAGGGGCATACAGCTATCCGGACACGACTGTCCTCACCGGACCGTCAGCGCCGCAAAAGGCAAACTGCGCCAAGTAACGTTAACCGCTGACTCAAAGCAGGAGGCACGTACACCGTGCTTCCTCTTTGCTGACTCTTGAGCCCCATCGATCTTTTTATCCCAGTGCGCTGGAGCCCCCTTCTCTTTCAAACTACCTCCCAAACTTTCAGATTTTCCTTTGCCTTCAGAGGCTGAAACGTGCTTCCATGAGAGAGGTTTCGGGAGAACAAATGGAGAAAACTAGTCCCACGCAAGTGCGGTCTGCATCATTTGGGGGAGAGGTCCGGACTTGTTTTCCACTACATACCCGTGAATTCCTCAGCCTAAGCCGAATCCATGTCCGATTAGAATCAAGATGACGAACTTGCCTACGATGTCTGAGTTCACCCACCTTCACCTGCACACCGATTATTCGCTGCTGGACGGAGCTTGCGATGTCGACAAACTGGTCAAGCGCGTAGCCGAAATCGGACAGAAGTCGGTCGCCATGACCGACCATGGCAACATTTTCGGTGCAGTTGCCTTTTACGATGCTGCCACCAAGTCTGGTGTGAAGCCAATCATTGGCTGCGAGCTCTACGTCTGCAAGAAGGAAGATCATCGCGCCGCGCCCGAGGGAGATGAGTACAACCACCTGCTAGTTCTGGCTGAAACGGACGAGGGTTATCGCAACCTCGTAAAGATCACCTCCGAAGCATCGCTGAATGGCATGTACTACAAGCCACGGGTGAGCAAAAAGTTTCTGGCTCAGCATGCCAAAGGTCTTATCGGGTTGTCGGGCTGCCTCGCTGGAGAGCTCTGCGAGAACCTGATGGCGGGAAAGTACGAGGCTGCGAGGCAAACCGCAGGGACTTACAACGACATCTTCGGGCGGGGGAATTTCTTTCTTGAGATTCAGGACCAGGGTCTTCCACTCGAGAAGCAGATTCGTCCTGATCTGCTGCGGCTTGAGAAAGACCTCGATATTTCTTTAGTCGCTACTAATGACAGTCACTACATTTGCGGCGAGGACTCCTATGCCCATGAGGTTCTGCTGTGCGTGCAGACCGCTTCTTCAATCCACGATGAAAAGCGCTTCAAGTTCGACAGCGATCAGTTCTACGTAAAGTCTGCCGAGGAAATGCAGCGCATCTTCGGCGAGATTCCCGACGTGCTCAAGCGCACCATGGCGATCGCTGAACGCTGTAACGCGAAGATCGACAAAGTCAAGAATCCATTTCCGAAATTCGATGTTCCTGCAGGCGAAGACCTCGATAGTTACTTCGAGCATGTCTGTCGTCAGGGATTTGTGAAACGTTTGGAAATGATTCGCGCTCTGCAGGCGAAAGGCGAATTAAGAAAATCCATCAGCGATTACGAGCAACGCCTCTCGCGGGAAATCGATTGCATCAAGCAAATGAAGTTCTCGGGATACTTCCTTATTGTCTGGGACTTCATTCGCTACGCGAAAGAGAACAGCATTCCTGTGGGTCCGGGGCGCGGGTCTGCGGCAGGCTCTCTTGTGTCGTTCGCAATGGGTATCACCGATATCGATCCTTTGCAGAATGAATTGTTCTTCGAGCGTTTCCTGATTCGGGCGATGGACATCCCCTATGGCGATGTGGATCGCATTGCCAAGATGGTTCCAAACACGCTGAACATCAGCATCGAACAGGCGCTCACGGATTCTCCTCCTCTGCAGCAGGCCTACGAGAATGAGATTCAGGTAAAAGAGTTGATCGACATTGCCTGCAGGCTCGAAGGATTGGTGCGGAACTCCGGAGTCCATGCCGCGGGTGTCGTGATCTCACCACAGCCGCTCACTGACCTGGTCCCGCTTCACAAGACAAAGAACGACGAAATCGTTACCGCCTTCGACATGAAGGCGATTGAGAAGATCGGTTTGCTCAAGATGGACTTTCTTGGGCTTACCACTCTCACCATCCTTGAGGACGCTCTGCGATTGATCGAGCAGTCGCGTGGCGTGAAGCTCGATCTGCTGGCGCTGCCGCTCACCGATTCGGTGACCTACGAAAAGGTCTTTCACACTGGACTCACTTCGGGCGTGTTCCAGTTTGAATCTCAGGGCATGCGGGATGTGCTTCGCCGTTACCAGCCCACCGTTGTTGAGGATCTTACGGCGTTAAACGCACTGTACCGTCCCGGTCCGATTCAGGGCGGAATGATCGACGACTTCATCGAACGCAAGCACGGTCGTCGCAAAGTTGAGTATGAGTTGCCGGAATTGGAAGAGATCCTGAAGGAGACTCTGGGAGTCATCGTTTATCAAGAACAAGTAATGCAAATCGCCAACCGGCTGGCTGGGTATTCACTTGGTGAAGCCGATCTCCTGCGCCGCGCCATGGGCAAGAAGAATCCGGAGGAGATGGCCAAGCAGCGCGACCGTTTTGTAAGAGGTGCAGTTGAGCGCGGCTTCCCGGAAAAGAAGATCGTAAAAATCTTTGACCTGATGGAGCAATTCGCTGGATATGGCTTCAACAAATCTCACTCTGCCGCCTACGCCCTTCTTGCTTTCCAGACGGCTTATCTCAAGACGCATTATCCCGTCGAGTTCATGGCTGCCCTGCTGACATCACAGGCGGGCAGCACCGACGATGTGGTGAAGTACATCAATGAATGCCGCGAGATGGGGATTCCGGTTGAGCCGCCAGACATCAATTTCAGCGACGCGAACTTCACGCCAGACGGGGAGGCGATTCGTTTTGGGCTCGCGGCTGTGAAAAATGTCGGCCGCAATGCCATCGACTCGATCATTCAGGCCCGCGCAGAGGTCAAGAAGTTCTCCTCGCTCTTTGAGTTCTGCGAAAAGATTGACCTGCGTCTCCTGAACAAGCGCGTACTGGAATCGCTGATCAAGAGCGGTGCAATGGATTCCTTAGGTACACGCGCACAGCTCATGGCCGGGCTCGATTGGGCCATCGAGCGCGGGCAGAAGACGCAGCGCGATGCGGAGTTCGGACAGCATGGATTGTTCGGCGTGTTCGACTCCGATATGCCGCAGCAGACCGATCGCCTGCCGGATGTACCAGAATGGGACGAGCATCAGCGCCTTGCTGCCGAGAAGGAGATCCTGGGGTTCTTTATCACAGGGCACCCGCTGGAAAACTACCGCGACAAACTGCTGGACTTCACCGGTTACATGGACACTGCTGCGATTTGCGCTATGAAGCAGGGAACCGGCAAAGATGAAATTCCAACTGCCGGCATTATCTCGGGCGTCCGCGTGATCAAGTCACGCAAAGGCGACCTGTACGCGCAGGCAGTCCTCGAAGACATGGCGGGTTCGGTCGAGGCCATCGTGTTTCCGGAAGCTTACAAGCGCCTCGCTGAGAAGCTAAAGATGGAAGTCCCAGTATTCGTGCGCGGGTCGGTTCGCGTGGAAGAAGGAGCAAATCCGAAGCTGGCCATTTCCACGATTTCATCGCTCGACGAAGTCAGGCCAAAGCTTCCGAGGTCGTTGCGGATTCGCTTGCCGCTCGATAGCGCGCTGCCGGAGACAGTTGATGCACTGCATAGCCTCTTCCGCGATCGCCGCGGCGAAGCAAAGGTGCTGTTCAATTTGGAACGTCCCGGTGATTTCATGGTCGTGATGGAAGCTGACGGCTATAATGTCCAAGCTGATAGGCTTTTCATCGCGCGCGCAGAAGAACTCTGCGGCCGTGGCAGCGTTCAGGTAGTTGACTGAGCGTCTCTCGCCCTCAGCCATTCCCCGTTCATGGACGCCGCTACCAGAACCAGAAAAGACATCGAGAACATCGAGCGCCAGATCGCGCACCTGGAATCCGTTCCCGGAGCCGATCTGAAAACCAAGGAGCAGCTTTATGAGCTCCACCGGCAAATCGAAAGTCTACGCACGCAGTTCGACTTGAGCAGCGCGTGGCAGAAGACGGAGCTTGCGCGTCATCCGCAGCGTCCTTACTTCCTCGACTATGTCGAGCGCTTGTTTTCCGGGTGGAGCGAGATGCATGGGGACCGGCGTTTTGCTGACGATCCGGCGCTGCTCTGCGGAATGGCCCGCTTCCATGGCCAGGAGGTAATGCTGCTGGGAACGCAGAAAGGTCGTGACGCCAAGCAGCGCGTTCAGCGCAATTTCGGTATGGCGAATCCCGAAGGATACCGCAAAGCGCTGCGGGCGATGAAGCTGGCGGAAAAGTTCAAGCGGCCGATCATTACCTTCATCGACATTCCCGGTGCTTATCCCGGATTGGGAGCAGAAGAACGCGGCCAGGGTGAGGCGATCGCCCTAAATTTGCGAGAGATGGCGCGTTTGCGTGTTCCTACAATTGCCATCATCATCGGCGAAGGCGGAAGCGGCGGTGCGCTCGCGATCGCCGTGGCAGATCGTGTGCTCATGCTAGAGAATGCAATCTACTCGGTAATTTCACCGGAAGGTTGCGCATCGATCATGTGGCGCGATGCCACTAAAAAGGAAGTTGCCGCTCAGGCGATGAAGATCACCGCCACTGACCTTCAGAATCTCAAATGCATCGACGGAATTGTCCCCGAGCCCGATGGCGGCGCACACGCTGATATCGATTCTGCGGCTGCCATGGTCGACGAAGTTCTTCACCACAACCTGAAAGAGCTCATGTCTCTGCCAGCGGATCACTTACTCGAATCGCGTTACAACAAGTTCCGCAATATCGCGCAGTTCTTTACTGAGAGCTGATGCCGAAACCTCCACGTCTCGCAACTCGGTCGAAAAGTGACACCATCATTGCTCATGCGTCCTGTCGAGTCGATCTCGCGGGCAGCACACTCGATCTCTGGCCGCTCTATCTCTTTCATCCTGGTGCAGTGACGGTGAATTTTGCCGTCAACATTCTCACCCGCTGCCAGATTATTCCGTCCACAGATCGGGCGATTCACTTCAAGTCGATCGATACTGGACGCGAAGATCACTTCAGCAATTTCGACGAGTTCTGCCGCGCCAAAGCCACCAAGCATCACCTCGCGGAGCACCTTGTCCGCTTCTTTCTCCCGGAGGGAACGCGAACTGGTCGGGGATTTACGCTGGAAACTAACTCCGAATCTCCGGCCGGAGCAGGCATCTCAGGATCGTCGGCGCTGATGGTCGCCACTGTGGCGGCTCTGGCTCACTACACTGACCGAACGCTCGATCGAGAGCAGATTCGCGTGATTGCCCAGAATGTAGAGGCGCAGCTAATCAAAGTTCCTACCGGATGCCAGGACTATTACCCAGCGCTTTTTGGGGGGGTAAACGCCATTCACCTCGATGTCGATGGCATTCACCGGCAGTCGATCTCAGTAGCGCCTGAAGATATCGAATCGCGATTTGTCTTGGTGTACACCGGAGCCCCGCGCCAATCCGGCATCAATAACTGGGAGGTCTTCAAAGCGCACATCAACGGCGAGAATCGGGTCTTCCGCAACTTCCAGCAGATCGGTGTCATCGCGCGCGAGATGCATGCGGCTCTCGAATCGGGAAAGTGGGACGACGTTGCGGGCCTTCTCGGCGAAGAATGGAAGCTCCGCCGCACCAATGCGCCTGGTATTACAACGCCGCTGATCGACAAGCTAATCGCAGTCGCGAAGCGCAAAGGGGCATTAGCGGCAAAGGTCTGCGGCGCAGGGGGTGGAGGTTGTTTCGTGTTGTTCGTCCGCGAAGGCAGTCGCGAGAATGTTGCCGAAGCTATTCGCAAAAATGGAGGCCGCGTACTTCCATTTCGAGTCAATCCGGATGGAGTCACTGTAGTGAGTGGAGCAGCGACAGATTCTGTGCCTTGCTGAAAGAAGATTTGGTTCCGCAAAGGCAAAAGCCTGCGCGTAGCGCTCAGGGTCCCTTCTACTCCACAAATAGATCGGGAAACTGCTCCTTCAATGCCCCGATCTTCGGACGATCAGGATGTAGAGATTGTCGGCATGATGGAGCACATAGTCCTGCTGGTAGTCTTCGGTGCTGCAGAAACCCTTGAGCAGTGTTATTCCAGTGGTAATCCGTCCTGGGAAAGACTTAGCAGCATCCAGTTGAGTGATATGAGTCCCCGATCTTCTCGCGTTAAGCGACTTGCAAATGAGACTGTCAGTGCATGCTCCGGTTCAGCCTCAAGTCGAAAAATCCGCCCAAGAGAGCCGAAAACGTACAAGCGCATGCGTCTCCGGAAGCAGTCTGTTTATTCCGTCCTGCGAAAAAATCAGAGAGCTAACGCCGTCGCGGTACGCAGGCAAGTCAACAGCCCAGACTTCGTCCAGCGGGGCGTCGGCGAGAAACATATGTACGCGAAGCCGTAGCGTGTAAAACTTTCGCTGGAGAAATCTGCGGCATCCTCAATACAGGACACGTTCCCGCAATGTTCATTCTCGGGTGTCGCCACTCGTGCCAGCTGAACGTACGACGTGTATGTTCAGGAAAGGCTCGAAAGCCAAGCGGCTTGGTTTGCTATAATTTTTTCAGCCCTACTCACACGCGTGGCGCTATCGTCTAGGGGTTAGGACGGAAGATTCTCAATCTTCAAACCCGGGTTCGATTCCCGGTAGCGCTACCAATCACCTACTGCTATGCCTTCCTCTCGCAAAGTTTTTGTTCGGTCTCAGTGTGCGCCGAAAGTTTTTCCTTCGCCCCCCGTCGATTTTGGCGGGTCCTATCCGTCGTATTAGCAGAACCGAGAAACGCAGAAGTAAGAACTTTGTAAAAAGGTCGAAAGACGATGTTGCGAAACCTCGTAGCCGCAAAATGCGTAGATATATTTATGCGTGAACCTGAGCACCTCTTCGCCTGCCCAGACGAGAGAACCACTACAGGGCGAATAACTTTTCGCATCTTTTCTCCTGTCCGACATATCCCATCTTCTATCTCGGGAGCATCAGGGGTCATAGATAGAAAACGTTTCGGCTATTCCTATTGAACTCGGCGGCCAGCGTCGAGGCAGTTGTTAGCCGGATTACACGGAAGATTTCACTCCTTAATTAAAGAGGGTCACCGCGGGAAGCGAGCTTGGGACGAGCCGCTTGGCTTCGAGGTAAGAAATCGTCCCGCACGAGAGGAACCTAATGGCGAAGCGGATGTTGCTTATGTTGATTGTGGCTGCAGCAGCAATCGGTGGGCTCGGCTATTTCAAATTGCGGCAAGTTCAGGCGGCCGTAAAGTCTCACGCTTTCACGCCACCTCCGGAGGCGATCACGACGATTGTTGTGAAACAGGAAACGTGGCCGTCGACGCTGAGCGTAGTGGGAACGTTGAACGCGATCCATGGAGTTACGGTGAGCGCGGACCTGCCCGGTACCGTAGACCAGATCAAGTTCGATTCCGGGAAGTGGGTGCAGGAAGGGGAAGTCCTTGTGCAGCTCGATACACGGCAGGAGCGAGCGCAATTGGCGGCGATGAAGGCGCAGCAGGACCTCGCCAAGATTAACTATGACCGCATGCAGCAACTAGTAAATGAGGGCGTCATCTCGCGCATGGATTACGACAAAGCAATGGCGGATCAGCGGCAAACCGAGGCGAATACGGCCGAGATCAAGGCGGCCATCGACCGCAAGACGATTCGCGCTCCATTTTCAGGAGCACTGGGAATCCGCCAGGTCAATTTGGGACAGTACCTCGCCGCTGGTAGCCCGATCGTTCCGCTGCAGTCACTCGATCCGATTTATGTGAATTTTAACGTGCCGCAACAAATCGTTGGACGCATGCAGGCGGGTCGCAACGTGCGCATCAGCAGTGACAACCTTCCCGGCACGACATTCACCGGACTGGTCAACGCGGTCGACTCGGTAGTGGATCAATCAACGCGCAATGTTCAAGTGCAGGCGACGTTGGCCAATCCTGGAGGCAAGCTGCGTCCCGGAATGTTTGTTCAGGTGGAGGTCGGAGTGGGTGAGCAACGAACCGTGTTCCCACTACCGGCATCGGCGATCAGCTATGCGCCTTTTGGCGATTCGGTTTTCGTCCTCAGCGATCTAAAAAGTCCAACCGGTGAGACCTACCGCGGCGTACGTCAGCAATTCGTGAAAGTTGAAGGTGCGCGTGGCGATCAAGTTGGTGTTATCTCGGTGGTAATTCTGATCGCTGGTTTGCAGGCGATTCGCTCGTTGAGTGTGCGACAGTATCCCCGCAGCGACATCGCCGTCGTGCAGGTTTCGACGGTATACGTCGGCGCTAATGCAGATCTGGTTCGCGGATTCATCACCACTCCGCTTGAGCGTGTGATTGCCAGCGCCGATGGTATCGATTACATGGAGTCGTCGAGTGCGCAGGGCGTGAGCACGATTACGGTGCACCTAAAGCTCAACTACGACACCAACGCTGCGCTCACGCAGGTTCAGGCAAAGGTAGCGCAGGTCCGCAACGACCTGCCGCCGGAAGCCGAGGCGCCGGTGATCGATCTGCAGACCGCGGACACGCAATTTGCGTCGATGTATCTGGGCTTCTCTTCCTCCGATCTCGATCAGAACCAGATTACGGACTATCTGACGCGCGTTGTGCAGCCCAAGCTGAGCGCGATCAACGGCGTTCAGCGCGCCGACATACTGGGCAAGCGCACCTTTGCGATGAGGGTCTGGCTCAAGCCCGAAAAAATGGCTGCGCTCGGCATCACGCCATCGGCCGTGCATGACGCGCTAGCCAACAACAACTACCTCTCGGCTTTGGGGCGCACAAAGGGTTCGATGGTTTCCGTGAACCTGGTGGCGAACACCGATTTGCGGACTGCTGAGGAGTTTCGTCAGTTGGTGGTAAAGCAGGACAAGGGCACGATCGTTCGTCTGGGCGAGATCGCAGATGTTGTGCTCGGCGCTGAGACCTACGACGAAGACGTTCGTTTCAACGGGGAATCGGCTACATTCATGGGCGTTTGGGTTCTGCCTACTGCAAACTCCCTTGAAGTAATCAAGAATGTTCGCGATGCCATTCCGGGAATCCGTGCGCAGTTGCCGGTCGGCATGAAGGTTGGCATTCCTTACGATTCGACGGCGTACATCCAGGATGCGATCAGAGAGGTGTTGAGCACTCTTACGGAAACGCTGCTGATCGTTGTCGTTGTGATTTTCTTGTTCCTCGGGTCGTTCCGGTCCGTGCTGATTCCGGTGATCGCGATTCCGGTCTCGCTGATCGGCGCTGTGTTTCTGATGCTGGTGGCGGGCTTCACCATCAACCTGCTGACGTTGTTGGCGATTGTGCTGTCGGTCGGTCTGGTGGTGGACGACGCCATCGTGATGGTGGAGAACGTCGAACGTCACCTTCACGAAGGCAAGACACCGTTCCGAGCCGCAATTGATGCCGCTCGCGAGTTAGTTGGTCCGATTATCGCGATGACGGTTACGTTGGCGGCGGTCTATGCGCCGGTGGGCATTCAGGGAGGGTTGACGGGAGCGCTATTTCGCGAGTTCGCATTTACGCTTGCGGGCGCCGTTATCATTTCGGGAATTGTGGCGCTGACGTTGTCGCCGATGATGGGCTCGAAGCTGCTGCGCACCGGAGACACTGAGCGCGGATTCGCCGGCTGGATCAATCGCCGCTTCGAGAGCGTTCGCAGGCTCTATGAGCGCGCGCTCGCCAGCACGTTGCGGTACCGCCCAGTAGTGTTCGGTGTTTGGGTAATCGTCGCGCTGCTGGTTGTGCCGTTCTACATCTTCTCTCAGCGGGAGTTGGCGCCGGCTGAGGATCAGGGCGTCGTATTCGGAGTGTTACAGGCTTCGCCGAACTCGACTCTTGATCAAACGAAGTTGTTCGCCTCGCAGGTCTATGACGTCTATCACGCGTTTCCTGAAGCTGAGAGCATCTTTCAGATCACCGATCCAACGGGCGGCTTCGGGGGAATGGTGACCAAGCCTTGGAGCGAGCGCCACAAAACCGCACAGCAGCTTCTGATTCAATCCACCGGACCGCTGTCGAAAATCGCTGGTGTTCGCGTGATTCCGCTGACGCCGCCACCGCTACCTGGCGGCGGGAACTTCCCGGTGGACTTCGTAATCGCATCGGCGGCTGAGCCGCAGCAACTTGCGCAGTTCGCCAACGAGCTGGTGAAGCGGGCGTTCCAAAGCGGGATGTTCATTTACGCCGACTCCGATCTGAAGTTTGATCAGCCGCAAGCTGAAGTCGTCTTCGACCGCGACAAACTCCGCTCGCAGGGAGTTGATCTGAGCCAGGCCGGCAAAGATCTCTCGACACTGCTCGGCGGAAATTACGTAAACCGGTTCAGCATTCAGGGGCAG
>QIBC01000202.1 GCA_003225215.1 Acidobacteriota bacterium
ATTTGATCTGAGAGGATTCTCGCCACGCATCGGAGCGGTTGAGTTCGTGAGACGGGTGGAGGAAGCGCTGATTCGGACGTGTGGCGATCTGGGTGTTCCCTCAGAACGTATCTGCGGACTGACTGGTGTATGGACGCAGGGAGCTGAATCCCAGAGTTGCTCGACAAAAGACTCACAGCCGAGAGCGGCTTTGCCACACGGCTCAGAAGCGGGACAGAGGAAAATTGCCGCCATCGGAGTCCATATTTCGCGCGGTGTCACCAGTCACGGTTTCGCTTTAAACGTCACAACAGACCTGGAATTTTTTAAGCTGATCGTTCCGTGTGGGATTAGCGATCGTCAGGTTACGTCCATTGCCAACGAACTTGCAGGTAAACGCCCAGTACCGAACATGGAAGCGGTAGCCCATGCCGTTTCTCTCAACTTTGGGCGTGTCTTTGCGCGACAGATGCTGTGGCTCGAATCGCTGGAGGCGTTGTTGAATACTGGAGAGACGCACCCGGAAAACGAGGCTGGGACGCATGATCAATCCACTACAATAGGTGTTCCTCTGCAGGTCCCCAAGGACCTTCGGGAAGTGCGTCGCGAGCAGAAGGCCCCTCAACTCGGCAGCGAAGACGAAATCTTTCTCGCCTGATTCGTCCGCGATTGCCTTGAGGAATCTCTCGCTATTTGAGCAAACGAGACTCCTCGATGAAGAAGAGCGCGAGCAAACCTCGAACCAGGACGCCGACCAAAGCCGTTCTCAAAAACTCACGCTCTGAAATTTCAACCGCAAATAGTTCGCGCCGCAATGGAGCATCCAGCGGGAAGTTCCCTGTGCGCAAGAATCCACACGGGATTCCAGACTACCGACTCGAAGTTCTCGATTGCCGCACTGTCGAAGAGTGGGTTGACGGACAATTCCGCTACAACATCGAGGGCGATCTCTCGGCCGAGCCTCCACCACTGCGCGAATCGAAGTACCTGAACAAGCAGCAGAGCATCGAAATCTATCGCTACATGCTGCTCAATCGCAAGATGGAGCAGACACTCGAAAACCTTTTCAAACAGCAGAAGGTTGTCGGGGGCGTGTATCTCGGACTCGGACAGGAAGGATGCTCCTGCGCCTCGGCTTATGCGTTGGGCGAGGGCGACTGGATTGGCCCCATGATCCGCAATCAGGGGGCGCTTCTGGTGCGTGGATTCGAACCACGCGATGTGATGATGCAATACATGGCAAAGTCTGGCGCGCCGACCGGCGGACGAGATGCCGGTTCCCATTTCGGGGACAAGCACAAACGCCACATCGCTGCCCCCATCTCGATGCTGGGAGATCTGATTCCCGTGCTGGCGGGAGTCGCTCTGGGAGCGAGACTCCAAGGCAAGAACATCGCATGTCTTACCTGGGTCGGCGATGGCGGACAATCGACTGGTCCAACCTACGAGGGTTTTAACTTCGCGGCGGTGCAGAAGCTTGGCGTAATCCTCATCGTCGAAAACAACTTGTGGGCATATTCCACGCCAGTTGATCGTCAGGTCGCGTGCAAAGACCTCGCCAACCGCGCCATCGGCTATGGTGTGCCTGGAGTGATCGTTGACGGTACCGATCCCAACCAGGTATACGACGTGACTTATGAAGCCGCCCAGAGGGCCCATGCTAGGGAAGGGGCAACTCTCATCGAAGCCAAGATGATGCGCATGCGCGGGCACGCCATGCACGATGCGGCCACGTATGTCCCCCCGGCCTACTTCGAATACTGGAAGAAGCGTGATCCAATTGCGCGCATGGAGAAATACCTGCTGGAAAAGCGTTGGATGAGTACTAAAGAGAATAGCGATCTCATCGCCTCCACTCAGAAAGAGATCGATGAAGACCGCGACTTTGCCGATGCTTCACCGTATCCAGAAGGCACAACCGCCGGCGAGCGCGTATTTTGCGATAACTCGATCGAAATCCCGTTCTTGTACGGAAAGCCCAAAGTAAAGCAATCCGATAAGAAGAAACTCCGCGCCGCCAGCGACGTTGCTCATTTCCGATAATGGCACCTGTTACCTACCTCGAAGCAATCCGCGAAGGCATCTGGGAAGAGATGGAGCGCGATCCTGCCGTCTTCTGCATCGGCGAAGATATCGGCGTCTACGGCGGAGCGTTCAAGGTCACCGAAGGATTTATTCATCACTTCGGCAGCGAGCGGGTGATTGATACGCCAATCGCTGAGGCCGCAATCGTTAGCGCGGCGTTCGGAGCATCGCTCACTGGCATGCGGCCAGTCGCGGAGTTCCAGTTCATGGACTTCATCAGTTGCGCGCACAACCAGATCATCAACATGGTTGCAAAGGCGAACTATCGCTGGGATGCGCCTGCGCCCCTGGTGCTTCGCGGACCTTCCGGCGGAGGCGTAAGCGGCGGCCCGTTTCACTCCCAGAATCCCGAGACTTATTATGCCCACACACCCGGACTCAAAGTGATTTGTCCGGCGACTGCTCGCGATGCTAAAGGGCTTATCAAGGCTGCGATTCGCGACAACAATCCTTGCCTCTTTTTCGAGCACAAGTTTCTTTATCGGCGAATCAAGGAAGAGTTGCCGAACGAAGACTACACGGTCGAGATTGGCAAGGCGCGTATGCATCGCGAAGGACGCGACGTAAGTGTGATTACCTACGCGGCTATGGTCTATGTGGCGCAGGAGGCTGCAGATATCCTGGCAAAAGAAGGCATCGAGCTTGAGATCGTCGACTTACGCACCGTCGCTCCACTCGACAAGGAAGCAATCGCGAATACGGTGAAGAAAACCAATCGAGTGATCATTCTGCATGAAGATACGAAGACCGGTGGTCTCGCCGGCGAGATCGCAGCGGTGATCAATGAGCTAGCCTTCGACGATCTCGACGCGCCTATCGCCCGCATCGCGTCGCTGGATACTCCCGTGCCATTCTCGCCGCCGCTGGAGAAGTTTTTTCTTCCCAAAGTGGAAGATGTCGTCAGGGAGGCGCGACGGCTGAGGGCATATTAATCACAGTGGATGATCTGATTTCAGAGCATTGAGCATGCGTGCTGCATGGTAGAGACGCAGCATGCTGCGTCTCTACTGTCGGCCAAGTGCCTTGCTGGCGACCGCGAAGTGGCATCCGATGCAACCGATTACTTCCATGCCCCCAACATCTTCCTGAGCATCACGAGCTGTCCCAAGTGATAAGAATTGTGATCAGCCACCAGTAACGCTTCTCGCAACAACGTCTGCCCGTCTCCATGTGAAATGCGCGCATAAAGCTGGTCATCGCTGGCCTCGGCCACTAGCTTCTTCATCTCGTCGAGATCATGACGAAAGCCGGCGATACCCTTTTTCCATGCCGCCTCACTAGGCGGTGCCGCCGTTTCCGGCCAATAGCCCTCGGGCCACTTCGGGGAGACGTGTGCGGCGTCGCGACTAAATTCAAGAATGTCCCATTGAGCAATACGCATGTGTTCGACGAGCTGCCAGGCGGTATGGGGAAATCCCTTGACCTTTTTGCCGCGTAACTCGGTTGCAAGTCCGCGCACGGCCTCATCGAAGCCAACATGAGCACCCTTAAGGTCGAGCAGGTTGAGCAGGTGTTGCTGCAACGGCGAAGTCTTCATAGTTCCTCATTGCTATTTCACCACGGAGACATGCAGAAAACCCCAACGCTAACCACAAAGGACAAAGGAACACGAGGGGAATCAAGCCCGGTCCCTTTGTGATCCTTCGTGTCCTTTGTGGTATCTCCCGCTTTTCTCCGTGACTCCGTGTCTCCGTGGTGAAAACCGCCTTATGTTGCTATCGATATGCGGGTGGCGGATAATCGAGGCCGGAGATCCGCTCACACGCCGTGAATCTGCCCAACTACATCACGCTGAGCCGCATTTTCAGTGTGCCCATTTTCCTGTGGATGCTCTCCAGCAACCTGTTCTCGGGACGGAACGGCGAGAAAGAATTGGCGGCCTCGGCTCTCTTCATTCTGGCGTCGATTACCGATGGACTAGACGGCTACCTCGCGCGCAAAAGGGGCCAGGTTACGACCATCGGCATGCTGCTGGATCCCTTGGCAGACAAGCTCATGATCGCCGCCGCTTTCATCTCCCTCGTTCAGTTCAATCCGCGTATCGTGCCCGCCTGGATTGCGGTAATCATCATCGGACGCGAATTCCTGGTGAGCGGCCTGCGCGGAATTGCCGCATCGGAAGGGTTTACGATTGAGGCCAGCGATTTGGGAAAGCTGAAGATGGTGGTTCAGATCGTGAGCGTGGTGACAGCGATCCTTGATCATCATTGGCTTGCCTGGAACATTGGTCCATTCATGTTTCCTGTGGATCTGATTGCCCGTCTGGCGATCTGGTTTATGGTTGGCGTATCCATCGTCTCTGCAGTTGATTACTTTGTGGCGTTCTGGTCGAAGATCGACCGAAAGGCTTCGGAGCGCCGGCAGCGGAGACGTCCTTTCGTCCTTAGCCGCCGCAAACATCAGGAGCTACCACCCGAAGTGCAACCCAATCGGTAGCGGCGCGTCTTGTTCCCCCTTACTTCGCCGTTGATTAGAATATGGATATGTCGTCGATAGAGATGAAGGAGATTCGCGTTCCCTCAACTCTGATTCTGGAGCGCCGTCCGTCGTTCACTTACACAGTCCTAAAATCTTGTGCTACGGCCCTGGCTTTAGCTGTGATGTCATTCTTCATCTTGAACGTTTCAGCGATCGCGGTTCTCGCGATTCTCGCTGCGATTCGGCACAGGGCTGTTGACTTTTCGGTTGCTTACCGATACTTTGCTGCTCCTTCGGCGCTGGGTATCTTTGTGATCGCGTTGATAGGATCTCTGGTCTTCTTCTTTCGCGAACGAAGCCGCTAATCTCAATGCAACTCGTTACTATTCCCAATTCGGATCTTACCGGAGTTACCAGAAGCCCGGAACGGCTGAGGGATTATTGTGCTCAGCTTGAAGCCGGGGACATCATCTTCTTTCCCGAAACTCCCATTAAGATTCCACAGGAAGATCTCGACTTCTTACTCGGCCATCAGCACGTTTTCGGCACGTTTCACAAGAATATTGCCTATCGTCCGCTGGAAGATCGAATCACCGGATTTGAGGCACAGGACGCGTCCACCGCGGAACGTCTGCGGAAGATCATGCACCGTTACTCGAAAGACGTGATCGATTTTCTTGGCGGATTTCTCGGGCCTTATCGCTCCCAGTGGAAAGTGGACTATGCAAGTTATCGTCCGGAAGAGGAGGCCGGACGAGATCTCGCTCTGCGGAAACGCAATGACCTGCTGCACACCGATGCCTTTCCCACTCGCCCCACCCATGGGGATCGCATTCTGCGCTTCTTTAACAACATCAATCCCGCGAAGACTCGGAACTGGATGACGACCGACACCTTCGACGTGCTCCTGGAAAAGATGCGTGCGGGCAAGCTGAACGGCGGCAAGCTGGATGGTATACACCGACATGGTGAGCCATGCGGTTCTTTCCGGTCAGTTTGCTCTAGAGCAGACACTCATCGTTTCGCGTGAGGTGATGGTCACGCCGGAGAAGTCGCCTTACGGTGTATTGAACAGGTTATCCCGTCACTAAGACTTTTTTGCTTCTATTTGTCAGACAGGAATACTAAGATGTCAGACATAGAGGAAATATGTCTGACACTCGTCTGACAATTCGTTTGAGTCCTTCTATCCGCAAAGCACTTCGTCAAAAAGCAAAGGCGGTCGGCAAGCCGGAGTCCGAAGTGGCTCGCGCTGCCATTGAGAGGGACGTAGCTCGTCCGCGAACTGCGTACGACGTGTTTACGGAGGCTGGCCTGATTGGGTGCGCACCGGGAGGCCCGCCTGATCTCAGCACCAACAAGAAGTACATGGAGGGCTTCGGAGAATGGCGCAATGATCCTCATCGACGCCGGCCCGCTGGTAGCGTTGGCAAACCCCGAAGATCAGTATCACGAGCAATGCGTTAACGGACTGCGAGAGCTTCCATTGCCCTACGTAAGCACTTGGGCAGTCCTGGCTGAGGCTGCTTGGCTTGTCGTCCGGCCTGTCGAGTTCATCCGATCAGTCGCAAACAGTTGTGCCGATAGCTCGTTGCAAATACGTGACCTCGAGCCGGCGTCTCTCGACTGGATCGCGGCCTTCATGAATAGATACCGAAACATTGGCGCCCAACTTGCCGACGCCACGCTTATGTATTTGGCCGAGCGAGAGGGCATTGATACTGTATTCACCCTTGATCGGCGGGATTTCAGCATTTATCGCACAAGCAAGAACCGAGCACTGAAGATTGTCCCGGAATGACCATCGGCGTAAAGTCACAATTCGCATGAGCACAACCGCCCCCGCTGTTTCTCACGAGCGGTTCGCGCATTTCTGCTATTTATCTGGGCCATACGGGGTAAGCCGCCTGCGCTGCGCAGCCAGGGGGAGCTGTTTCCACTACATCCGAAAGCTACATGCTAAGCGCTCACTGCACGGCGTGTTGGGTCTTGTTTACCCGGATGCCACCTTGCCCGCCGCCTAGGTCTTCAAAGCGGACGTTCATGATCGGATACTCTTTCCAGTCCTTGTAGTCGTAGTGCCACCACTCGTTCGGGTAAATGGTGAATCCTTCCGCTTCCATGGCGCCACGCAGGGTAGCGCGATGTTGTCGTTCTTCCGCGGTACCACCCGGGTATTCGGCGAAGGATCGAGGCGTCATCTCGTCGTAAACGCTGGGCATCGACAGTTCTCGCCCGGTTCTCAGGTCGTAGATGCTCAGGTCTATCGCGCATCCCCGGTTATGCTTTGACCCACTCGCGGGATCGGCGACGAAGATCTTCTTGTCATCTGGAGTGGCGTCCCAAAACATTTTGGTCACGTACCAGGGACGATAAGCATCATGAATTACCACTCCATAGCCTTCGGCATGCAACTTCTGATTGGCACGCACCAAGGCTTCGGCTGCGGGCCGTTGCAGGAAGGCGCGTGCCTGTGAGTACATGGGCGTGCCAAGAAAGTTTTGGTCGGTCGCGTAGCGAATGTCGAGTCGAATCGTGGGATCGACCTTTACCAGCTCCACAAGATCCGGCTTGCGGAACTGGCCGAGTTCGATCGGCGGAGTGGATCGCAATGCCTCTGCACGCAGCTCTTCAACAGGTCGCTGCGGCTTGAGGTGAAAGATTCCGCCACTGATCTCTGGACTCGATTGCAGCCTGCCGGCGTACAGCAGCGTTGCCGAGGAGATCAGCAGGACGAGGCTCAGACGCAATTTGGGGGTGGTCACGTGCGCCCTCTCCTTTTGCAGACTAATACTCTAGAAGTTTTATAAAGGTTTCATCTTTTTTCTTCCAATTCGTCCCTATTCGGGCTGGAACCAGCGCCGGATGCGGCACCTGCCGAGCCGTCGAGAATGATCGTCGGCACATCCTGCTGGCGCACTAGCTGATTGAAGGCGACAATGTCGTTCTTTACCATCTGATCCCAGCGCGCAACCCACTCATCGCTGCGCTGTTTCAGCATCTCGAACACCTGGTAAGCCTGCGTCGTAGGCGCTGCATCGGTGGTCGAGATCGATCCGGCCAAGGCTACAAGTTCGTTGTTGAGCTGGATGGGATAGTTCAGCACGTCTTGCGAACTCTTGGCCTTTGACTGGATCAGCGCGTCCTGAATTGGATCGATCTTCTGCTGCAGTTTCTTGCCGGCGTCGCGCACCGTTTTGCCGTGATCGTCTTTGGGCAGGCGCCTGTCGAGATCGTCGATCTGCTTCTTCACGCTGTTCAGCTGGTTGATGGTTTCGTCCACTTTGCTGACCTGATCGCGAATCTGGAGAAGCAGGTCGAACTGCTTTTGCAGATCGGCTTGGGTCACCTGCAACCGCGGGTTTGCCTTGAGTTCGAGAGGCTGCGTGTAGCTCTTGCCGCGCACCGTCAGTCGGACTTGATAATTTCCAGGAACCGTCATCGGACCGGAGTTGCTTCCGCCCCACAGAATCGCACTCGGAACTTTGGTGGAGTCCTCGTAACGCAGGTTCCACACGAACCGGTTCAGTCCTGCATTGCCGGTCGGATTGGGCTGAGCCTGGCGAAAGAATCCTTCTCCGGCTTCCTCGCTCTGGGCTTCAGTGACGGTGGGCTGCTTCGGCGGATAAGTACGAATCACTTTTCCGCTACCATCGAGGATCTCGAGGGTAACATGTTCCTCTTTTGGCCTTGACGCGGGGAGTTCCCGCGTAGCTTCCTGTTTTTGCGCTTCGACTTTTGCACCAGCCGGAGCGTTCGTCTGCGGAGTTCCGGGTTCTTTGACCGCTGCCGCTTCTTGCGTAGCAGTTGGCGCGGCTTCGGTTGCGGACGCTGGGCTCGGCTGTCCTTCTTTTGCTTCCTCAGGCTTCTCAGGGCTCAACGCGGTTTTCAGCGTGTAGTAGATGATTGCGCCGTTCGGCGGATTCTGTCCGATGGCGCCACCGCGCCCGCCTCCACCACCGAAGCCTCCGCCGGAGTAGCGATACGCAGTGAACGGCTTGTATAAAGTAACGTCCGCGTTTGCCTGGTCGGTTTTGTATTCACGAAGAGGCGTAATGTCATCGAGCGCCCAGAAAGCTCGGCCGTGCGTGGCGACGACTAGATCACGATCTGTAACGGCGAGATCGCGCATAGAACTCATCGGCAAGTTGCGCTGTAGGGAACGCCAGCGAGCCCCATCGTCGAAAGAAACGTATACGCCGATTTCCGTTGCGGCATACAGCAATCCTTCGCGCTTGGGATCCTCGCGGATCGCGCGCACTGTAGCTCCCGGCGGCAGATCTCCGCTGACGCGCTTCCAACTCTTGCCGAAGTCAGTAGTCTTGAATGCGTAGGGTGCCCAGTCGTCAGACTCATGGCGATCCACGGCGACATATGCGGTCCCCGCATTGAAGTGTCCTGCTTCGATCAGGCTGATGCGGCTGTAGTGCAGAATTGGTCCA
This sequence comes from Acidobacteriota bacterium, assembly GCA_003225215.1. Lineage (GTDB taxonomy): Bacteria > Acidobacteriota > Terriglobia > Terriglobales > Acidobacteriaceae > Gp1-AA112. Next base: position 8,925 of record QIBC01000202.1, read on the forward strand.
CCGCCGGCATCCGGGAGATCCTTGGGCGTCACATCTGTCCAGTTCTTTCCGCCATCCGTCGTGATGTGAACCAGACCATCGTCGCTGCCGGCCCAGATCGCCCCTGACTGAACCGGCGATTCGGCGATTGTGAAAACGGTGCCGTAGTACTCGGCGCTGGTGTTGTCCTGGGTTATCGGGCCGCCGGAGGATTGCTGTGTGCGCTTGTCATTGCGCGTAAGGTCCGGACTAATCTCCTGCCAGTGATAGCCGTGGTCACTCGTCTTCAGTACGACCTGAGCGCCGTGGTAGATCACGTTCGGATCGTGCGGAGAGATCACGATCGGCGCCGTCCATTGGAAGCGGTACTTCAAATCGACATCACCGTGGCCCATAGGATTCAGCGGCCAGGCGTTCATTTCGCGCTCGATGCCCAGTTCCTTATTGAATTCCGTGATGCTGCCGTCATAGCAGCCGGCGTACACGATGTTGGCATCCTTCGGATACGGAGCGATATAGCCGCTCTCGCATCCGCCGACTGGATTCCAGTCAGTGCGATCAATCCCAAAATGGTTCGTGGCACTCGCAATGCCAACTGAGGTGTTATCCTGCTGCGCGCCGTAGATCCGATATGGGAACTGGTTGTCGACGATAACGTGATAGAACTGCGCGGTTGGCTGATTGTCTTGCGAGGTCCAGTGCAGGCCGCCATCGGTGCTGATGTCGGCGCCGCCATCGTTTGAGTTGATCAGACGCTTTGGATTCGTAGGATCGATCCACAGCCCGTGATTGTCGCCGTGCGGCGTAGAGAGACCAGTGAAAGTCTTGCCCCCATCGATCGAGCGATACGACCCGGTGTTGAGGATGTAAACGACGTCAGGATTCTTGGGATCGGCGAAGAGGTGGGTGTAATACCAGGCGCGCTGGCGAAAGCGATGATCGTCGTTAACCAAGCGCCAGTATTCGCCACCATCGTCAGAGCGATAAAGTCCGCCTTTGTCATTTTCGATCAGCGCGTACACGCGGTTTGGCTCCGCAGAAACAGCGACTCCGATTCTCCCCAGCACTCCCGTGGGAAACCCGTTGCCTTTGATTTGCTGCCATGTGGTGCCGCCATCTGCTGAGCGATAGAGTCCGCTGCCCGGACCACCGCTGACCATCGAGTACGGCGTTCGATATGCCTGCCACAGCGCGGCAAACAGAATGTTGGGATTCGAAGGATCGAAGACGACGTCGATCGCTCCGGTTTGATCGTCTTTGTAGAGAACTTTTTGCCAGCTCTTTCCGCCATCAGTGGAGCGGAAGACGCCACGTTCCGTATTTCGTCCGTAAGCGTGACCGAGTGCCGCAACGAAAACAATGTCGGGATTCTTCGGGTGAACGGCGAGGCGGCCGATGTGGCGACTGTCTTCGAGTCCGATCGCATGCCAGGTTTTGCCGGCGTCGGTGCTCTTGTACATGCCATTGCCTTGCAGGATGTTGTTGCGAATGCAGGCTTCGCCGGTGCCTACGTAGATGACGTTTGGGTCCGACTCAGCTACGGCGATGGCTCCAATGGACGAGAACTTTTCCTTGTCCGACATCGGAGTCCAGTTCAGGCCGCCGTCGGTCGTCTTCCACACTCCACCGCCCACTCCGCCGAAATAGTAGGTGTTGGGCTCACCCACGACGCCGGAGACCGCGAGCACGCGCCCGCCGCGAAATGGTCCGACGAGGCGCCAGGTAAGACCCTTGAATAGCGGGTCCTCCTCGCTCTTCGCCTGCGTTTCTGTTGGAGCACTTGGAGCCGCTGACGCGCCTCCTTGCGCGGGAGCGGTTTTCTTTTTCGAGGACTTTTGAGCGACGAGGAAGGAGATCGGAAGAAGCAGCAGGTAAGAGATCACGCACAACCGGCGTAGAACAAGGCTCATCAGGATAGCTCCAGCGAAAGGAATCGAAACCGAACATGCTAAGGCTTCGTTGGGAAAAGGGAAAGGGCGGTATGGCGGGTCGCGTTGACTGGAGAAGGAATTGGCATGGCGGTGCGGATGAAGAATACTGTTGCTCCGCCAGGAGGGTCCGGGTTGCCCAAACTTCGAAATTGGGTTTTGGATGAGCGTCTAGCAATGGCGGAACTGCTAGGGCCGGAGGCCCGGCTGGCCAAAGGTCAGCCCAGTCCCGGAAGGGCTGGGTAAGGGAGTTTTGAGACGGAGCGCCGGAGGCGCGGCACTCTTAAGAAGCGGCTTGACTCATTGCGGAGAATCGTACAGAAACACAGATTGCCGACGGCAGGGGTACCCTTGCCGGCCATCAATCGTTTGAACATATGATTGGAGTGAGTTCCGCGCCTCCGGCGCTCGGTCTATCATCCCCCTCGTACCCAGCCCTTCCGGGACTGGGCTGACCTTTGGCCAGCCGGGCCTCCGGCCCTCGCATTCTATTGGCGGATGCGAGTCACTTGTGGTCACACTGTCTCTGAAAATACTCTAGCGGTGTGGGTATTCAACCAGAAGCGCGAGCATGATTACGCCAATCGTAATCAGCATTACTCCGAGTCCTCGCTGGTTGTCCTTCCGTCCTTTTTGGCCGAACAGCCCCAGGACGCCAAGCACAATGAAGAACAACGCGATCAGCATTTCCGAGATAGACACCGAAGCGCGCTCCGCGGTGCCATTCCATCACTGCAACGCGCCGTGAGAATCCAAAGGCAGACGCAGTGTGGCCTGGCACCCACGCACGTCTCTACGATTTTCCAGCGTCAGGGTCCCGCCATGCGCCTCGGCGATTTGTCTGCTTAACACCAGGCCAATGCCGCTTCCGCCGGACTTGGTCGTAAAGAAGGGCACAAACAGATTGTTGCTATTTAGCAGCCCAGGTCCCTGGTCGCGAATGAAGACCTCCACTGATAGCCCGTTTACAGCCCAGCCCACTTGCACCGAACCTGGAGTCCGGATCGAAGGATCGAGCGAAGCATCCACGGCGTTTCTCACAACATTGATCAGCAACTGCTCAAGCTGATCGGGATCGCCGGCAAGCGTGACCTCGTCACCGGCGACTACTTCAACCGGCAACCGAGCTTCTACTCCGGCAGCATGGCGTACGAGCGATCCGATTTGAACTTTGCTAAACGTTGGAGCCGGCAGCCGGGCGAGCTTCGTGTATGCCTGCATAAAGCGGCTCAGGGCGTCAGCCCGGCTCTCGATTACCTCGAGGCCGCGCTCCACGTCCTGATTCCAATCCTCCGGACGATTGGGGCGCGATGCCAAGGAACGCAACGTGCCCGCGATTGACTTTATGGGTGCCAGTGAGTTGTTCAATTCGTGTCCAAGCACTCGGATGAGCCGCTGCCACGCCTGCCGTTCTTCTTCGCGAAGCGCACGACTGAGATCGGAAATCAATAGAAGTTGATGCGGGACGCCACGTTCGCGAAACGAAGTCTGTTGAATCGCCCAGCGCCCTTCCCGTCCGGGAAAGCTCATCCGGATTGTGCGCCCGCCGGGCTGATTGAGCAGGTTATCGAGTCGAAGATCGTGAGCGCTGCGGCCCATCATCCGCTCTTGAGTCATCCCCATAAGCTGCTCGC
>QIBC01000036.1 GCA_003225215.1 Acidobacteriota bacterium
CGGCTTCTTGCAGAAAGCACAAAAAGGCATGCGAGAGTGGAACAAGATGATGCACGAGCAAGCCACGGTGAAGGACAAGCCGATGCGACCGCAAGTAATCGCCTATGAACTTGGCAAACGCATCCCTTCGAACGCAATCGTGACTTGCGACAGCGGAACGATTACTACGTGGTGGGCGCGTCACATTCCCGCGAAGCGCGGGCAGATGCATTCCTGTTCTGGGAACCTGGCCAGCATGGCTTGCGGCTTGCCTTACGCAATCGCTGCAGCCGCCGCGCATCCTGATCGCCCGGTATTTGCCTTTGTCGGCGATGGCGGATTTTCAATGCTCATGGCGGACTTCGTGACTGCAGTGAAGTATGAGCTGCCTATTCGGGTAGTTGTCATTAAGAATAATGTGCTCGGCCAGATCAAGTGGGAACAGATGGTGTTCCTCGGAAATCCGGAGTATGGCGTCGATCTCTATCCCATCGACTTCGCGGCTTTTGTACGCGCCTGCGGCGGCACTGGATTCACGATCGAAGATCCTAAGCGTTGTGGTGGGCTGCTCGACGAAGCTCTCAAGATCGATGGCCCCGTAGTAATCGAGGCTGTCGTCGATCCGTTTACTGCCCCCATGCCGGCCAAAGTGAAAGCCGAACAAGCAGCAAAATTCGCGCAGTCCCTAGTTCGGGGCGAACCCAATCGCGGCAAGATCGCTTGGGAGAATATCGTTGAGGATCGCGTGAGGGAGCTGGTGTAAACCATACTCACCACGGAGACACGGAGTCACGGAGGTATGCTTAGGTTTGCTGGATCTCACTCTGGCGAATTGTGGATTGCTAGCTCTGTTTCTTCTCCGTGTCTCCGTGCCTCCGTGGTGAGCTGGTCTTTCTTCGTAGCCAAGTAAAATCGACGACACGTGCTCGTCTCTGACTTCGATTTTCATCTTCCCGAAGAACTGATTGCGCAGGAGCCGCTCGTGGACCGGGCGGCCTCGCGGATGCTTGCATTGAATCGGCGGACCGCTGCGTTCCGAGATGATCTCTTCCGGAATTTGCCCCAGCATCTTCGCGCTGGAGATTTTTTGGTGCTCAACAACAGCCGAGTGTTTCCGGCGCGCCTCTTCGGTCATCGTTCCGGCGAGCGCGCGCAGCCGCTGAGTGCGCGAAATCCGGCTTCCCGCGAGTTCCTGAAGGGTCGCGTTGAAGTTCTGCTGACGCGGCAACTCGGCAATAACGAGTGGGAGGCGCTGGTTCGCCCCGGTCGCAAACTCGGTGTGGGAGAGAGGCTCAGCTTCGGCGAAGATGAGCCAGGCCCGCCTTTGCTCGAGGCCGAGATCATCGGCCGTGGAGAGTATGGCGAGCGGCGGCTGCGTTTTCGTGCGCAACCTGATTTCTTCGAGAAGCTGGAGCGTCTCGGTCACGTGCCTCTGCCGCCCTACATCAGCCGCGCAGATTGCTCTGCCGATCGGGAGCGTTATCAGACTGTCTTCGCGCGTGATCGAGGATCAGCAGCAGCCCCGACAGCAGGGCTTCACTTTACGCCGGAGATTCTGGATCAGATCCGGGAGAGGGACGTTGACATTGTTGAGGTCACCCTCCACGTTGGCCTCGGAACGTTTCAGCCGCTGCACGAAGAAGTTATAGAGATGAACTCGCTGCATATCGAGAGCTACGAGATTAGTAGCGCCAGCGCAGATGCTGTGAATCGCGCGCTTGCGGATCGTCGTCGCGTTGTCGGAGTGGGGACGACTGTCGTTCGCGCCTTGGAACATTCCGCGGAGGAAGGTAGAGGACAGATTGTTGCCGGCAAACGCGAGACAAACATCTTCATTTATCCAGGCTTCGAATTTCGCGTTATCGGCGCGATGCTCACCAATTTCCACCTGCCACGCTCATCGCTGCTTATGCTGGTCTCGGCGTTTGCCGGCCGCGAGTCGGTCTTGAAAGCATACGCGCATGCAATCGCCGAGCGATATCGCTTTTTCTCTTACGGCGACTGCATGTTCATCGAATAGGCAAGCGCTTCTGCTGAACCTCGAATGCTATTCTGGTGCGCATGAAAGAACAGGTTAGAACTCAAAGCGCTCCGCAGGCGATTGGTCCATACTCACAAGCCGTGAAGAGTGCCGGCTTGCTGTTTGCTTCCGGACAGGTGGCGCTGGATCCCGCGACTAGCAGCATCGTGTCTGGCGGCATCGTCGAGCAGACTGAGCGTGTGATGAAGAACATCGCTGCCGTTCTCGAAGCTTCGGGCACGAGCTTTGACAGAGTCATCAAATCCACTGTCTTTCTCAAAGATATGGGCGACTTCGCCAAGATGAATGAGATTTACGGACGCTACGTTTCCGGCGATGGAAAGATCGCTCCTGCTCGTTCGACAGTTGAAGTATCGCGCCTGCCCAAAGATGCTCTAGTTGAAATCGAAGTGATCGCTCTCCTCTAATCATGTCCAATTCCCAAAATGGAGTACAGCTTTCGGTTGCCGGCAAGGTCGCGCTGATCACTGGTGGCTCGCGAGGTATCGGCGCTGCGACGGTAAAAATGTTCTGCACCGCAGGCGCGAAGGTAGTCTTCAATTATCAGAAGGCAAAGGCCGCGGCGGACCGCGTAATTGCCGAGTGCGGAACGGATGTATGCGCCATTCAATCGGACCTTGCATCGCCTCGTGAGGCCGAAAAGCTGATCAAGACCGTCGTCAGCAATTTTGGCCGGCTGGATTTCCTGGTCGCGAATCATGGCATCTGGCCGCCGGAAGACGCGCCCATCGATCAGATGACAGACGAACAGTGGCGCCAGACGATCGCGGTCAATCTAGACAGCGTGTTTGGGCTCATCAAGCACAGCGTCGCGCAGATGAAGCTCCAAGGCCGGAGTGCTGGACAGGCAGCCGGCCGCATCGTGATTATCAGTTCCACCGCGGGACAGCGTGGAGAAGCCTTTCATTGCGATTACGCTGCCAGCAAAGGCGCTGTCATCAGTATGGTTAAAGGACTTAGCACGGAACTTGCCCGTGATGGGATCTACGTGAACTGCGTTGCTCCAGGATGGGTGGCAACCGACATGGCGGCTCCAGCGCTGGCGAACCCGAAGACTCGCGACCGAGTGTTCGGAACGATTCCTCTTGGCAGGGTGGGCAAGCCGGAAGAAATCGCCGCTCCCATCCTCTTTCTATGCACTGAGCATGCGGGTTTCATTACTGGAGAGATCCTGAACGTGAACGGCGGCGCTGTGCTGGTGGGATAGGCGTATTTTTCGCCGTCTGTCGTAACATTATCTGTAGGTATGAGATTCTTTCTAATTTGCGTCTGCTTCACTAGCTTGGCCAGTGCGGCTCAGACCGCCGCGCCTCCAGCAATCTCCAACGCTGGTTCGGCGACCGTCACGCAAGGTGCATCTGCCGATCCCGGCGCGATCAAAGCGAAACAACTGATTGGGCAAATGCTTCAGGCATTGGGTGGAGACGCTTATTTGCACTACGCCGACGTTGAGCAGGACGGCCGCACGAACAGTTTCTACCACGGTCAGCCCACGGGCGGGACCGCGCCATTCTGGCGCTTCTTTAAATTTCCCGATAAGGAACGAATCGAGCTAACCAAACAGCGCGACTGGATCATCATTCATAACGGCGACCGCGGCACAGAAACGACCTTTCACGGCACCAAGCCGGAGGATGACGACGTCCATCGCGACTTCCTGCTGCGCGATCAGTACTCGATGGAGAAGGTGCTGCGCAATTGGCTGGATGCGCCAGGCACGACTTTCTTCTACGACGGAGCCGGTTTTACCGACAATCATCAGGTCGAGAATATAACGATTGCGAATGCCAAAAATCAGCAGGTAACCTTCAGCATCGATACATTCAAGAACCTTCCCATTCGCAAGAGTTTCACGGTTCGCGATCCCACGTACAAAGAGAAGGACACATACTCCGATATCTATTCCGAATACCGGCTCGTGCAGGGGATCCAGACGCCACACGTAATCACGCGCATGAAGAACGACGAGATGGTATCGCAGCGCTTTCTTACGAAAGTCGTCTACAACCAGGGGCTTTCCGATAGCCTCTTCGTTTCGCCAACGGCGATTGAGGCCAGGAAAAAGTAGCTGTACAGCTTCGAGGCCGCGCAGGTACGACGCTGGATAGCTGCGTCAAATCCACCAGCCTCTGTCTCCTATTTGCCACAGTCTGTTTTGAAAGATGCAGGTTATGCTTTTAGTTACCAGCATCTTACGGATAGCGGTTGGTTCAAGAACAGACAATCCGAGAGCCTATCAGTTTTAGCGGCGTCGGCCTCCACAGTGGCGCAGCGGTGAAGATGCGCATCCTGCCGGCGCCGGTTGGTACAGGTATTTGCTTCCGCCGCGTGGACCTCGACGGCTTTTCCATCGAAGCTGTCGGTCGCAACGTGGCCAAAGTCAGCTACGCCACCAGCTTGATGAAGCGCGGCGTGCTCATCTCGACAACCGAGCATGCATTGTCGGCCCTGATGGGCGCGGGGATCGACAACGCCATTATCGAACTCGATCAGCTCGAATTACCAATACTCGATGGCAGCGCCAAGCCGTTTCTCGACGCGATTCATCGCGTCGGTATCAAACGTCAGCGGAGGCAGCGGATTTATTGGCGGATCGCCAAGCCGGTTGAGATTGTCGAAGGCGACAAGTTTCTCGCGGTCTATCCTGCGAACCGGTACTCGATTTCCTACACCATCGATTTCCCTCGCCCGATCGGCTTACAGACCTTCGATCTCGATCTCACCGGAGACGCTTACGAATCGCAAATCGCTCCGGCGCGAACATTTGGATTTCTCCGCGACGAGCGTGCACTGCGCAACATGGGTTTGATCCGCGGTGCGTCGGAAGAAAACGCAATTGTTCTAACCGATAGCGGGGTGAAAAACGGTCCGCTGCGTTTTCGTGACGAATTCGTGAGGCACAAGATCCTCGATCTCATCGGCGATCTCGCGCTTCTTGGACACAGGATTCTCGGCAAAGTTGTAGCAAATCGCGCAGGACATGCCATGCATACCGCCCTTGTCTCACGCCTTCTGAGAGATCGTTTCTTGTGGGAAGAGGCGCACATTTCCAGGGAAGCAGCGTCCGAAGCTCTAAGCGAAGTTGAGGAAGCTTCTTCAGTTTTCGCACGAAGCTGATCGGCCCAGTACTGAATCGTTATACAATCCCCGGAATTTCCCGAATGCCTCCCATATGAACATCGAAGCCTCTCGTCCACGTCTGCCTGCGCTCACGTCGCTGCGGTTTTTCGCGGCTTTTCATGTCTTCATATTCCATGTGCAGGCAATCGTGGCCGTCTTTGGACCTGCTTGGTATCAGAGGCTTGCGTCGATCGGCTACGTCGGGGTGAGCTTCTTCTTTGTGCTCTCAGGATTCATCCTCGTGTACACCTATGAGGGAAAACCGATCATGGCGCGCGACTTCTGGCGTGCGCGCTTTGCGCGCGTATATCCCGCATACGCGTTTGCATTGCTGCTAACCACTCCCTTCTTCATTTTCGCGGTCCGTCACTTTAATGAGATCAAGGTAGGCTTCATGGCCTTTCAGGCAGCGCACTTCAAAGTGGCTGCAGCGCTCGAGATCCTGCTATTGCAATCTTGGGTTCCTCCGGCTGCGCTGTCTTGGAATGCCGTGGGTTGGAGCCTGTCAGTGGAAGCCTTCTTTTACCTGCTATTTCCACTGCTGCTGCTTTGCTACGGCCGCCTCTCACGCAAACAGCTCTTCGCGATCATGATTGCTTGCTGGCTGGCCAGCAATCTGATTTCGGCCAGCTACACCGTGCTGCGACCTGACGGGATCGTCAATCCGGATTCGAACGTCTACACCTCGTGGATGAACGCCGTGAAATTCTTCCCGGTCGCGCGCTTGCCCGAGTTTCTTATGGGCATGGCTGCTGGATTTGTTTTCCTGCGCACAAAGCGAAACGAACGCATTGCGCTGCCGCTCATTGCTGCAGGTCTGATCGCAGTTGCTCTGGTCGCTCGTTTCTCCAACCGGATTCCGTACGCGGTAATCCATACCGCACTACTCTCGCCGGCATTTGCCGCCCTTATCTATGGCGTAGCCCTGCGTTCGCGCTGGACCTCAATTCTCGAGAATCGTCTGCTCGTTCTGTTCGGCGATGCCAGCTACAGCATGTACCTGATTCACGTCACCATCCTCTTCAGCTTCTTTCATACTCAAAAAGGAGAGGTCCGCAATGCGAGCTTCGTCGGATTAGCGGAATGCCTGGCCATCGCGCTCGCGATCTCAATCTTGATCTATCGATTCGTGGAAGAGCCCGCCCGCCGCAGACTGCGCCCCAAGCCGAAAGCTCAGCCGGCACTCGCGGCTGCTGCCGCAGGGGGTGTGTAACTATTCCGAGCGCGCGAGCGACTTGAAGGTGCGTCCAGCCTTGTTCTCGAAGCGCTCCTGCAATGAAGGGATTTCGCCGTTGCGGTCATCGCTCTCGATTCGCTCGATGCGATGCATGGGAAAGAAGACAATATTGGCATCGACCTGATCCCCATCGCGCACTTGCCGGGCAAAGTCGTCCAGGGAATTCAGATCGATCCCGCGCAGACTCGCTCCCGCGGGAGTAAGCGCGAGGAGCGTGCCCCAGAATTTTTCGCGCGGCATATTCAACGTGACCACGACAACGTTGCCTGGGGCAAACGGATTAATCACAATGTGAGCTCTCCCGCAGCTTGCTGACAGGTTACCGCATTGGATCAAGCCAGGGACACTTATCCAACACATCGCCCCAACACGGTATGTTCGCATGGGCCTCCCGCAGCTAACGTGCCTTCGCCCGGACTTCACGTTGTCGCTCAGTTGGAAGTCAGCTATTAAGAGGTGAACTTCATCAGCGAAGTGATCCTGCGATTACGCGCATGCCGGAGTTGGACATGCAATTCGGCATCCTGTAATTTGAGCACTTCACTGGAGTGAAGCCCGATGCTCACCACTTACAAAGAAATTGTGTATGGCGCAGTTTTCGGTTTCATAGCGCTCCTTCTCGATACCATAATGGACGCAAAGTCGGAGGGACTAGGATTCCTGGCCGAAGTGGCGCTCCATCCCGGCATGATGCTCTATCGGTTCCTCTTTATTTTCTTTGGGGTCCTCATTGGATGGCTTCTCTGGCGTAACAATCAGAGGGAGCGCGACATGCGAAAGCTCATGGAGGAACTCAGGCACTTTCATCAGGAGTACGAAGCTAGCGCAGTTGTACTGCATACCAGTCTTCAAGTCCTGCTTACGAAAAACTCAAATCTTCCACCCGAGGCTGAGAGCCTGGTCCGCACAGCGTATGAGAAATCGCGCGATCTTCAGGCCCTGGCAAAGCAGCGACCGCTCGTGTAGACGATTGCTCAAATCCGCCGTCTCGAGCGGAGAGGTTTGGAGACGCAGCATGCCGCAAGCTTGCCCAAAGTAGTTTCTGTTCTAAAACCAGGTTCTCTGCTGTCAGAGAAGTGCAGCGCTTTTTGCGCGCGGTTGAGAATAGCCCGGTGGTGCAACCCCGGGTGAACGTTGTTCCGAAAATCGAGTCCGGCTTCTAGCCCGGACGGCTGAATTGCCTTCCCCGTCGGAAATTAAATCCAGTCGTCCGGCAAACGACGCGGGACTCGAACAAAAAATATACCAACCCGGAGTTTCACTCCGGGCCTATTTTCAAGCGTGCCGCAAAAACCGCGGCACTGCTCTCGGACTTCGGGCATTCTCTGGGACAAGAATTACTTTGGACCGCCCTGCCACATGCTGCGTCTTTACCTCTCCGCATCCAGCGATAATGGCAACATGAGGACTATTCAGCTTGAGCCGATAGGCCAGGTGATTTCCGAGATCGAGAATGAGCGAGAGGAGCGCTGGGGAGGCGTAATCGCCGAAATTCGTCTGGAGGCGACGCGCTTTGAACCTGCCGCTTTCAACGGATTGCAGGAGTTTTCGCATGTGGAGGTATTGTTCCAGTTCGATCAACTTCCCGAAGCCACCGTGGAAACTAAGACCAGACATCCACGAGAAAATCCAAACTGGCCCAAGGTGGGCATCTTCGCACAACGCGGCCGAAAGCGCCCAAATCGTATAGGCGCTACAATCTGCGAAATCGTGTCAGTCAATGGATTGTCTTTGCGCGTGCGTGGCCTGGATGCCTTCCACGGTTCACCGGTGCTTGATCTCAAGCCGGTGATGGCAGAATTTCTTCCGGAGAAGAAGAACGTTCGTCAGCCGCAATGGGCACGCGAGCTGATGAGCACTTATTTCTGACAAATACAGGAGCTGTTTTGATGGGAAATGGCTTTGATCTTACGCGCCCGGCCCTTTTCGGCAGTAGTCCCTTTATGGAACTGTCATCCTTCGCGCCGAGCGTGGCGGTCTTCGACTCGACGACTTGATCTGCGGCGCCGGGATCTGCTGTCTTGGGTAATCAGCAAAAAGCAGATTTCCCAGGCCGCATCAGCTTGAACGGCTCATGAACAGCTACGCGGCTGCCTGAGAGATAACAGTGTCTAAATAGTCCGGCAAGCGCGCGAAGTGATTTAAGGCGCGACTTGCGCATGTGACACTTACTGCGCTCCGGTCGCCGCAGCCCGGGATCTTGATTCGGCGGTGATGTCGTTGATCTCGGTGGCGGCGCGACCTACGCGTTCGTTGTATTCAGTAATCTTTTTCCTCGCTGCATCGGACTTCCAATCCTGTCCGACACGGGCCGCGACTTTTTCCATCTGCTCCTGAGTGAGCCCCTTGGTCATCGCCTGCACCTGACTTTGCGCCTGCGGCAGAACAGCGCGATAATGCGCGAGCTCCTTACCCGCTGACTCGGGATAGTACGTGAGACGGTCGCCGCTCTGCATGGCATCGATCAACTCGTCAGGCGACCAGCCTAGCGGCCAGGTTTCATTCAGGGAATCATAGGTTTCGCGCAGGCGCGTCATTGCCCCGGCAAAGCCATCGAGATCTCCTCGACGCGCCACTAATTCCGGGCTTCGGTGGATCTGGATTGTCACCGTGCTCGAGACCGGCAACCGGGGAGTCCTCACGACAGTGGTGAGCGTATTGCCTTCATAGCGCCAACCTGCCTGACTCTCTTCGGCAGAATGAGCCAGCGGCCTGCCGTCCACTGTGACTGACGCGGGTGGCCAATCCCCGGGCAAGCGCAATTCGAAGGCACGCTGCGCCGGCATTCCAGCAAAACCCTTGCGTGGCGGCGCGATTCTGATGGTTAGTTCTCCGTTCGCTTCGGTCGCCAGAATGTCAGTCCACGCGGCCTTCCCGGTCTGGTACTCGCGTGCCTTTCCCGAATCCTCGTAGAGTGTGTACGAAGACTTCTGCCCCGGTGACGGAGGAAATACGCTGACGATGAGCGGATCGACCGGCTTCTCGCTGGTGTAACGCATCTTCGGAGCCATGGGTATGATCGCGCCCGCGCGTACATAGACTGGAGTCTCGCGGATCGAAAACCTGCGCGTAAGTTCAGCCGGGCCGGTGAAATGTCTGCCGGTATTCCATTCAATCCACTCTCCCGGTGGCAGCCAGATTTGTTCGGAAGCCAGGCCGCTGGCTTTGTCGATTGGCGAGGTCACGGGCGCGACGATCATGTTGTCGCCGAACATGTACTCGTTTTTCGCCGCATAAGCCTGCTCGGCTTCCGGCCAGTCGTAGTAAAGAGGACGCAGGAACGCTAGGCCGGTGTCATAAGTGCGGCGTGCTTCGGTATAGATATAGGGCACCAACGCATAGCGCAGATGAAACTCGTCGCGCATGATGTCCGCATACGGCTCAGGATAGGCCCAGATGCGGCGTTCCGAATCAGGATTCTTCGTCGTGTGAGTGCGAAGGATGGGGCTGAATGTCCCGAACTGGATCCAGCGTGTGTACAGTTCTGGATCGACCGCGCCCGGCATATGGCCGCCGATATCATGACTCCAGTAGGCATAGCCGACGTTCGCTGCCGTTGCCGTGAACCAGGGCTGAAAGGCAAGCGAGTCCCAAACTGAGATCGTGTCACCGGAGAATCCAATCTGGTAGCGGTGGTTGCCGAGCCCGCCCCAGCGATGGAATAGCAGTGGCCGCTTGCCTTCGCGCTCCTGATCGCTGAAGTGAACGTAGTTCAGCCACCACGTCGGGTTCACGCCTGCCGTATTGGTTTTTGCCTCCTGCTGCCAATCGAGCCACCAGAAATCGATGCCGCGATTTTCCAGCGGATGGTGCAGCAGGTCCATGTAATTCGCTGCGAACTTCTTGTTGGTGATATCGAACGGCACATACTTCCTGGTCGCCGGATCGATGCCCATCCGCTTCGCCATCTCTGCGTATGCGTCTTCCCACGGCTGTACGCCCGAAGCTGGATGCAAATTCAAAGTGGCCTTCAATCCTTCCGCACGAATCTTCTTTAGGAACGCATCTGGATCGGGAAACAGCAGCTTGTTCCAGCTATAGCCTGACCATCCGAGCTGATGTCCGGATTGGTCCATCTCTCTCGTGAACCAGTTCTGGTGAAAAGTGAGGTGCCAATCCATGTCGATGACGAGCACATCGAGAGGAACGTCGTTCTCGCGGAATCCGCGGACGAGGTCTTCGAACTCCTGATCGCTGTATGCCCAATAGCGCGACCACCACGTGCCAAAGGCAAATCGCGGCGGCAAGGGAATTCGCCCGGCAACTTTGGTAAAGTCGCTAAGCGCTAGCTTGTAATCGTGCCCGTACCCGAAGAAGTACCAGTCCTGGCGCTCGCCTTCAGGTCGCTGCATCACCCAGGGCCACGGACTGTTTTCACCTTGAGTGAAGCTGAAGTCGGCCGAGTCAAAGAGCGGACGCGCAGAGTCGTCAACCAGAACCCAGCCGTCGCGGGAGATCAATCCCGGGTCAATGGGCTCGCGCGTCTTTCCGCCAAGCGCGCCATCGAGAGTACGCGTCGTTCCCATCAGGTTGCCGGTGTCTTGCATGCCGGGATGCCAACTCATCTGCTCGCCGTTCAGGGTGAAGTCGACGCGAAGATTGTCAGCGCTGAACTTGCCGTTGCTGTCCTGAGCGACGGTGTAGGAGAGCGACAGTGCGTCAGTCTTGATGATGTGCCGGTTCCCGCCATCTGCACTGGAGACTGTGAACTTCGGCGCCGGTAAGTGCCGATTCAGGAATACAAAAGACGCATGATCCTCGAACTTGCCGTCAGCCGTCCACTCCATGCGAATTAACTGTGGCGTGAGCACGGTGAAGCGCGCATTGCCCACACGAACGACAGCCTTTGGATCAGCAACCGGATCGTAGAGCCCTGGAGTTTGCAGCGAATGCGCAGCGCTGCGCGGTAGAGACGCAGCATGCTGCGTCTCTCTGTGGGACGCCGAAGCTGTTTGCGCACGCGCGACCACCAAAGAGCCGATTACAAGGCACAGCAATGCAGCGCTAGAGTGTAAGACGGATCGCAGGCTAAAAGCGGAGGAACGGGGATGTCGAGTCATGGGAGTTTCGCGCAGCAAATTCTACCTCAGTGTCGACTCTCTATCGACCGCCCTTCAGTGTTTCCACCTTTAAGTTCTCTTGTCCTGAGCGGAGGAGGGTTCCCGCGCCCGCCTCATCGAGCGTAACCCCAGCGCTCGACGGGGACCCCGGAAGCGCGCGGGAACCCTCCTCCGCTCAACATGCCAGAATTCTGGGAGATGAGGACGTCTGTGCAACAAAGTACAAAGTAGAGTTGGGACACAAGACTGTCCAAATTAGCTGGCGTGTTTCTCGGTTTCCTCAGGTTTTGAAGGGGCACGGCTTCAGCGAAGCGTAGCCGTGCCGTTAAAACCGGCCTGAAATTCGGCTTCAGCCGCTGAGGTACTCTTTCTAAAATGGGAAAAAGGCGCCGGGGCTGAAGCCCGATTCCAGGTCTGGGCTGATGGCACGGCTCCGCTTGCGCTGAAGCCGTGCCCCTTCAAAACCATTTCCGCAAAGCTAATTCGGACAAGCTGGCACGAAACACGAATCGACTGTTGTGCTGTGCCTATGCAACTGTGCTGCTCACGCGACGTAGAATGCTACGTCCAAGAGCTTGCATGGAAACTCTCTGGCAAGATATGCGCTTCGGAATTCGCGTTCTGCGAAAGAATGCAGGATTCACCGTCGTTGCGGTCCTGACCCTCGCCTTCAGAATCGGCGCTAACACTGCATTGTTCTCGGTAATCGACGCGGTACTTCTGCGCCCGGTCCCCTATCCCGATTCCGACCGGCTTGTCGCCATCGCATTGCAGGATGTATCCACGAAATCCCGCAACTTCGTCATCTCCTACACCAAGCTGCAAAGAATCCAGTCCCAGTCGCAGCTGCTCGAAGGCACCGCCGGATACTATCCGCTGCCTCTCAGCCTCGCGATGCATGGCACGCCGGAGCAGGTTAACGCCGCACACACCACGCGCAATCTCTTCGAAGTGCTAGGAGTTGAACCTGCGATCGGCCGCGGGTTTCTGCCGCAGGAGGACGAAGAAGGCGGAGGCGATGTGGCCGTCGTGACCGACGCCTTCTGGCACCGGCACCTCGGCGCGAGTCGCGATGCTATCGGCCAGCCGATTCCTCTCGATGGACGCAATGTGATCGTGGTCGGAGTCCTCCCGCCAAATTTCCGTTTTCCTTTTTTGCAAACTGAGGAGCCCGGCGTGTGGCTTCCGCGCGTCTTCAAGCATTCTCTGATGGGTCCGGTACGCGTGCGAACCGGAGCCTCATTCGTCTCCACGGTTGCGCGGATGAAGCGTGGTGTTTCGATCAATCAGGTAGAGTCTGAGTTAGCCTCGATTAACGCAGCATATAAACGCGATTTTCCTGGCTTTGCCGACGCTCTGAAATTCGAGCTTGCCGTTGAATCCGCCAAGGAAGCGATCGTTGGAGACGTGCGGAAACCTTTGCTTGTTCTGCTTGCGGCAGTCGGAGTCGTGCTGCTCATCGGCTGCGCAAATGTTGCCAGTCTGCTTCTCGCCCGCGCCACCGCACGCCGGCGAGAAATTGGGATTCGCACTGCGATCGGAGCTTCCCGCACTCGGCTGATCCGGCAGCTCCTTACCGAAAGTGTCGTGCTCTCGCTCATGGGTGGCGCGCTCGGCATTTTGCTGGCATACGTCGGAGTGCGCTTACTCGATGTACTACCCGACTCAGTGTTGCCTCACACAAACGCTGTTGGCCTGAACCTTCCGGTGCTCGCGTTCACAGCCGTTCTTTGCCTCGTCACCGGCATTGGATTTGGGCTGTTACCGTCGGTCACGAGCTCACGGCAGAACGTGAATGAAACGCTCAATGAAGCACGAGGCAGTTCAACGCAAAGTCGACGCGGTGGTCGTTCGCAGGCGCTGCTCGTGATGGCGGAGGTTGCGGTTGCAGCGTTGCTCGTAATCGGCGCCGGAGTGCTGATCAAGAGTTTCGCGAAGTTAGCCGGCGTGAATCCCGGCTTCGATGCGGACAACATAACTACGTTCTCTCTGAAGCTTTCTGAGACGCGCTATCCGCAACCGGCGCAGAGGTCGGAATTCTTTCGACGCCTGATCGAAGAAATGAAGACGATTCCCGGCGTTCAGTCGATCGCTGCGGTGCAACATCTTCCGGTCTCGCCCGGCGGTCTCTTCATCTACTTCTGTCCAGAAGGCGCCGTATGCCAGGGACTTGGCAAAGATCCATTTATCTCGACGCAAATCATCACTCCCGACTATTTCAAGACCATGCACATTCCGCTGCTTCGCGGCCGCTTCTTTGATGACCATGATGTCGCCGGCAGCAATCCAGTAGTGATCATCAACGAAACCACAGCAAGTCGTCACTTCTCCGGACGCGACCCAATCGGACTGCACATCACCGGCACTCGCGAGAAGATACCGATGGAAATCGTCGGCCTCGTAGCAGACGTAAAGTCATTCGGAGTTGGAGCTTCCGCACCAGTGGAGATGTATCAGCCGCTCGAGCAGAGTCCAAGCTCCACGATGAGAGTCATAGTCCGCAGTCAGGGTGATCCGGCGATGATGCTCAGCGCCGCACGAAAGAAGATCGCGCAACTCGATCCCGATCTGCCGATCGCGGGTGTGGCAAGCATGAAAGAGGTCATCGCGGCCTCGGGAAGCGTGAGCCAGTCGCGCCTCACAGCCCAGTTCACAGGAACGTTCGCTTTGTTTGCTCTGCTCCTAACCGCGATCGGAATCTATGGCGTCGTCACATATTCGGTTGCACAACGCACTCAGGAGATGGGTCTGCGCATGGCGCTGGGCGCAAACCGCGGAGACGTGCTGCGCTTGGTGATTAGCCAAGGCATGCGAATGGTGCTGCTCGGAATCGCCGTCGGTTTTGTTGCCGCTCTTGCCCTCACGCGTTTGATCAAGACACTGCTCTTCGGTACCAGCGCCACGGATCCGCTGACGTTCGCTTGTGTACTTCTTCTTCTGGTCCTCGTAGCAGTTCTCGCCTGCTACGTGCCGGCTCGGCGCGCGGCCGCTCTCGATCCGCTCGTGGCGTTGCGCTACGAATAGCTTCCTCCCCAACTACAATCGTTGCATGTTCGATCGCTATACCGAAAAAGCGCGCCGGGTGATCTTCTTCGCCCGGTACGAAGCTAGTCATTTTGGATCGCCGTATATCGAGACGGAGCATCTCCTTCTTGGAGTATTGAGGGAAGACAAGTGGATATCAACACGCGCGATTCCTAATTTGGATGTGGAATCAATTCAACAGGAGATCGAGAAAGCAACCCTGAATCGGAAGTCGATTCCCACCTCCGTCGATCTCCCGTTGAGCAATGAGTGCAAACGCGTTCTGGCATATGCCGAGGAGGAAGCCGTACGCCTGAACCACAATCACATCGGAAGTGAGCACCTGTTTCTCGGACTTCTTCGGGAAGATAGTTGTTTCGGCGCGGGTCTATTGAAGGAACGAGGTGTGACTCTGGAGGCGGCTCGGTCGATCGTTGGGAGGACTGCGGAGGGCTCTCCCGATTCTGGTATGGGTGTTGGCACCGCAGGTCAAGAACGTTTATTTGCCGAGTCCCGAGTGGTGATGCGCCGCTCGATCGTCTTTCAAGATGAAGCCGATGGCACCAATTGTGGCGAGACCTTCTCGATCGACGTTCCGCGAGTGGGTGATGAGATTAAAACTCCTCAGATTCGTGGTCGTGTCACCCGAGTGATCTACGCCTACGAGCAAGCAGATTATGAAATTAACGGACAGAAGGCGAACCTTAAGCCTGAAAAGATCGTGGTGAATGTCCAACTCCTGAAAGAATGAGGCAGCTAGCTCTGTAGCGGTCCGCAAGGCTCACTTAGCGTAGCTAACGCTCTGGTCCCTCTTCCTGATCTACTTCCGCAAGCGCATCAAAGGGCCGCAGATACTGGCTCGGTTTGAATTCGAAGAATTCGGGGCCGGTCGGAACCAAGTTCTGACCGAGAAAGAACACGTTGAAGCTTGGTCCAAGCGCTAACGCTGTGTTGTTTAGCGTTGCCGGCTCTAGCTTCGACCATTTTCCCGTATCTAGGCGAACGATCAAGTTCTCAAGGGCGGTGATGGTTTCCGCGGGCGTGAACGTACAGTGTCCTGCGCGGTGAACGAACGTCTCGCGCAGAAGGCTATTGTTACCCGCTTCACGTACCACGTGCTTATATGCTCTCTCATTTTGTACGCTTACCAGGCCGTCTCCACTGGTATGGAGAGTCAGAACCGGCACTCCAATTTGCCCATTGAAGATTAGGTTTTGTTCGAGATAATCGACCGCGCTTTCATTTGCCTTGATGCGACTGGCTTGGTTTAGCGCCTCGAGATCGGCGTCAAGGTTGAGGCCTGCCTCCTTGTAAAGCGCTCGCACCTCGTTCCGGTCAGCAGAGTGGGCAAGCTGTACCTCGTAATTTACTCCGGTGTTCCACGATGGATTGCCGCCGGCCCGTGCCTCAAGATCGGCGCGAAAGGCAAATAGGAACGGGAAACCGACCTGCTGTAACCAGAGGAACTGATTTGTTTCGCGCGAAGCGAGATCGGAGGCTGCTGGCTCGGGCGACGTGGGAATGAACCATCCCGGCGTGTCAGCCAGTGCGGCTGCCAACGCGATCCTGGCTCTCGCCTGGGGAGAAGTCTGCTGCGCGACCGAGAGTAGTTGTTCGGCGAGTCCCAGATTGGCAAGTGGGTTGGTGATGCCCGTGAGGTTCAGTGGGCTTCCAGATGCAAGCAGAGTCTTAAAGGCAAATGCGGTGTCGAGTCCCTGGTTCCAGATGCCGACTCCGCCTCCCAGTACTCCGCACATGGGCAACGCTGCATCGAAGCGCTCCGGAAATCTCTGGATCAGGCCGGCGCTGATTATCCCGCCCAACGAGTGTCCCCATGCGATGGTCCGGCTTGGATGTCCCACAGATGCCGCGAAGGTATCCAGCACGGCAATCTGATCCGGCAAAGCCTCATGAATGGCCCAACCTGTCGTTGCATAAGAAGAACCGGCAAGCGCGTAGCCGTTCGAGAGGAGGAAGAAGCGCGTGAGCGGATCGCCGACATCTTGGGGTGGATTCGTGGAACCCGGTGGTACGTAGCCGTGGCTATAGAGAAGCAGAGTTCCGTTCCAATTCGCCGGAACCTCGATGAGAAATGTGGCTCCATCGGCGAACGCTCCAGTCTGTGTCTTAACGC
Source organism: Acidobacteriota bacterium (assembly GCA_003225215.1). GTDB lineage: Bacteria > Acidobacteriota > Terriglobia > Terriglobales > Acidobacteriaceae > Gp1-AA112. The sequence continues at coordinate 16,596 of QIBC01000036.1, forward strand.
CTGCCTGCGCGTATGCGCTTTCGGAAACTGACAGTAGTACCAGGACGAAAATGGTCCAGGTCGTATATACACGCTTCATCGTGCTTCGCATGGGAGTGTCCTCTGAATAACGCAGGAACAGAATTCCTGCCTGGCCGAAGAATGATGTTTTGGAGTAGCGCGCGAGTATGTTACCCGGATGGCTAATTGTCAAATTTCATGCGTTGGGAACGTGATGCGGCCGTGTGCTACGCAGTCACGAAATCGAAAAGTAGCAGAGTGAAGGCAAGTGGACCTGTAAGCCGAATTCTGTATTCCGCTTGCGCGGAGTGACGGTCATTCCTCTTGGCGGGACATTGCTGCCACGCTCATGCGACCTACCCGGAGGTTCTAACGCGCCGAGCCGGTGCGTGTCCGCCGAAGCGGGCTCCCTCCCTATTTGGTCTTGCTCCGTGTGGGGTTTACCATGCCCTGAACATTGCTGCCCAGGCGGTGCGCTCTTACCGCACCTTTTCACCCTTACCACCGCTTGCGCGGGGCGGTATGTTTTCTGTGGCACTGGCCGTCTTCCAGCCTTGACGCTGGAAGCCCGGACGTTATCCGGCACACTGCTCTGCGGAGTTCGGACTTTCCTCCCCGGCGAGCCGGGGCGACCATCCGGTCCACTTGCCTCTGTAATCATTATAGAGCTTCGCGAGCGCAGTATCGGCGGCGTTAGCCGCTGGGTGAGGCCTGATGAACGGTACCGGCGACAACAGCGCCGGGGAGGCCTGTAATCTCCTCAAGTTGTGCGTGCAGCAGCTCAGGACATACACGCGGACCCCAGCGGCTACCGCCGCCGGTACTGATTCCCGGCGGCTGCCGCAGTGCTGACTTGCATTATTTTCGGTCATTGACCGGGGTTGGCGGCGGGCGTAGCTTGGTTGCCAGTCTAAGAAGCTTCGTTTCCGAGTGCGATCTGCACTCGCGAGATTCCCTTTCAACCCCAACCAACGAAAGGAGCGCTTCAATGTTTACCAGAGTCGTCGAAGTAACCACCAAGAGCGGCAAAGCCCGCGACGTTTGCAACACTATTCGGGACAAAGCCCTGCCAATCCTCAGAAACCAGACTGGATTCGTGGACGAGTTCACGCTCGTCTCCACCAACGATCCCAACCGAGTATTGGCCATTAGCTTCTGGAAAACTCGTGAAGAGGCCCAGCAGTATCACAACCAGCAGTTCCAGAACATTACCAGCCTGATCCGTAACCAGTTGGAACGTGATCCCCAAGTCGAGACCTACGATGTGGATACCTCCACGACTCACAAGATCTCGGCGGGAAAGGCGGCTTAACGAACATTTCCGTACTGGCGGCGGCAGCCGCTGGGTCCAGCAGTTCATAGCCCACTCACGCGGGCAAAAAAAGGGCGGCCCAGGGGCCGCCCTTTTGTACATCGTGAAGTATTTCACCGCAGCTTCACTCGGTAGGGAAAACGTCATCATCGCAGGCCGCGCTCCCTGATAGTTCCCTGTTATTTTTTTGAATCCCGCGCAAAATAGAACTAAGTGCTTGGTTGATATTTGCTTACGGAGAAATCCACAGAATTCCCTGTTATTTCCCTGCCCTAAAGCTAAATTTTCGGATTTTGGGCAGAATTCGATGAATTCAAGATCGAATTCGAAAAATGCCTTGTTATTTTCCCTGTTTTTTGCGGGGCTGCCGGATTTTCCGCAAACTCTATGGTTGGGCATCAAGCCGTGCCTAGCAGCTAGCAGCCCAGTAGCCGGCAGCTTTCCCCATGAAACAATCAGGCGCCAATTCCCGTACACTTTAACGAGCTACCCCGGTCCCGATCCAATGAACATTGCTGAAGCCATGCGCATCGCCCTGCAGTCGCTCTGGGCGAACAAGCTCCGCTCTGTGCTTACTTTGCTTGGAGTGGTAATTGGCGTGTCTTCAGTGATCGCGGTTGTGACCTTTGTTAACGGAATCAACGGCTACGTTGCCGAAAAGGTGTTCAATCTTGGCGCTGACGTATTCATCGTTAACAAGCAGAAGAACGTCATCACCAACATTGATGACTGGATGGCCGGGCAGAAGCGCAAGAACTTCCAGCTTGATGACTATCAAGCTGTTCGCGACGAGTGTACGAAATGTAAGGTTGTGGGCGCCTCTCTCGCCAGGCTAACTGGCGTGGTGAAGTTTGCCCAGACCTCGAGTGCCGATACTCAGGTGCGCGGCTGGACTCCCAGTATGGGCCGAATCTATGACCTCGATGTTGTGAATGGTCGCAGTATCACGGACGCAGACGAGCGTTCGTCCACACAAGTGGTTGTGATTGGAAACGATATCGTCGAGAACCTGGTCGGCGCGACCGATCCCATCGGGAAAGAGATTCGCGTTGACGGCGACACCTACACAATCGTTGGAGTCGCAAAAAAAGAAGGGAAGACGCTGGGCCAGAGTCGCGATAACTGGGTCATGATGCCGATCACGACCTACGTCCGTAAATACGGAGCTCACAACAACAGTATTCGGATATGGGGCAAAGGATTTGATGTGGGCGTTCCTATGACAAATGCGATGGATCAAGTGCGGGTGATCCTGCGCACACGCCGGCATGATGGCCCCGGCACGCCGGACAGTTTCGAGATCGATACGAACGAGACGTTCATTAGTTTGTGGTCAAGCATCAGCCAGAACTTCTTCGTTGTGACCGTTGCTATCGCTTCGATTTCGTTGATCGTGGGCGGCATCGTAATCATGAACATCATGCTGGTTTCGGTGACGGAGCGGACGCGCGAGATCGGCATCCGCAAGGCCCTCGGTGCCAAGCGACGCGATGTGCTCAGCCAGTT
>QIBC01000387.1 GCA_003225215.1 Acidobacteriota bacterium
AAACCTGAATCAGCTCAGGAGTTCCAAGGAGCGCGCCCATATGCGTATCAAGATGACTGAGTGGAATCCCCATGCTCCGCGCGCGATCGATTTGCGCATGCAGTTCCGCTTCAACCTCGGCGGGCTTGGCGTGTTGCGCGACCTCATTTTCAAGCAGTGGCAGATATCCTTGCGAATCCAGCAGAGTCGGAACCTTGTCTTTGGAACTCACCGGTCCCCAACGAAAATCGGTCCACTCGCTGTTGAGCGCCTGATGAATTCCCAAATCGGCCTGCGGATGCGACTGCGCCCAGCGCGCGACCTCCGGCAGCCACGGGCATGGCACCAGAATGCTGGCCGATGTCACCCAGCCGTTCTCCAGCGCTTCCGATATCGCGCGATCGACCGAGTGCGCCATACCGAAGTCATCGGCATGAATAATGAGCAGCCGAGCCGAAGGTGGATATCCCAGCTTCTCTGGCACGGTTGGCCCAGGCTTCGCGGAAGCTTGCGGTTGCTGCGCGGCGAGTGGCAGCGCGCACAGCAATCCAAGGAGTAAGGTTGGCCGCATAGTTTAGAAACTCGAAAGTGTAACAGGCTGCCGAACGTCGTGTGGTTTCGGTTTGTGTCAGGGGCATCGACTTCAGCGGGGCTCCAACAGCTAGAGAGCTGCTGTGCAGCGCCGAAGCCGGGGCTCCGACGAACGCGATCTTCGTTCGGTGGGTGGCGGAGGCGCGTCATTCTTGTAGCCCGAGTGCGGACGAGCCATGGGGTGGTGAGATCAAAGAATATTGAGCCCGCAGGGCGACATGCTTGGTTCGTGAAGAATGTCGGTGCGCATGGAATGCATCCTTGAGCGCCGCCCGAATGCCGCCCTCCGGGCTCCCGATCAAGCCTGATAACGGTTCCCATGGCTCGGCCGCACATGGGCTACAAGAATGACGCGCCTTCGGCGCTGAGCGACGAACCCTAGACCGTTTTTCCAGCGATGAGAAATCGGGTTCCAACCTTGCTGCTTTTATCATCCGAACCGATTTTTCATGTACGTGGCGCGCGAAAGTGCATGATGCGCTGACGCGAACCAACATCCATGGCATTTTTTCCACCCATCTCGCCCGAGTTGCATACTCCTGCTTCGAGGTCATACATTAATCCGCATGAGCGATTACCAACCGCACAACAAGACTCCGGGAAATCCGTTCGAGTTTGGAATCACGCTGCTGCTTTGTATCGCCGTCTCAGCAACCGTTTCCGTGTTGATCGCCGGCGTCGCGTTCCTGGTTTATCGGTAGACGCACACGAATGGCTCCCGCTGCTCCGCTAATCCACTGGCCGCAAGGCGCAACCGCCAACCTCGAGATGTTCTGGCGCTGGCTGCACTACTTCGGCCAAATCGCTGGAGCAGAAGCAAAGAACGGACATGGAAACGCCGGAGCGTTCTTCGGCAGTTGGATTCTGATCTGGATCGTCGTGTGGGTCATCTTTTATGCGCTGCTACGCGTGGGAAATGGCGCACTGTTGTTCATGGGATCGACCGCAGCGATGATCGCCGCCAATTGGCTCTTCCTCCGCATCAATTCGCATGGTTGGGAGAGCAATCGCTCACTCGCAATCGGAATCGGCGGCGGAATGGGCTTGTTTCTTCTGCTCAATGTCTGGGGAATTGTGTGGAGAGCAAATAAGAAGATCTTGCGTTGGATGGAAGCTGCCAACAAAAACGGATCGCCGATGCCACCCGAAGCAGCCACACTCGCTCGACAAGCCGCGCTGACATCGCGCTTCAGCTTTTACCTGACGTTCGTCATCATCTTCTTCATGGCCGCCGCCAGCCACTTCCCGCTCTTCGGCGTTTAGTTGAAGACAAAAAATCGGGCCAGCCTCACGGCTGGCCCTAATTGAGAATCCTCTACAACCCAAGTCTCAGAAGTCGTAACGCAGAGCGAGCTGCATCACGCGCGACGAGGTACCCTGACTTCCGCCGAGGGTCGATTGAATCTTTCCCAGCGTTGTGGGGTTGTTCAAGTTGAGGTTGGTCGTCGTAATCGGGAAATTGGGATTGTTCAGCATGTTGTAGGCCTCAGCTCGGAAGGTAACGGCCTGACTCTCCGTGATCTTGAAGCGCTTCACCAGCGATGAATCGACGTTGAAGAAGCGCGGACCCCGGAAGGCATTTCGACCCGAGTTGCCAACCGAACCAGCGGTTGGGAAGCTGAACAAAGCCACTTGGTCCGGAGTAAAGAAGGTAATACTGCCATCCGGATTGTAGTGGGGGCTTCCGATGTTCTTGTCCGTGCCGGCAAAATTCGCCCACGTTCCACTGGTGGTGCTGGCTGCCGTCAAGCCACCGGTCGTCCGATTGGAGTAAACCGTGAACGGCGATCCATCCTGCAGAACGAAGAGAGTCCCGACCTCCCATCCACCCGCGATCGTGTCGAGCCATTTTGGCATGTTGCTTCCGAAACGCTGTCCCCTCCCGAACGGCAGGGTGAGGATCACCGATGAGTTGAAGCTGTGCCTGTGGTCGAAATCACCGCGGGCACGATTCAACGCGAGATTGAAGTTGTCAACGGGATTGTTAGCAGCGGCAAATCCGTTGCCTTCGATTGAGATATTGTCGATGCCTTTGCTGTACGTGTAGTTCGCCGAAGTCTTGAGCAGACCCGTTGTGCGTCGCAGGCTAGCCTGCAATGCGTCATAGTAGGACCTGCCATCGTTCGAACCCCAAACTACCTGATTGAACTGGGGGTAGTTGCGCATGAAGGTTTGTGGCAAACCAGCGGCAGCGTACTTGCTGTTGAAAGAGCGATCCAAGGTATTGGCTGCCGTAGCGATATTGCCCAGCGTAAAGTTTGAGGCGCCGAGCGAACTGATGACAGACGCGGGAGTTCCGAACATCTTTACTAACAGATTTCCGGCCGAAGGCGCCGTGCCGTTAGCTTGGAATGCCTGAATCTCCTTAAAGTCCGAGAGGAACTGTCCTCCGTCCTTCATTTGGTTGAGATCGCGATCCATGAACAGCTTCACTCCGCGAGTACCCACATACCCAACCTCGAGAACGGTGTTATGGAGTACCTCACGCTGCACACTTAGCGCAAAGTGGTGGACATACCCAGTTCGCAAGTTCGGATTGAAGAGTGAGATTGTGCTGGTGCGATTTGTAACCGGTAGCGTCAGAACCGGCGCCGCAGGCTGCGATGGCAACGGCACCCCATCACTTACGCGTACATCTGTGGTTGAAGTATTCGGGAAGACAATCACGCCCTGTGAAAACCCGGGGGTGGTACCATCCACCTGGTTGACGACGGCGCCGATATTACGGTCATAGAAGATACCGTAGTTGCCACGCAACGCGGTTTTGCCGTCACCGTTTATGTCCCACGCGAAGCCAACACGAGGAGCGAAATTGTTCCAATCCTTGTGATAGAAAGCGTCGCTGGGTTGTACGGTTAGCGCTGTGTTCGTGTTAAAAGGCGTAACTTGATCTGCGCCGATGACAGTTGCCTGGACTCCGTTCTGCTCATGGCGCATACCGAAATACTCCCAGCGCAATCC
>QIBC01000037.1 GCA_003225215.1 Acidobacteriota bacterium
ACAGTTTGGAAGTCCGAGACAAAATCCACAACGGGAAAGAGGACGGGCCACCCAGCCTTACCATGCCAAGCCTATCGCCGAGTCACGTTATGGACCTAGTCCTATTTGCAGCTCGACAAATATGCAGGTGAACAAATCGGCCCTACACGCATTCATTATCTTCTTGGCTGGTGTGAGCTTCGCCATCGTGGGCAATATCATCATCTATATAATGTTGGTAAAAGTGAATCGACGGTTGCCAGATGACAGGCAGATCTCTTACATCGCCTACGGATTGGGACAAATCCAGCGGGAGTACAAGCGTCTATACCCGGGGAATCTATTGTATTTGTTTCCATGGGTCTCTGGTGCACTATGCATTGTCTGCATGTTGCTGCTAACCATCGCAATGGGATTGTTCAGCTAGTTGCACAACCGGGAGACGGAACGAAATCTGCGACACCGAATCCACATGTGAAAACATGGGGAAAACATGGGGACATCCATGATAAGTAAAAGTCAAGGAGAGACGGAGGTCTCCGTTCCCTTGGGGTGATAGCGTCCCGAAACGGCACTGTAGTTCGCTGGATTAAGGAACTGTCGTCGATCCTTCGCGCGACCAAAGCCTCAGCTTGGCCAGACATCCATTGCTGCGCGTTGGTCGGGGTTCTGCGGAAAGCGGCACAGCTTGGAAGTCCGAGACAAAATCCACAAAGGGAAGGAGGACGGGCCACCCAGCCGTCTAAAGTGTTTGGGAAACCTATCACTACCGGTAAGTTAGATGGTGCCGGATTCATTAACTGGATCAACAATCAACTAAGTATTGGCGGGTACCTCGGTACTGAGACTAAAGGCGGAGGCGGATACTTCTCCTTAAGCTGGAAAGGGTGCAAGCCATAGGTGGAACACTGCAACAATGACTGATAATTGGATAATCCTGGTGATTGGTGTAATGCTGATCGTCGCCGGTTCTTTCGGCAAAGGATGCACGCCGGGCATGCCTCCTCATGGTGGCTCACCCCGATATCCCATGACCCGTACACTTCGAATTGTACTGTATCTGTTCGGGCTAATTGCATTTGGATCAGGATTGTATGGATTGGTTCATCGGCCCTAAACACCCGAGAGCCATAAGTACATACGAGGCAAATAAGGATCACTTGATACCCTCGTTTAAGGAACCAACTCTGCATCACGGATCAGAGATTAGGCTGGGTGGCCCACCCTTTTGCCATTTCGGGTCTAGTGCCGCACTTCCATACTGTGGGTGCCCCGTTCTCGCGCGGTGTTTGCGCGAGGGCGGGGTAACGAGAGGGTCGGCTACTTCAGGTTTGGTTTTCTCTTGGGAATAGCATCCAACTCATCGATCCTTACAACGCCGGCTTCTTCACAAAAGTAAGCGCGGAAGCTGCTTCAGGCCCATAGTTCGGGTGAGGATACCAGGCCTCGTTTTACCGCGTTCCTGTGCATATACCGGAGCTTCTCAAAGCGCTTCTCGTTGGAATAGACATTGAAGTCGTAGAACCGCGCTTGCCAGAAATGGGGGTTCTGAACGGGAAGACCTTGCTTCCACAGCATGGGTTGATTGCTTCCTCGCCTTCTGGCCGGTTTGAGTAGACGTCGGGCGACGGTCTGCTTGAGAATCTGGAGGACCGAGGATGGGTTTCCCTTTTCGGGTTCTCCGATCAGGATATGAAAGTGTTCCGGCATGACCACGCAGCCCACTACTTCGAACTTGTATTTGCGCCGGACTTGGTCGAAGATGCGGAGAAACACGTCTCGTGCATGCCTGGTACCGAGTAACTGCCGTCGTCGGTAACAACTGCATGTGATGAAGTGGAGATCGCAAAACCCATAGATTCGCTTGAGCCGGCTCGGCATGGCGGAGCATTATATCGTTCGTCCGTGTGTCGGGGAACCTGCAGTCCGTGAGTATTTAGTCGTGTCTAACAAAGACCAAAGTCAAAGGCGGAGTTGCACACATCCTCTAACCCCGCCCTCGCGAACACCGCGCGAGAACGGGGCACCCTTTACATGGGCGTCTGACGCAAATACCAAAACGGGAAGGCTGGGCCACCCGGCCAACCAGCAATATTTGTGCCGTGGCACGGTGATAGGTAATTTCACAATCAACTACAGTGTTGCAAAAGGCACACTTCACGGAACGTCGGTCACAAATACAACTGCTACAAAGCAATGAGGTAGTAACTTAGCCGTGTCCAGATACAAGATCTTTGTCTCATCCTTGATAGTAACAGGTGTCCTGATGCAGTATGCACCGGCACAGAGTAACAGTCCCCAAGGTAACGGGCATCCTATGAGCAACACGGAGAGACTAAAGCAGCTCCACATTGCGTTGACCAAGGATGCACTTCTCGAGGCACTGCACAACCCTAATGCTGAGGTGCGAGATTTGGCTGCTTGGCAGCTTGCAGGGGAGCGGGGACGAGACGTTATTCCAGCCATTGTGGACGCCGCCAGGATCGAGAAGATACCTAGGACTCGGATTAATATGGCATTCGCGCTGGCCTGGATAGGGGAGAAGCCGGGTTTTGCGATACTGAATGATGCGTGTAATAACTCTAGCCTTCCAGGATATCTTCGAGCCGCGGCAGCAGCATATCTCTTGGATGTGAGTGATGAAAGTTGCTTCGGTGCTGTTATGAGTGTTGCGGACATGGACTCAGAACCGACTTATCGAAATGCGGCTCTAGGCCTGTTGCCCAGATTTAAGAGTGTTTCTAAAAACGATTCTCAGAGGATTTACGGGATTATTGTGAGGTCGCTCACCGATGCGGATCCCACTCTAAGACTTGGTGCAAGCAGCGCCTTGGTTCAGTTGGGAACTCAGACTGCAATTCCAGTTTTGCGGAACGCGATTACTTCTGAACGCGATGAGGTTGTTCGTGCACAGATGCAAGCGGACCTAAGCCGATTGCAGGAGAAGAAGTAGTATAACTAAGGGGTTTGGGTGCCCCGCCCTTCGCTTTGTTTTTCGCTTAGGAGTACTCAGCCATGTCAAAGCACAGGATGCTTCTCTTAATAACCGTCTATGTGCTCGTACAGCTTGCATTTTCGCAGAACGAAGGCGCGACGGGGAGCGGCCCACTGACTTCAGTCGCGGACAAACTGAAGCAGCACAACATCCCAACAACCAAGAAAGCCCTCGTGGAAGCATTGCGTAACCCTGACTCTGAGATCAGGGGATTAGCTGCATTGCAACTCGCGGAAAGCGATGTACGAAGCGCCATTCCGGACATGGTATCCGCCATTGCTAAGGAGACGGCACCCAGAGCTAGAATTAACATCGCGTCTGCTCTTTCTCAGCTCGGAGAACAGAAAGGATTCGACGTTCTCAGAGATACGTGCAAAGACGCTGATCTCCCCGGATACCTTCGCACGCGCGCAGCATCCTATCTCTTAAACGTTAACGATAGTTCTTGTCTTGGTGCTGTCTTGACTATTTTGCAAAATGACGCCGATGCGGATTCGCTAATAGCAGCTTTGGGGCTGTTGCCGAGATTCACGAATGTCTCTCAAGCTGATTCCCGCACGATGTATGCCTTAAATGTCAAGGCTTTGGCCAACTCGACTCCCGCAGTACGGCTCGTAGCAAGTCATACATTGGTCGCTCTAGGACCGGGCCCGGCACTGCAAGACCTAGCGAGAGCAGTTGCTGCCGAGCGCGATGAGCATGTTCGCGCCTGGATGGAAGAGGACTTGCAGCGATTGCAAGAAAAAAAGGATCATTAACTCTGCGCGTTGCGCACGAGTTAACGACCGCCGGGTGCCCCGCCGTTGTTTTGCTTTCCCTAAATGAAACATGATGTTGCAGTGCCCTATCCCTCCGGGCGGGTGGCGCACCCTGAGATTGAGCAGGGCTGTGTTTCTGGTCTCGTCTTTTCTCAGCGATCGACCACAATGCGGGTGCCGCCCTCTGCGCGGTTTTGCAGGGTGCGCTGATCCGCGCTCTCAGGCCCGGTCGGGAACGGCTATGATGCTGCGCCGTGTTGATTCCTCGACGCAATCCGCTGCGCCGGTACTTCCTCGATGCCAAGGAACCGCCCTTCGATCTGATCGGCGGAAGTGTTTGCTCCATCGCCTTATAGATCCCGTCCGATATCTTTACTGCCTTCCGCATAACAACCTAGTTACGGGACCAGTGCCCCGCGATGTGATGGATGTCACGCGTGGAAAGTGTTGTCTGGCGTGCCCTCTACGTCCAACGGCCGTACATGTCAAGGCCTCGAAAGCAGCCCTGTTTTTCTCTCCGGGTCCATGCCCCAATGTTACTTGTTCGGCGACAGTGCAAAAGGTAGTATTCCCAAATCGGTACCACAACAACAAGTGAGCCGCTGCATTGTCCCGTCTTAGCAGGAGGTTTGGTATGCCGATCCCTCGCCGGATTCTCGTCACTGGAGCCACAGGTAAGCAAGGAGGCACACTCGCCCGATTGTTACTCTCGAGAGGACATCAGGTACGCGCTCTCACTCGCAACCCAAATTGCGAAGCTGCCACGAAACTGAAGAAGCTTGGAGCCGAAGTTGCTAGGGGCAGCATGGAAGATAGCGTTTCGATGACAGGCGCTATGCGCGGCATCGATGCCGTCTTTCTCGTCACAACACCGTTTGAATCAGGAGTGGAAGAGGAAGCTCGCCAGGGCCGTACAGTTGCCGATGCGGCTGCCAATGCCGGCGTCGGGCACGTGGTCTATAGCTCCCTACCACAGGTGCAAACGAAGACCGGGATTCCGTTCTTTGATAGCAAAGCAACCATCGAAGGCCACATTACGTCGCTCGGCATTCCCTATACGATTCTTGCGCCAGCCTTCTTCATGGAAAATCTTTCAGGCCCTTACTATGTACCGGGACTACACGAAGGACATTTGAGAGTCGCCCTATCGGCCGCGTGCAGACTGCAGATGGTTTCTGTAGAAGCCCTTGCTTCCTTTGCTGCACTCGTACTGGAGCAGCGGCAAGCCTTCGCAGGAAAGCGCATTGAGATTGCCTCCGACGAACTTACCCCGACCGAAGTTGCGCAAACCCTTTCGCGAGCGATTGGTCGCAATATCAGCTACTGTCGCACTCCGATAAAGGAGGTACGGGCGTGGAGCGCCGATTTGGCAACGTGGTACGACTGGCTTGACCACATCGGCACTCACATTGATATTGAACGCCTAATGAGTGATTACACTCAGGTTGATTGGCAGAGCTTGCGGTCATGGGCCGAAACTCAATCGTGGGGCGTGCTGACGCGGAACCATGTTGAAGAACTCGCATGAGAAAGCTTCATACTGCGATGCGATCCTGCACAAATCGTCGACGCCGCGATTTCGCATCGCGCTCTGAGATAAAACCTCGAAACCTCGGGCAAGTCTGCAACTCTTCTTTGTTGAATAAGTCCATTAGTGATGTCTATCGCATGCCGCTAAGTCAACTCTTATTCCGTCCGTTCGGTCGTTTTACCCTGACCATCCAGCCGGGGCTAACCTGCCCGACTGTAACTTGTGGCCTGAAGCTACGGGCGGCATCCTGTCACCTGAGAAATTCATAGAGTTTCGTCGCCGTCGAGAACTTGGCCGAGACGTAAGCCAGTCCTGGGGGGATGAATGACCCGTAAGACCACGCGCCTGCCCTTTCTTACCGCCGTGATTTCCGTAATTTTTTGCTTGATGCCCTTAGCCAATGCAGACAGCAGTGGCAGGGCTGGTTATTCAGGAAAAACCGCCGGCAGGATTTGTACGTCGTGTCACAGCACCAACGCTGGAACTACGGCGACTTTGACAGGTCCGACTTCCGTCGCATCTGGTTCGACGAACACCTACACGGTGACCATCAAGGGGCCGGGAACGACTGGCGGTGTTGACGTAGCCTCCACCGCGGGGACGTTCACTGCAGGAACAGGCTCGAAAATTCTCAGCGGCGAACTCGTGCACTCGTCGCCCAGTGCGACTAAAAGTTGGACGTTTAGCTGGATCGCACCAACTGTGACTGCAAACACCGCCACAACTCTCTACGCGGCTGGCGTCGATAGCTATAACGGCGGCACAGGCACAACAACAATGGCGATCAGCGTCACCGCCTCTGCTCCGCTGCCGACGCTGGCTGTGAGCCCTACCAGCTTGGCCTTCAGCTCCATCACAGGAGGCGCCACGCCTGCGGCTCAAACTTTCGCCGTGAGCAGCAGCGGCGCTGCTCTGACTTACACGGTTGCCACTTCCGGTGGTACGTGGTTATCAGCCACCGGCGGAGGAACGACGCCAAGCAATGTGAGCGTTTCGGTCAACCCTGCCGGATTGGCAGCCGGTACCTACACCGGCACAGTTAGCGTCACTAGCAGTGGCGCATCCAACAGTCCGCGCAGCGTTGGTGTGACACTGACTGTGACCAGCGCGCCGAATTTGACTGTCAGCCCGGCGAGCCTCACGTTTGCTTACACCACCGGCGGGTCAGCGCCTGCTTCCCAAACTGTCGCAGTCGGTAGCAGCGGCGGTGCACTGCCTTACACCGTTGCCGCTTCGGGAGGCGCTTGGTTATCGGCGAGCGGTGGAGGGACAACGCCGGGCAACGTAAGTGTGTCGGTCAATCCTTCAGGACTGGCTGCCGGAACATACACGGGAACAGTTGCCATCACGGCGACGGGTGCAGCCAACAGTCCGCAGAACGTAGCTGTCACGCTGACCGTGTCTAACGCGAGTTTGACTGTCAGCCCTGCAAGCCTTTCCTTCATTTACACGACGGGAGGCACCACGCCTGCCGCCCAGAGTGTCGCCGTGACCAGCAGCGGTGGTGTCGCCCTCAGCTATACGGTTACCACTTCGGGAAGCTCATGGCTATCCGCCGGCGCCGGTGGAACAACGCCTGGCAGCGTGAGCGTGTCGGTCAACCCATCAGGATTGGCTGCGGGAACATACACGGGAACGGTTACGGTCACTTCCGCTGGTGCGTCGAACAGCCCGCAGAATGTTGCTGTCACATTTACCGTCACGAGCTCACCGGCTTTGGTAGTGAGCCCCGCCAGCCTTGCGTTTGCTTACACCACCGGAAGCACTGCGCCTGCCGCCCAGACGTTCGCCGTCAGCAGCAGCGGGTCCGCGCTGACCTTCACGGTTGCTAGTTCCGGAGGCACTTGGTTATCGGCCAGCGGTGGAGGGACGACGCCCGGCAACGTCAGTGTCTCGATCAACACCGCTGGATTAACGGCGGGCACGTACACGGGCTCGGTCAGCGTGACTGCTACTGGAGCCGCCAACAGTCCACAGAGTGTGGCTGTGACGTTGACCGTGACCGGCGCACCCAATTTGTCGGTCAGTCCTGCCAGCCTCTCCTTCAGCTTCATCACAGGAGGGACTGCGCCCGCATCGCAGAGTTTCGCAGTCAGCAGCAGCAGTACCGCTCTTACCTACACAATTTCCACTTCGGGAGGCACCTGGTTATCCGCCAGCGGCGCAGGAACAACGCCCGGCAACGTAACCGTTTCAATCAAAACTACAGGACTAGCTGCAGGCACATACAACGGCACCGTCAGCGTGGCTGCATCAGGCGCCGGTAACAGTCCGCAAAGTGTGGCTGTCACGTTGACTGTGACCAATCCGCCGAATTTGACAGTCAGTCCTGCGAGCCTGGCCTTCAGCTACGCGATCGGGGACATGGCGCCTGCCGCCCAGACTATCTCGGTCGGCAGTAGCGGCGCCGCTCTCAGCTACACCGTCGCCAGCTCCGGTGGCACCTGGTTATCCGCCACTGGCGGAGGCATGACGCCCGGCAGCGCGAGCGTTTCGGTGAACCCTGGAACATTGGCTGCAGGTACATACACCGGCACGGTTAGCGTAAGCGCTGCAGGTTCAGGCAACAGTCCACAAACAGTGGCTGTCACGCTGACCGTGACCAATGCGCCGGACACGATTCCACCGTCAATTTCGATTCATTCACCGCAACCACTTGCAGTGTTGGCGGGGATAATACAGTTAACCGCGACCGCTTCCGACGACGTCGGAGTCGTTGGCGTCAGCTATCAGGTCGACGGCAAGCAGGTTGGATCTGAGCAGGGAACCGCACCTTACTCGGTGACTTGGGATAGCGGCGCAGTATCCAACGGGATACACCTGATCATCGCGACTGCGCGAGATGCCGCCGGAAATACATCGGTGGATAGCATAAACGTTCAAGTCAGTAATGCCGGAATGTCATCTGGTGGATTGCTGGGCACGATGCTCGACAGCAATACCAAATTCCAGGTGCAACAGAATGGCATCTCGACCCTGTTCTCGTGCGTTACTTGCTGGTTCGCAGGACCGTCCGATCTGCTGCCAGGACAAGTTCTGGAGGTGCGTCTGCGAGCAGGGGCATCGCCGTCGGCGGCTGACGTCGTCATCCTGAAGCAACAAACGATTGATGGCAGCATTACGCAGGTCGGCACCAACCAGTTCACTCTGCAGCCGTCGGCGAGCTATCTGCCGGCCACAGTGGTGGTGATCACCGGCAGCGCAACAAACCTTAACGGGTTGACACCGCAAGTTGGACAGCAGATTGCGGTGCGCGGCATTCTGCTCAAAAACAGTCCATCGGGCGGACCGACCCTCATCGCAACAATCGTGGAGCTGCAATGATCAAATCCTTGATTTGCCAACGCAACCTGGCAGTCGCTGTTGTGCTCTCTCTATCCGTGCTGTACCTGGGCTGCGGAGTGACCTCACAACAAGTGACAAACCCCCCGGTCAACACTCCGACGAAGGCGCAGGTGAGCGTTTTTCTAAAGGACGCCCCAGCAGATGATGTGGTCGCCTTTAACCTTACGATCACCGATGCTGCGCTGTTCGACTCGGGCGGAAAGCGGCTTCCACTATTGACCTTTTCGCGCAGCTTTGAACTTCGACAGTTAAGGCTGGCTTCAGCTCTGGCTATTTCGTCGGCGGCAATCGACCCCGCAACGGTCAGCACTCTGGAAGTCGGACTCTCTACTCCACGGCTGACGGTCTATGGAGCCAACGGGGCCAGGCAGCAGTTGACTGAGACGACCACGCCCTCGGTAAGCCTGGCGAACTCAAGAGTCTCGCTGCCAATAAACTTCACTGTTGCCGCGGGACAATCGCAGGGCCTAATGCTTGATTTCGATGTTAAGAACTCGTTATCGGTGGATTCCAGCGGGAATTACCTGATCACCCCGGTGCTGAAGTCGGCCCTGACCGGTACAGGCGGCGAGAACGAACTAAGTATGAGTCTGGTAAAAGTTGCCGGCGTGCAATCCACTCCCACGAACAGCATGGACGTACAGCTCCCAACCATCGGCGAAACTCTTCACATTAAAGTCGACGCCAATACCGCATTTGATCCTGCTATCGGACAATTCAGCAGCCTCAAGTCGGGGCAGATGATTGAGCTGGAAGCGAAGTTTCAACCGGACGGAACCTATCTCGCAAAGTACGTGAACCAAGGCGCTCCCGATCCGACACTGAGATTTCAGGGCGTGCTAATGGACACGAATCAAAGCGGTTCAAACCCGGCGATGGAGATGATCACCCGATAGTGACGGATCGGAGGACGGTCCAGCCTTTTCCCGTTTTGGTTTAGGCATCAGACTCCAAGACAAGGGTGCTCCACGAGTGGGGCACCCGGCACTTGCTTACCGAGTCGGCTCTATAGAGACCCGATCTGAGCTATTCGCCAGGAGGACGGCAGGCCTCCTCCGCAACATCTTTGCTGATCAAAGTTGTCAGGCACGCCCATTCGTCAACAAGATTTCAGATCCCCAGCGCTCATTCGTCCCTGACTCCTTACGCATCGACGCCTTTTAAGGCACTGATCCCTTTTCGGGAATAGGCTTGTGCGCTGTCTGTCCACCCATCCCCGCAGTTTTGTCGAAGTTCATAAGGAATTCACATCCTGTCGCTGTGCTTTTCATCGAATGTGCAAAACCAAATTCAATCGATGTTTGAAGGAATGAGCAGGAATGAAGAAACTAAGCAGTACACTTGCAATCTGTGTCTTACTGGCTTTTGCGAGCTTGACCGCAGGGGCTCAGAACAAAACTTTTGGTACTTTCGATCGCGATGACGACGACACACCGTTCGACTTCGTTGCCCCGAAGGTATTTCAGGCGGCCGGCCCAACTATTGCATCGATACAGTCCACGGTCGATGAGTATCGTGCTGCTCTCGGGCAACCCAACAATGGCAATGTAACCACGCCGCAGGCTGGCGGTCGCCGTGAAATCAACTGGGACGGTGGCGGCGTCAACACGACTACCGCACCGGTAACACCATTCAACGTGTTCCTCAACACTCGTGGCTCCCAGTTCACCACACCGGGGATAGGCCTGACGCAGGCTCCGCCATCCGGCGGCCTCCAAGGCGGCCTCGCTGTACTCTTCAATAATCCGAGCTATGGCACCATCTTCCGCACATTCAGCCCATCGCGATTATTCGCGCCAGTCGGTAGCAACATCACCGAAGGTCAATTCTTCCTGCCAGGCTCCAATGGTAATGTTCCGGCAAAGGTCACGGGCTTCGGCGCGATCTTTACGGATGTTGACGAGCCGAGTGGGAGTGGCCCCGGCAATAAACACGGGAACCGCCAGGCCAGTACGCTGATCCAGTACTTCAATTCCGAGGACAGACTGCTGTTCAGCAGCTTTGTCCCGGCTTCGCCCGGCGATGGCAATCTCTCCTTTTTCGGCATCGTGTTTGACGACGCTCGCATCGCGCGGGTGCGGATCACGACCGGCAACGTCGCCCTAGGACCAGACGACGGCCGGAAACAAGACGTCGTCGCGATGGACGACTTCATTTACGGCGAGCCGCAACCTCTTCCATGAGGAGCAGGCGGGTAGCGCACTCCGTCCGTTCTTTTAGTTGCAACTCGTAAATGTGGGTAGCGCACTCTTCTCTATTTCGAAGGGTGCGCTTTCCTGCATCCACATTAAGTCCAATTGTGTCACGCAAGCTGAGTGGCGCGCCCTTCTGCTCTTCATTCGGACTTTCAGAATCGGCGTGTGCTACCCACACCAAAGTAATCAAGCCGCGATCCTTCCGAACCATTCTTCCGAGACAGCCACACTACAATGAGCGGCGTTAGGACGGCGACAGCAGGTCTTATCCGACAAGGCTAAAGTGGGAATGATCAGTTTTCTCAGAGAAGCAGTGGCCCAGCGCTTGACATCGCTCGGCATCGATCGCCGCAAGATATCCCAGTATCTTGGCCTGTTTTTCGTCGTGCTGATCTTTGCTTTGATCTGTATCTCGATGTACCTGAAGGCCGTCAGCGGACCCTCTGACGATGCCCATATCCGCGCTGTCTGCGGAAAGATTTTCAGGCTTTCACTGATTGCCGCAATTCCCTTCGCCATGTTGGCCTACTTCGATAGCAACTGGCGCTCCAGCGACGCCGCGCCGGTTCTTCTCGCCGCATGGATCGCCGCCTATGCCGCCTTCTCCACGAAGTGCGCAATGTGCGTGCTGGGGGTGGGAATCCCGTTTGTGATCTTTACTTTCTGTGCGCTGCTCGCCCACGTGGCCGGGATACTTTGCCGCGTTATCAGACAGCGTGAACTCAATCCAACTTAGGACACGCGGCGCACCTTTAGGTTGAGCATAGCTTTGTTTCCGGTTCTGTTCTTCTGAGTAATCGACCACCACGCGGGTGCCGCACTCTGCACGTCCGTTCTATAATCCTTGCCTGGTCTCTAAGACCATCCTGGGACATCGGCAGCGTGCGCTCACTTCCCTCATGGTGGAGCAATAAGACATAAAGTTGAGCTTGTTACTCTTCGCTGTCTTCTTTTCCCTGGGGAACTCAGCGATGGCCGCCGCCATCACTCAGGAACCATCCGAGCAGAAGACTACTGGCAAGGCCTCTAATTCACATCAGCCGAGCGGTCTCCTTCGTAATGCATGATGTGGTAGTAAGCTTCCCAGCCGTCCCAGATTAGAGGCGGCACTAGTCGGGTTTCGGGATCGTTTAGGAAATTTGCGAAGGTTCGGACTAGCTCGCGTGTGCGGTAGACATTTGTGAGCCAGTCGCCGCGATACCAGTGATTCCATTTGCCGTACTCGGCAGCGGATTCGGCTCGCTGGATTTCGTCGAAGCTGGCCAGAGCTTGTTGAACCTCCTGGCGGGCTTCCGTGATGTTTCCATTTTGGGCATCCCGGATGGCTTTTGAAATTTGCAGTAGCATGCGGTTGCTTTCGCGGTTTACGGCGATCATGGTCAGCACAGCAGCCTGGTAAAACGGTTTTCGCGACGCCGGCACCAGCGGTTCGATCTCGAGAGCCTTCTTCCATAGCGCGTCCCAGCGTGGCTGGGCTTCGCCGCATTGCTGGATTTCGTGAGGAATGATTTGCACGAGCCACTCTTTTCCGGCCGCCCGACTTGGGCCGAGTTCGGCTCCGGGCAGGAGGACTCGCGGCGATTGCCATTTCGGGGCTTGGCTCGGTACTGAGTAGAGCGGGGCATCGGTCATGTAACTCAGCAGCATGCGCCGCGCTTCGGTATGGTAGAGCTGGTCGCCATACTCGCGTGTGGGCTCGCCAAAATGCGCAGGCGCCTTGAAGTATTCCTGGTATAGCTCGGCGAGGTGGGCAGCGGCTTTGTCGCCGAACTCCTCGGCAGACCAGCGCCGATAAAAATCCACGCTGGTCTTGTCGCCGTCCCCGGGCAGCCCTCTCCAGGTTGCGTCCATTACGGCACGGATCGACATCGTGACTGGACGAATATCGCTGGTGTTCACCAGGTAATAATGCGTCGCTCCCGCTTTGATGTAGCGGCCAATCTCGGAGAGGCTGCGTTCGATGGGAACCATTTCTGTGAGCTGATTGGCGCGCCCATTCATCATCGCCACGTGGTCATAGATGCCTTGTCCGGCGGTGACCTGCCCGTTGTCCTGCAGGTAGCCGTAACCGTCGTCGGCCCACACGGTGGCGACTTCCGGCGGAATCTTGAGATCGCCTTGCTGAACCAGCCGGGCACCCTCCTGCCAGAGGTTGGTCACAAACTGTGCCTGGGGACGCACTGAGCGCACGATCCTTATCTGCGCAGCAATGGCCTTGCTGATCAATTCTCCTAGAGCCTTGTTGTTGTCTCTTACGCTCGGATCCATCGATGCATAGGTAACGTCTGATAGACCGCGCAGGCCGACGGACCAGAGGACCTCCTGATCAGGCAGATAGGATTTCGCGGCGTTGTTCCATGCGCGCTCGAGAATTTCGGGATTTGTGGTGTAGTTGTATGTGACGTCTTTAGGCCAGCGAGCCACGTTCAGTCCCAGGGGAATGGCGTGATGCTGGGTGACGATGAGGCCACGTTGGGCGGCGAATTTCACCTGTGGTTCGTCGGGAAATATCCAGGTTCCAGGCGCGACGATGTTTCCCTTGAGGCGAAGAATCGTCTCGAAGATGTGGTCCCAGACTTCGAGCAAGATTCCCGTTTTGTCTTTCTTTTCTCCCGGCGCCCAGCCGGTGAGCAGGTCCTCGTCATTAATGAAGAAACCTCGGTACTTGAAGACAGGAGCAGCGAACCCTTCGCTGGTAGTCGCGGGAATGCTCACCGATGCGCGGCGGAGAGGCTCGTGGTCGGTCCAGTAATACAACGGATCGATCCCGAGATACTTTTGGGAGAATTCATAAATCGCATAGATAGTTCCGCGCATATCTGCGCCGGAGAGCACAATCAGGTCGGTCGCGCGCAGCTTATTCCAATTCGCCTTGGCAATGGAGATCGAAAACGATTCCGGAGCATCCGATCCGGCCGGGCGAACGCTCTCCGGAATTTTCGAGCGCTCGCCGATCAGGATCGTGACCGGCGCGGCATCCTCCTCGCTGTAAATGATTCGCGGCTTTGTTCCAAACACTTTACCGAAGTCGGCCGCGAGATCCTCGGCAGCGTGCCGAATTGGGGAAGAAGAATCGGCGCTTTCGAGAATTGTAAGGCTGGAGTTGAGAACCACCGCGTCTGCGCGGGTGCCTTGCTTGTGTTGGCTCGCACGAGAACCTTGTGATTGGGCGAGCGCAGATGTACTCAAGCCATAGATCATTGTGCAAAGTGCGATGGCAAAACTGAGGAATGAGCGGAACAACTGTCGCATAGAGCTCTCCGGAAAAAATGGCTTTACGACAGTCGAATTAGTTCGACCATCGAACATAATAGATCGAGAAGCGCCGCAGATGGTGGGACGTATCGATACACGAAAAATCTCACGATCAGGCACGCGGGAATATGATGATTTGAATAGTCAGATTTTATGAAAACACTGCACACGTATGTGCATCCCGCGCGAACTAAGCTCACCCTTGGTGAACCCGTGAGCCGATACATTAACCCGAGGTGAGGGTTGAAGAAATACAAAATCGCAGTGATCGAGGGAGACGGCATAGGACGCGAAGTTGTTCCTGAAGGGTTGCGCGTCGTAGAGGCGGTCGGCCGTAAATTTGACTTTGGTTTGACATGGAGCCACTTCGATTGGAGCTGCGAACGCTTCGTAAAGACAGGTCGAATGATGCCCGAGGATGGTCTCGACCAACTGAAGGACTGCGATGCCATCTTTTTGGGCGCTGTCGGATTTCCTGGGGTCCCCGATCACGTTTCGTTGTGGGGGCTGCTGATCCCGATACGGCGCGGTTTTCGCCAATATGTCAACCTGCGCCCGGCAAAACTTCTTCGCGGGATTCAATCGCCGATCAGGAATTTTGAAGCCGGGGACATCGACATCTGCGTGGTTCGCGAGAATAACGAAGGCGAGTACTCGCAAATCGGAGGCCGGCTGTATTCGGGAACGGAAGACGAGCTGGCGGTGCAGCAGGCGATTTTTACCAGACGTGGATGCGACCGAGTAATCCGTTATGCGTTCGAGCTGGCGAGAACCCGGAAGAAGCACGTTACTTCAGCGACGAAGTCGAATGGCATTGTCTTTACTATGCCATTTTGGGACGAACGTTTCGCGGAGATTCGGTCCGAGTTTCCCGAGGTTGCCGCCGATCAATTCCACATTGACATTCTTACCGCTCACTTTGTTCGCTATCCCGATCGATTCGATGTTGTGGTAGGTTCCAACCTCTTTGGCGATATCCTCTCCGATTTGAGCGCCGCCGTCGTGGGCTCGATTGGAATTGCGCCTTCCGCGAACCTGAATCCCGAGCGCGAATATCCATCTATGTTTGAGCCGGTACACGGATCCGCCCCCGACATTGCGGGAAAAAACATTGCGAATCCCATTGCTCAGATTTGCTCAGGTGCAATGATGCTGGAGCATTTAGGAGAGGCGGCAGCTGCGAAAGAAATCGACCGTGCCGTAACGAAGATGCTTGCGGAAGACGGTCCAAAGACTCCCGATCTCGGCGGCAAGGCAAGTACGGCGGAAGTCGGGGAAGCGGTCGCTGCAGAAGTTTCTCTTGCGCAGCCCACTTCGTTGAGGCTCTGACCTGCGGCACGAAAAGGGAAGCCAGATCTGCACTCGCAGGGGAAAATGATTGGTGGATCGGAGGCGCAGCCATGAGAATTGACGGACCAACTATTCAGGAAGAATTGAGCGCTTTCGGAGTTCTTCGGCATCGGGTAAATCTCGTGCTCGACCGGTGCGCTCCTTATTGCGGATGAGTGCAGCGCGGCCAATAAAATGGACAGTCACGCCGTCGAGATCGCCTGGCTCGCGGGTAGTCCAGGCTTCATCAAAGGTGACGCCGGAGATGGAAGTTAACAGGTCTATGCGATTGGGGCTCACGCCCAATTGGATGACTTTTTCACTCTCTTGAAGGTCCTGAATTGCAATTCCAAGACTCCCGAATCCGAACTGTGAGAGAGCGGCCAGGACGCGCCCGGCATTCTGTGAAGAAGGGCGGAGAAGCAGATCCAGATCCGCGGTATACCGTGGAACGCCATGATAGGCGACAGCGAACGCTCCCACGACCAGGTATTCAACTTCGTTCGCGTTTAATAATCCGACAAACTCGCGCAAGTCCTTGCTTAGCGGCATCAGGGTGGCGACGGTCGCGGAGTTCGATCACTACTCTGACGCGTTCGTCAGGCGACATAGCCATATCATCGCGGGCGCTCGATTCGTCAGCGTCTTTGAAGGTTGAGAAAATCCGGACCTTCTTCTCCACCGCGACATTATACGTGGCTCGGTCGCTCCAACTTCGCTAGGCCTACGCTTGGTAACTCCTCAACAACTGGCTGGATCAAATGAGGGCAGCACGGAGTTAGGCGGATTTCCTGGAATGCCGAAGAGCTACGATCTTCCTACGAACTGGCCTACTATCCTTCGAATCCAGTCCGGGACGATAGCTTTCGCAAGATCGAGATCCGACCGAAACGGGAAGGCGTAACCATCCGTTCCCGAACCAGTATTTCTCACAATAGACGGATTGAGTTAACGAACGCTGGAAAGGAAAGCCGGCGCTTCAGCTGAGACACGCCTGGAAGATGTGCTGTTTCAGAGACTCACACCCGAACAGCCTCGATTCGAAAAACGGTGCGCAGCTCTGGGTAAGACCACCCTTCCCTCAGGAGCCTCATCTTCTTACTACACGGAGGTTCAATCTATGGCTTTGTTTTCCATGGGCCTGGATAGTTTGAGAGATCTGTTTATCGACGAGCTACGGGATTTGTACGACGCCGAGAGCCAGATCACAGAAGCGTTGCCGAAGTTGATCGAAAGATCGCACTATCCGCAGCTTAAGAGCGCACTTCAGGAGCACTTCGAAGTGACTCGGGGGCAAATCCGGCGGCTCGACGGGATTTTCGAAGGCCTGGGCGAGAAGCCGACCGGCGAAACCTGCAAGGGTATGAAGGGACTGATCAAGGAAGGCGATGACATGGCGAGTCGTAACGGCGAGCCCAGCGTCATCGACGCAGCCATCATCAGTGCGGCACAACGTGTGGAGCACTATGAGATGGCGGGATATGGAACCGTTCGCACCTATGCCGATCTGCTGGGAGAGACGGAGTATTCCAACCTGTTGCAGCAGACTCTCGACGAGGAGAAGGAAGCTGACAAGACGCTCACTGAAATTGCCAAAACTATCAATGTTCAAGCGCGAGCTGCGTAGTTCGCGTCTTCCGTTTCGACCTGCCCCACAGCGAATTGTGGGGCTTTCTCTTTTGGAGATCCCGGCGCACGCGGTGTCGACTCCCGAAGGCGTGATCGGCGAGACGCAAGGTCGGCATTTACTTTGACCCTGTTAGATCGCCACACATTCAACTCGACGATGATATTCGCGAAACTGAAGTTCTTGCCGAAGAATTACTGAAGGGAACGGCCATCAGCAGGAACAGAACCAACGCAAACACGTCGGCGATGAATATGTAGAGTGGCCATGTTCCCATGGCATTGAGCAAAGAGGCAGAGGCAGGCTTGTTGCGGAGATACAGATAATTGGTCCCGAAAAGGAAATCATAAGCAGCTATAGCAGCCGCATACAGGTTCAACGTCAAGAAGGCGAATCGCCATGAGCGCGGGCGCGGACGAAGGCAGTTGCTCCAAAGTAAATACAAGAGCGCGATGATCACTCCGCCGTGCCTTATGAAGAAGCTGATTGATGAAGTGCTCAGCAATGGCGCGAGCAGATCGGGAGTTAAGACCGCCATGGTGGCTCCTCCCAATCCCCAGTAATAAGCCAGTTCGAAACTCCATTGCTGCAGCCGCAGCAGCGAATAGATGGTGAGCAAGAGGGAAACATCGCAGAGTTCGAATGGCAGGCCCTGCGGCAGGTGCATGCGAAGAACGCTGAATCGATACCAGTACCACCACAGCCCGCTGAGGCTGAGCAGTGCAGCCAGCGTGACGCGGGTCCATGTGTCCGTCGCCGGCTTGCGGTGAGTGATCCAAGTTAGTCCGCCCGCGCAGACTGGCACAACAATGAGAATGGCAAGATGAGCCGGACCGAAAAGATGAAAGTCTGTTGCAGCGGGCATTGGTTGAGGAACGCGGAATGAGTCTAATCGAGACCTGTCGCCAGGAGCAGCTGCTTGACGAGGTGAAAGAGCCCTGGGACAGTGACTGTCCGGGCTTACCTTTGCCGCGCCTCAACTTCTGCTAACCAGCCACGACGCAGCTTTTCCGGTGGAATACTCGACAGATAGGGTTTGATGTCGAGAATCGGAGTTCCATCGAGCATGTCTACGCCACGAACATGCAGTTCGACGCCCTCGCGCCGGCGCAGCTCGACGACGGTGAGCCCAATCGGGTTCGGACGTCGTGGTGAGCGCGTCGCAAACACGCCATGCGGCCGGGTGTCGAATGGAGGGGAGGCGAACAGCTCGAAGTCACGGGAACGATCGAACTCCCAAAGAACGATGAGATGCGAAAAGCCCTCAATGTCGGTGAGTCCTGCTTCGAACTCAGGCAAGATTTTGAGCACACCATCGGCCTCGTGTTTAGCGCCCGGACCTTTGGGGACCTCGTTTGTGTTCTGGTACGGACTGCTCACAAACCCAATCGGCCGCGAGGTGAACATCTTGCAGAATGCCTCCCTTGGCTATGGTCTTGACGGGTATGATACTCACGCAGATGGACGCAGATTAACGGATGCGCAGATCAATCTAGGCGGGGGCCATGATCTCCAGGCCTATGATTCCGCTTGGAGCGATCTGCTTTCATCCCTCAATCCGCGTTCATCTGCGTGAGTAGGTGTTGCACGTTTAGTAGTGCTTCGGCTGGGTCATGCTGACCAGTTTCCAAACGGATCCTTGAAGACCGCTTCCACTCCGTAGGTTCCGAGACAAACTCCACGCCTTTGGCCTTCAGCTCTTCATAGGTCTTGCGGCAATCGATCGCGTCCACGACAGAGCCGGCGGAAAGTGTCGTCATGAAGCAGCTGCGGCACGAGGAAATCATACTACCCCGGGTTGCGCTCGCGCCGCGAAGGTCGACGAGGTCGGCGAACGATCTCTCTGATCTCTTCCAGCCGGGCGCTATTCCGAAGAAGTAATAAGAAGTTTGTAGAGCCGCCACAACTGCGCGGTTCTTCGTCAGCGCAGGGATCGAGAACGATCTCTGCGCTTATTATTTTTAAGGCCCAGAATCGTAGCTGCTACGGACATGATCTTTCTCGAGAGAATTACGCCGCAGAACGTCTTGATGTTCAAGGCTGTTCGCCTGCGCGCACTGCAGGATGCGCCCAGCGCTTTTGGCTCGACGTACGCGAGGGAGTCTCAGTGCAGCGATGCCGAGTGGTTAGAACGTGCGGAGAAATGGAGTGGAGAGAGAGGGATTGGATATCTCGCGGTCGAGCGGGGCGAAGCATGCGGCATTGCCGGCTCATTTCTCAGTCAACACGATCCAACGTGTGCCCATCTGATCTCGATGTGGACGGCTCCCACCCATCGCCGGCAGGGAGTAGGTCGTCTGCTGGTGGGTGCAATTCTCG
>QIBC01000038.1 GCA_003225215.1 Acidobacteriota bacterium
TATCGTTTTGATCTGCGCTGGCATCGCATATACCGACTTCAAGTCTCTGACGCTCGCCTGGCCTTCCATAAAAGGGCTATATCTTTGGAGCTTCTTCGTACTCGCGGCAGGGTTATTAGTGCAGATCACAGTTCTTCTCTACCAGAACAAAGACCGGATCGCAGCATTGATCTTGCGTCAGCCGATGCCTAATCCTCCAGGAGAGCATTCAAAGGCGCACGACGCCGTTCTGGCTGTCCGCTGATAATCACAGCCACTTTACCCGATGAGCCTGCGGAACTCAGCGTGACGAAGCCTGCCGCCTTTCGTGCGCTCGACAAATTCCACTTCACACCGACACGAGGAAAAGCAGCCCCGCCGAAATCAGCACTGCTTCGATGAGCACGACAAAGACTCTTTCGGGCAGCTTGTGGACGATCCGCTTTCCCAAGAAAGAACCAAGAATCATGATGGGCCCGAGCGCGAGGCCAATCATGACACCGAATCGCGTCAGCACCGCAGTTTGCCGATAGGCGACCAACTTCGTAACGTGCATGACGACGGTCGAGAGCGCTTCCGTTCCAATGTATGCTGACTTGACCAGCCCATATGCCAGGAAGAAAGGAGCCATGATCGGGCCAACGCTCCCTAAGAGCGCAGACAGGAAGCTTGCTCCACCGCCAATTCCGGCAAATGCCTGAATCGGAAACTTGCGGGGATTTCTTGGTCGGGCACGACGCCAGG
The DNA here is from genome assembly GCA_003225215.1 of Acidobacteriota bacterium. GTDB lineage: Bacteria > Acidobacteriota > Terriglobia > Terriglobales > Acidobacteriaceae > Gp1-AA112. The sequence goes on from QIBC01000038.1 coordinate 724, forward strand.
CCACAACCAACAGGAGGAAAGCACCGAGACCACGAGTTAGCGCCGTCAACCGTGCGTTTGCGAACAAAGCTCCGCCGAGTAACGCCATTGGCACACCCCCGAGGGCGAACCATCCAACAACTCGCCAGTCCAACTCACGACGGTTGAACCAGACGCGGCTTCCGTTACCGATCAGTTGTGCGACCGTGAGAATGGGAATTGTCGCGCATTCCGAATGCGGCGACCAAAGCGGGAAGAAGGACCGCTGCGCCGCCAAAGCCTGTAACACCAGCACGTGTCGATGCCACTAAAGCCACAAACGCGAGTACGGCCCAATGGGGGATTCCTGCCATAGTCGTGGTATTCCATTGTGGCCTGCTCGTTCAAGTTCGGAATTTGATCTAGTCGGAATCGCAAACCTTGCTAGTAAACCCTGGAGCTCTCATCGATGCTGGAAGTGTTCGAAAAAGAATGATCGGGGAAGAGATGCGAGTCGTTTGATTCCCTCGGCGCGGCACTAGGTGATCATCGACGTTTTGCCCAGCAATAGTGATTGAGAAGTTGGATCCGGTGGGGTCCCGTAATTGTTCCTTAGTATTTCTTCCAGGTCCAAAACGGGTGGTCGGTGCCGTCGATTTTCGGTTAATTGCAAGTGGCTGCGTTTCTTTCACGGCGATGACACGATGGGAGCAAGGGAAGTGTCTTTGATCGCAACCATCCGGTACTTACCTAGATGGTCATACGGGGACAATCCCCTAGTGCCGCGCCAGGGGATCACGCCGTCTGAGCAGGATTAAAGCTCGACGACGCTCGCTGAGAGGCAATGGATGGAAAACAAAAAAAGCGAGCGCGACGAAGTCCCAAATCTTCGTGTTAGCTTGGCGGCTTTTCGCGCTGCATAGATTTCACCGTCGCACCCGATTCATTACGCTTTTGGAGGATAGTTCTTGAACATCTTCTGCACGCCCTTGTCCAAGTTCTTGATGTTGTTGTTGGACTTGCTCGAAACTGTGCCGCTGGCAGAGCCTCGCCACAGCAGTTCTTTCGTGTTTGAATCGAACAGATCGACCACGAGGGTACCCACCTGATAGGTCTCAGTTGTGGTAGTCGCATCTCCGAATCGTCCGCCCCAGCGCCAACCGCCACCAAATCCGTTGTAAAAAGTGTCGAGTCTTTGCTGAGTTTTCGTCATTCCCACTGCCACGACGGAGATATCGCCGCCTGAATCAACCTGCGATAGACCTCTCGCGGTCAGCGATGCGCCAACCGCAGACTTGATGCGATCGACCCAGAGCGGGTCTTCTGTCTGGATCTTCTCAAACGAGAATGTTTTGTACTTGCTGAAGTTTGCGTTGCGGTCATAGTCCGTCTTCACCTGCTGCGCAAGTGATGCGGCAGTAAAGACTAAGACCATGACACTCGGTAGAATTGACCTTCGTATATTCGTCATTTTTCTCCTTCTAACATGTTGGTGCGCGGGTTCCCGGCCTCGCGCTGCCGTTCAGGCAGTGAGCGGACAGGACGCATGACTGCAGTCGCAAGCGATCTCAACTTCTTCGCTTCCTGCATCCCGGCAGGCTTGCCCGCAATACCTGTCACCGTTAATGACTTCACGGCGGCACGGCATGGCGCACATTTCTTAGGCTTGCGGTTGCCCATCTCTGAATCTCCTTTTACTTAGCTCCACGCGGCTACAAGAGCACTTGGTCTGCCAAATGCAGTCTCGTTAAGAATCGTTGGTATTTCCGATGCGCCCTGCAGCATGAGTCCGCATGCCGACATCGACATCAGCCCGTGGACACTCGTGACATTCGTTAACGCCGTGTCTTCTTACAAGAACGTTGAAACTCTCCCGCCAGCAGCGCAGTGAATTTTGGACGTCTGCGTGCAGTCAGTTAAAGGTCGCAGAACTTCAGGGATTGGAGGAAGGATGTGAAGGCGAGAAAGACAGAATCGGTCGCAGCCAATCAAGAGACAAACATGTGCGCGCACATTGCTTGTTTTTGCGGTGTACCAATTGGGGAACAGTTCTGCTGCGATTCGTGTCGTGAAGCAGGAAGCGACGGTGTAGAGGTGGCGTGCCAATGCGATCATCCCGCGTGTCCGCTGACGGCTCGGGAGTTTATTCCTTCTATGGTCGCTTGACTGACGGATAGGAGAGAGGGGCACTCGTCTATAGAAGGCGCGAGTGGTTTCTGCCCACGTGGCAGGGCTCTCGGCAGGAGATTTGATTATGAAATTCATAAGACAGTTTGTATCCATTGTTTTGTCCGGTGGCATTGTGTTAGCCACGGCATCCACAGGGTTCGCGCATCAAGCGGACCAATCAGCGACTCCGGCGCCGGTTATGGCGGCAAAGCAAACTCCGGCGCAGTTGCAGCAGCTCGTCGCGCCGATCGCTCTGTATCCGGATGCTTTAGTAGCCCAGATTCTTGCGGCAGCTACATATCCCGATCAGGTTGTGGAAGCAGACCGATGGATGCAACAGCATCCTGACCTTAAAGGAGACCAACTTGACCAGGAAGTCGACAAGCAATCGTGGGATCCGAGCGTAAAAGCTCTCGCGGAGTTTCCTTCAGTGCTTGCCAACATGGATAAGAACCTATCCTGGACTTCATCGCTCGGCGACGCTTACATCAATCAGCAGCAGGACGTGATGAATGCGGTTCAGGCGCTGCGTAAAGCAGCCAAAAAAGCCGGGAATTTAAACAGTACTCCACAGGAAAATGTGACCCAGCAGGGACAAACAATTGTGATCGCGCCAAGCAATCCCGAAATTGTTTACGTTCCCGAATACGATCCCTGGGTGGTTTATGGAACTCCTCTCGTGGCTTGGCCGGGGTGGTATTGGTATCCCGGACTATTCGTTCCGGCACCGGGAATTCTGTTTGGCGTAGGTTATCCAATCGGATTCTTTGGCGGGTTCGGATGGGGATGGAATAACTGGCGATCTGACTGGCATCATCGCACGATCATTTATAACCGCAACGTCTACAGCTCCCACAGCAGAACGTTTGTAATTCGGAACTATTACTTCAATCGCGCACACGGGAACTTCGACCACGCCGGCGGCTTTCATGGCGAAAACGCATTTCACGGCGGCGATTCTCACGATAGTGCTTTCGCTGGTCATTCAGTAGCACAGCGTGGCTTAGCAACTCAGCGCCAGCCGGGCACACATTCCGGCGCGTTCAGCGGTTTTGATCACGGGGGGGTGACCGGAAACTACTCCATGCGCGGGCAATCGAGCTTCGGTGGAGGTTTGCATGGAGGCGGAGGCTTTCACGGTGGCAGTGCGGGCGGTTTTCACGGAGGAGGCGGCGGTCACGGTGGCGGAGGTCACAGATGATTCCTTCCACCACTACGAACACAGATCCTGAAATGGAGAAAGAAATCATGAATAGAACAGACGTAGCGTCGGAGAGGCTTCCTGAACTTAGGCTCGGACAAATGGTCACGCCTTGCATGTTTTTGCTGTTGCTTGTGATCTCCAGTCGATTGAGTCTTGCTCAGGAGGCGGGACTAAAGACGTTCTCTTCGGCGGGAGAAGCCTCTCACGCCCTCTTCCTAGCCGTCCGAAATGAAGATGAGCAGACGGTAGGCGCTATCCTCGGAGCGGGAAAGGAACTTACTTCTTCGGACGACGAAGTGGAGGACAAGCTCGAACGCGAGCGGTTCAGCCAGAAATATCAGGAAATGCACCGCCTCGTCCGAGAGCCTGACGGAAGAACAGTGCTGTATATCGGCGCAGAAAACTGGCCCTTTCCGGTCCCTCTGGTCTCGAAGAACGGTCGATGGTATTTCGACTCCGATAAGGGAAGGCAGGAAATGCTGTTCCGAAGACTCGGGGAGAACGAAAGCACTGCAATCGAAGTGTGCCGTGCGTTTGCCGCAGCAAAGAAGCACAAAGCGAAAGCAACTGGCGATGACCAGATCAATGAATATGCTGAAAACCTGCTTGGCGCCCACGCTCAGAACGCCGACACTGCAGCCGGTGCCTCCCCGGAAAATGATTTGTTCCCTTTCCATGGCTACTATTTTCGAATCGGCAACGAGCAAACGCAAGATGCTGGGGGCGGAGGCGATGCTTACACTTCACACGCCAGAAAAACTGGTCGGGTTGCGCTCGTAGCGATTCCTGCGGAGTACCGGGGATCGGGCGTCATGACATTCATCGTCACGCAGAATGGTGACGTGTACCAAAAAGATCTTGGGACTAACACCGCCGGGCTCGGATCGGCAGTCTTGAAAGGAGACATCGCCAAGGCAACATGGAAAGCGGTGAAATGAGGATCCGCGAGGCCCGTTTGTCAGCAGGCGAGGCCTCGCTTCTCACTAAATGTGTTTTGCGGTGCCGACCGTGGCCTAATTGGAAAAGGAATCGGGAGAAGGTATCAGCGAACTCTCGTCATGGAATGAAGACCCACTATCTTCTCTGGCTTCAAGTCCAGGACGGAAAATCCCCAGCTTTTTCATTTTATGAATCAGCGTAGTGCGTTTCAGGCCAAGTTTTGCGGCTGCGCCCTTTGGTCCGCCAATCACCCAGCGGACAGCTTCAAGCGTATGAAGAATCAGAGTTCGTTCCGAGTCTCTCAGCGTAGTTGCAGGCGGAGTGGGAATCGCCTCCTCTGTTCCTGCCGCCGGCAGAGGATTGGGAAGTACTCCATCATTTGCCAGGATCACGGCACGTTCGATCAAGTTCTGTAACTCACGGATATTTCCCGGCCATTGATACGAGCCGAGCGCAGACAGCGTTTCCGCAGGAATGTGTTCGATTTCCTTGCCCATTCGGCGGCTAAACATCGCGACAAAATGCGTGACCAAGGCGGGAATGTCTTCGCGCCGTTGCCGCAAAGGAGGTAACAACACCGGAAACACATTCAGACGGTAGTAGAGGTCGCTGCGAAATTCGCGATGCTTTACCATTTCCGCTAGATCACGATTCGTAGCAGCCACGAGCCGAACATCCACTTGGTGAGTCCGAGTGCTGCCAAGGCGTTCGAATTCCTGTTCCTGCAGGACGCGGAGCAGCTTGGGCTGCAATGCCGGAGGAATATCGCCCACTTCATCCAGGAAGAGCGTGCCTTTGTCAGCCAACTCGAAGCGTCCAATCTTTTGCGCTATGGCTCCGGTAAATGCGCCTTTCTCGTGGCCGAAGAGCTCACTTTCCAGCAGATCCAGAGGAATGGCGGCGCAGTTCAGCTTTACGAAGGCGCGCCCGCACCGCGAACTGATGTTGTGAATCGCGCGTGCGATCAGCTCTTTCCCTGTGCCGGTTTCTCCATGAATCAAGACAGTCGAGTCTGTAGTTGCAACGCGTTCGACCTGTTCGAGCACCGATTCCAAAGCAGGACTGTTGCCGATGACCTGCTCGAACCTGCGCTCATAAGAATCTTGCTGACTCACTGCGGATCTTGCGAAAGCTCCCACTGAGAAACCTCCTGCGGGCGTCAATGCTTCGTTGTAGGGCTCAACTCTCCAGAGCCGCTCGAACACTTTCGAGCAGGGCTTCATCGTCGAACGGTTTTGCCAGAAACTCCACTGCGCCAGCTCGCAACGCCTGCAGCCGCATTCTCGCGTCCCCGTGTGCCGTGATGAAGATGGTCGGAATACTGCAATGTTCGCTGTTAAGCTTGGCCTGCAGTTCCAGACCGGACATTCCTGGCATGCGTATATCCGCGATCAGGCATGCGGTCTGATGCTGCTGGCCTGATTTGAGGAATTCCTCGGCCGACGCATAAGCATGCGCGGGGAATCCCTGCACTTTCATGAGACCCTGCAGTGCGCTCCGCATCGAGTCATCATCGTCAACAATCGCAACTAGTTTCGTCTTTCCCTGATTGGCCATACTGGGAAGCTATCAGTCGCAATCACAGCAGCACAATCATGCTTTGGTATGAGTGTTCTAATCACATCAGATCCATCCATACTGCAACTTACGAGGGAATTGCCCGTCTATTCAGATGTGAGTCTTGGCTCGTTTTGCGACGGGGACTTCAAGGTGGTTGCTGGCTATGCGAAATCGACATTTCACTGCATATGGGATTGTGCTCGCACTTGGAATGGCGGGTCCTGCCCGTAGCTCAGGACAATGGCGTACAGCAGCCCTCAGCGCCCCAGCAGCTTCAGCAAATCCATACGCCGCAATCGATCGACCAGGAACTTGCTCGCCTTACGAAAGATCTGGAGTTGACTGAGAAACAGCAGCAGCAGATCCGGTCTCTCCTTCAGAAGCACCACGATAAGATTCAGGCGCTGCTCGATAAGAATCCGACAGCTTCTCGGCAGGAGCTTGTTCCGCACATTCATGCTATCAGCGACGAAACGCATCGTGAAATTCACGCCCTACTTAGCGATCACCAAAGGCAATTGGAAAAGGAGATGCAACAACGCGAGCACCATGGGGAAGAGAACAGGCGACCTGTGCCGCCTGCCGATATAGATAAGCACTAAGTTATTTCTTGGCGAGTGGAAGCTCGAGTTTCCCCGCCATTCTGACTAAGTCGGCTAGCGACTCGGCTTGCATCTTCCGCATAACATTCCCGCGTTGGATCTTCACCGTAACTTCGCTGGTCCCAAGCTCAGCAGCTATTTGCTTATTGAGCATTCCCGAAACCACGAGGCCCATGACCTCGTGTTCGCGCCCGGTTAAGGACGCGTGGCGCTTCTGCAAGTCCGCAAGCTCGCGTTGTTGTTGGCGCGTCCCCCGATCGCGATCCAGAGCCTGGTGGATCGAATCCAGCAAATCCTGATCACGGAAGGGTTTCGTCAGGAACTCGATCGCACCTGATTTCATAGCTTTCACCGTCATGGGAATGTCTCCATGACCGGTGATAAAGATGATAGGAATCCGAATGCCTGCAACCGCGAGCTCGCGCTGAAACTCGAGACCATTCATTCCAGGAAGCCTAACGTCGAGGATGAGGCAACTCGGAGCATTCGGTCTTTGAGTGCGCATGAAATCTGACGTCGTTCCAAAGGCCTCAGAACGCAAGCCCACTGATTTCAGCAGTCCCTGGATCGACACACGCACACCGGCATCGTCATCGATGACGAACACTATAGGAGTGTCGGCGTGCATCACGCATGGGCCTCATCTTTGGCAGGCAACGTGAAACAAAAGGTTGCGCCCCGTGGAGAGTTGTTGTCTGCCCACAACCGGCCGCCATGCGATTCAACAATCGATCGGCTGATGGAAAGTCCCATACCGGTACCATGCTCCTTCGTGGTAAAGAATGCACTAAATATCTGTTCCACGTCGTGCGGGGGCAATCCCGTTCCGGTGTCGCTGATCGAGATCTGCAAAGTTCCGTCATCCACTTGCTGTGACCTGATCGCAAGTTCTCTATGCGCGTTCACCGCCTTCATAGCATCGATGCCATTCAACATGAGATTCATCAGAACCTGCTGCAATTGAACTCTGTCCGCCATAATTCTCGGAAGATCTGCCGCGCAATCGATGCGAATCGACACCGAGTATCGATTTGCTTCATTGCGTAACATCACATGCATTTCTCGAATCACTTCATTCATGTCAACCAATTCGCGTTGCGCATTGCCCTTGCTGAAAAGCTGGCGGATGTGTCCGATGATCTCGGCCGCGCGATTTGCGTCTTTGACGGTTCTCAACGCAGCTTCTCGCGCTTCTTCGACGTCGGGGTACTCCCGCGCCAACCAGCGCACGCACGTGTTGGCGTTCGTGATCGCCGCTGCAATCGGCTGATTCACTTCATGTGCCAATGAGGCAGTCAATTCCCCCATAGTGGTCACTCGGCTTATTCGGGCGAGGTCCGACTGCGCCTGGCGCAGCTTTTCGGAATCCAACATGTGATTGGTGAGATCGTGGTTAATTACCAGCGCGGCTTCAACATCATGTGATGTGGGACGTAAAGGCGAATAGCTCAAGGACAGATATCGTCGCCGTCCCAGTACATCCGTGAACCAGTCGCTGTATCGGACGTCTTCTCCGGCGAAGCATCGATCCAGATTCCGCTTGAGCTTCTCTTCGAACACCTCCTTTCCCAATAGGTCAGAAACATGCATCCCGACGATCTTCTCCGCCGGCATTCCCCAGTTCCGCTCGTACACTGGATTGACGCGGCGATACCGGTAATCGGGCCCGATGATGGATATCCCATCGGGAGAGCACTCAAAGACCTGACCGATCAAGTACTCAGCCTGCTTGCGCTCGGCAATCTCAAGCCTGAGCCCCTCATTGGCGTGGGTCAGCTCTGCTGTCCGCTCCGTAATTCGTTCCTCAAGATCGTCACGCGCTCGCGTAACCATCGACATCAGCACTGCGAAGACCACAAATGTGAGGTCATAGAAAGCGAAGGCAATAGTACCCACCCCGGTTTCGAAGGAGTAGCGGACAATCGACGCCAGAACCGTGGCAACAATGCCAGCCTTCGTGCCGCCATACCAAAAGGTGATCGCGATTGCGGATAGGGCGAAGGCAGCGAAGGGTTGAGGCAAATGGAAGTAGAGAAATATACGCGCCAAGCCGAAAGCCGTCGCGATGGAGAACAAAGCCAGTCCATAGCGCTGAGGAGTAGTCGCCAGCGTTGGTGCAGTCGATCCTCCGTTAGCTGTGGCCATCATGTACCACCACGTCCGTTGGAAGGGTGAAGCAAAAACTCGCACCACGCGAAGAGTTTTCAACCACCCATAATCGACCTCCATGCGATTCGACGATGGAACGGCTGATGGAGAGTCCCATACCGGTGCCATGCTCCTTAGTGGTAAAAAAAGCGTCGAAGATCCGGTCTGCCATTCGCGGAGGAAGTCCCATTCCGGTATCGCTGACGGAGACCAGCACCTCATCCTCCTCTTGACGCGATGTAATTGTAAGTTCTCTTTCCCCATTCGTGTGTTTCATGGCATCAATGCCATTCATCATGAGGTTCATGAACACCTGCTGCAATTGGACACGATCTGCCATCACCTTCGGCAGATCCGAGGCAATGTCGGTCTGGATCGAAATCGAGTAGTGGCTCGTCTCGCTCCGTAGCAGGAGGATCATTTCCCGCACCACCTCCCTTAGGTCCACTGATTCCCGCTGCGGAGTACTGCCTTTCTTGAATAGAGTTCGGATACGACTCACGATGTCGGCTGCACGCGTTGCGTCCTTGACAAGTCTCGACGCGGCAGCGCGGGCCTCCTCCACGTCGGGCGGATCGCGCACCAGCCAGCGAACGCACGTGGTGGCATTGGTAACTGCGGCCGCAATAGGCTGATTCACCTCATGCGCCAGAGAAGCCGTCAGCTCTCCCATGGTAGTAATCCGGCTGATGCGCGCGAGTTCCTCCTGGGCCTGCCGCAAACTTTCCGAGTCTCGTATGTGATCTGCAATCTCACGTTTCAAATCCTCGTTCGATCGAGTCAGCTCCGCAGTGCGTTCGGCGACTCTCAGTTCAAGCTCATCGCGGGCTTGCGTAGCCAGGGTCATCAGCACGGCGAAGATCACAAAGGCAAGGTCGTAAAGCGCGAGTGGAGCGGCGCCCAGTCTGCCCGCTGGCTCGTAAGAGTTGCGGACGATCAACGCCAGCACAGTCGACAAGATGCCGGGCTTAATTCCGCCATACCAATAGGTGATCGCGATCGCCGATAGCGCAAATACGGCGAACGGCTGAGGCAGGTGAAAATAAAGAAACGTACGCGCCAGTCCCAGCGCGATTACGATCGAAACAAGAGCCAGTCCATAACGCCAGAAGCCAGCGCCTTTAGGCGGCGCAAGTGCCGCCGCATTAGCTGTGGGGGCCATTCCTCTACCTCGGCGTCGAATCATAGCGCAGTGGCACTCGGCTCAATCAATCTTGTTCATGATCCGCGACATGTCGAAGATCACGAGTGTTCGGATCTAATACGCATTCTCACCGAGGGCAAGGGCTCTCTGGCCGTCAGCGCTGACTTACACGAATTGCATAACCTGCGAAATCAGGGTTGCTATACCGTCAGCCTTCGAAACCACAACGTCGATGCTGGTGGCCTCTTGTGACGGGATGTCGAGGGCGCCGGAGTACAAAATTCTCTTGAGCTCTGGAAAGGCAGACCTGAGCCGCTTTGCAAGCACACAGCCATTCATTCCTGGCATGTTGTAGTCGAGAATGGCGACTTGGATTTTCTCGATTGCTGTTTGCGCCATTAATGCGAGTGCCTTCATCGGTCCGTCTGCCGTGAGCACAAAGAATCCATGTAATTTCATTATTTGAGCGCGCAACTGCAAAGGCTGCACTTCATCATCCACCAATAGAACTCCAGGTGCTGACAGTTGTTCGGACATCATAATCATCGTCTCCAGACCTTTTCTCTCGGTGGAGCACGCGGACTTCCAACTTCCTCACGCCGAAAGTTTCAAGTGGCCAAGACGGACCGAGCACGCAAAGCGGAGAGGCGGCGTGCGCTGGACAACAATGTCCAAATCTCGACATTGCCCTATGACGGAGATTTGCTCAAGGCAGAGTGTCAGGAGGCCTGTTTGAATAAACCGCGCTGGTGACGGTCGCTGATTAACGCCAAGGCCCGCAACACAGCTGAGGTGAGACTTGCGATTGGCCGTGCCGTGCTCACGCAGGCATCGATGTGGGGTGGTAACGAACTGATCGGTGTAGCGGACAGCAGAATGATCGGAACATCGTGGCACATCGCGCGAAGATCTTGCGCTACTTCAAAGCTAGTATTTTCGCTCGCAGTGCGATCCAGGAGGACGACAGCAGTGCAATGCATGATAAACAGCAAGGCCATCGCTTGTGTTGAGGTGGTGCTGACGACGCGATAACCGGTAGCCTTGATCGCAGTTAGCACTGAATTGTCGCAGATCTTCTGTGTAGATATGAAGAGAATTGTGTCGTGCTTCATTGTGCCTCTAGCTGCCATTAGTGCCGGTGCAGGGTACCTAGTAGCGCTGCATACTCAATCTCTGGTCGGTGCTCATGGGCCGAATCTAGCTGCTCTTTTTCTTGCAAAGGGCGGAGGCTTGCCAGTTTTTCGACGAATTCGACCACAATTGAGAAGTCCACATCACCCTGATCACCGAATTCAGCGGAGTTGACTTGGAACGCTGCGGCAGTTGCCGGCATTGGTACTGTCAGTTCGGCTGCGTTCTCAAGGATCAACCGGTAATCCTTATTCATGAGTCGAAGCGGGAATTGAGGGCTATAGTCATTCTTGGCCACTCTTTCGAGCTTTCCTACTAAAGCTGGAGCAATCACCGCTGTCTTCCCGAGAACAGTCAGCAGGAGATTACGCTCAAGCCCGGCCTTCTCACCGAATGCGACCGCCTCTGCTACCGCTTGCATTCCAACACCAAGCAACGTGTTCACGACAAGCTTCATCGTCGTTCCTGAACCGCTTGGGCCGAGATGGAAGAATTGCCGCGCGATGACCCGAAGAATGGATGAAACAGACTCAAAGACTTCTGCATCGCCGCCTGCCAGCAATGTGAGCGTTCCCTGTTCGGCTGCCGGAGTGCTTCCCGAAATGGCAACATCCAACATATCGACTCGATTTTTGTATGCAAGATGAGCGAGTTCGCGTGAGACAACTGGAGAGATAGTGCTCATCTCCAGGAGAATAGTGCCAGGACGCACGTTCGCTAGTACACCGTCCGGTCCAATGTAAGCTTTGCGTACAGCTTCGTCGTTCGACAAGCAGGAGAGAACCACATCGGATTTACGCGCCAGATCGGCGATATTGCTTGCCGGCTCTGCTCCGCTCGCAGCGAGTGCCGACACATTTTCGAAGTTCCTGTCGTAGGCGCACAGGGCATATCCATGCTCGATCAAGCGTCGTGCTATCCGTGATCCCATGTTGCCGATCCCGATAAAACCAAGACGTCCCGACTTTGTAATTGCTGGATTCACTTCTCACCTCGATAAAGTTGCTCAGGATTTCTGGCCGCCCAAATCGAAACCTAGTTCGCTGTACTAGGCGTAACGCTTCATTTGTTTCCTCATGTGTGCTTTGCCTTGAGCTGAAGCGGACTGCGGATAAACCGGCTGCGGCTTACGGTCTTGTCTGAACCCGATCCAGCACGAGACAAAGAACGCTACGGCGCACAAGAGAAGACCTACAAGTGCGAAATCGAAGATGAATACGTAGAACATGTCTCCACCTATGCCACTGAGTGCTGGCTTTCGTTGGCGGCACTACCTGTGGTTGCCGCAGCGGTTCAGGCCACTAACGCCTCGTTCCTAAGAGCGAGATCGATTTGTCCCGCTTCGAAAATATCAAGCCGAAATTCGCCTGCCCCGATAATTCCGTGTACTTGCTCAGGAGTTCGGACTCCGACAATCGCAGCTGTTACCGCGAAATTGTGTAGAGTCCATGCAATCGCTACTTCACCCGGAGTTCGTGCGTAGCGATCGCCGATCTCGCGCAGTAGTTGTACGAGGCGCAGGTTGCGGGTGAGCAAAGGTTCCTGGAAATTCGGATTCCGCTTTCTCCAGTCATCTGGCGCCAATTGCGCGATACGGGTCCGCGTCATCGCGCCGCTCAGTAATCCCGAATACATCGGGGAATACACGATCACGCCGATATTGCTCTTGAGCGCGTACGGAAGGATTTCCTCTTCAACGTCCCGCGCCAGAACCGAGTATGGAGGTTGCAGCGCAGTAATCGGTGCGATCTTCTGCGCCCGCTTCATCTGTTTCACATTAAAGTTCGAGACGCCTATGTAACGAACCTTCCCTTCCTCTTTCAGACGAGCCATTTCGCTCCAACCCTCTTCTATGTCGGCATCGGGGTCAGGCCAGTGCACCTGATACAGATCGATGACGTCGATATCGAGCCGCCTCAGGCTGTCTTCGATTTCGCGTCGTATGGACGCCGCTTTCAGGGAGTGGCCGATCTCGCCTTGCTGACCCCACACCAGCGAGCACTTGGTGAAGACAAACGGACGCTTCGCGCGCGCCTTTAGAGCACGTCCGACCACCCTTTCGGAGTGCCCAAGGCCATAGACTGCGGCGGTATCGATCCAATTAACGCCGAGATCCAATGCCTCGTGAATTGCCGCAAGAGAATCTTGGTCGTGCTGCGGGCCCCAACCAAATTCCCAACCTCCGCCGCCCATTGCCCATGCGCCCACGCCGATGGGAGTAATGTCCATGTCACTGTTACCAAGTCTGCGTGTTTCCATTTCAGTTTTCCGTCTTTATCATTCTGTCGTAATCATTGCCAAACCCAGGCAAGGCCTGGAATCGATTTTGTGAAAGTAGTAGTTCCACTCCCGCAAGAAGTGCGTCCATGTCATCCGACTTCTGCATAAAAAGGTCGGCGAGTGCGAGTTCGCGATTCGGTATGCCAAGCCACTCGGAAAGAAGAATGACTTTCATGTCAGGGTTCGCAGCCTTGCAGAACGCCGCCAGTTCTGCGCCATTCATCACCGGCATCCGGTAAGAGAGCACCGCCAGATCTATTTCCTCCGCTTTGGCGATTGCCGCAGCCTGCAACGCGTCAGAGCAGGCCAGCACTTCGTAACCCTCGCGCCGCAAGACGGTTGCTTCCACGTACGCGCCGAACTCATTGCTGTCGACGCATAGAACGCGATACCGAAATCTCGATCTGTTTGACTCGTTCCGTTTCATAGCGCTCTCCTTCCACATCTCGCTGTGGATGAAAGCAACTTGAATTCCAAAACGGTTGTGGTTGTTGCAGCGTCCGCCAACTAATGAGGAATGATCGAGTTGGAGCGAGCGCGCCCGATTTACGTATCTGCGTCGCTCGGGACTGAAGTCAGGAAGCCGATGCAACCGCGTGAGTTAACTGTCGCGCATGTGAATCCTGCGACATGGCATCCGTCAACCCGTTGACACACAGATGCCAACCAGAGACTCCTGCCCGCGCACGCCGCTCCGCTATCGGCGGAATTCGGTGTTTTGAAGGCTTTAGGTCAAGGACCGAGCGCACTGGTTTCGTCCTCGCGATGGAATGGCACGTGCAATAAATCTATCGACCAGATGAAAAGTGCTGGTCGGCACACGGGGGCTGAGCGGCCCTCCTCAATGTCTAAAGCTCAGCTCCCGTTGCCCAATGTTGGACCAAGAGGCACTGGTTCTTATGTTCACTCTGATGGACGCTTGGATTTGGAGGCACTAATATGACACGCAAACTCCTATTGGATATTTCGCTGATTTTGACTGCAATCAGTCTTTGCTCGCCGGCAGGGTTCGCCCAGGCGCCATCGAAGCAGCTGGCCACGATTCCGTTCACGTTCGTATTTGAAGGCGTGACGCTGCCTCCAGGTACTTATGAGGTTGACATGATGGATTCGGGAATGCTTCTGCTTGTCGATTCGAAGCACATGCCCGTGCAGGGAGAAGCGGCGACGCTTCCATTACCACTGAAAGACACGGCGAAAGCGCAAGAACTAATCTTCGTCAACTCACCCCAGGGCTACACGCTCGTGGAAGTTCGCATGCAGAAAGAGCGGCGGTTGCTCACGTCGGACTATGGTCACGGGAAGTTTATCGGGCAGCAACTTCGCACGGTGCCGATTAGTGCAGTCGCGGCAGAGTCGGTCCCGAGTTCGCAACAGGCTTCGACTCAAGGTCGTTGAGGACGACTCAACAGACTACAGGCGATGAAAATTGTGGGGAAATTCGGGATCGGTATATCTGTACTATTGGCGAGTCTTTGTTTGATCGCAGGCATTTCCAGCGCGCAGAATCGAACTCTGCCCGAATTACCTGAAGCAATCTCGCCGGTGACACTAGCAGCGACATCAGATCCACGCACAGGGAAATCTCAATTTAGATATGCAGGCAACAACATCCCACCCGTGATTCGTGTGCAGCCTGGAAGCACTCTGCACGTGGAATACAAGAATGACCTCGCTGTGGCATCGAGAGAAGAGTGTCTCGATCTTCCGTGTATGAACATGACAAATCTTCATTTTCACGGATTGCACGTTTCGCCGAACGCGCCCCAGGACGACGCCCTCGACATGATGGCCATGCCCGGAGAGACTCTGCACTATTCCGTGCAAGTGCCACTACAGCAACCGCCGGGACTCTACTGGTATCACACCCATCCCCATGGAGAGAGCTACAGGCAGGATCTCGATGGCATGTCCGGAGCGATCGTCGTCGAAGGGATCGAGCGTTACGTGCCGGAAGTGGCGAACATGCACGAGCGAATTCTAGTGCTGCGCGATCTTGTATTGCCCGAGGATGCCACCGACAAAAGCAAGGTGATGCAAGCAGTCTCCATGCAAACGACGCAGTGCGGCACGGCGCCGGAAGACCCGGAGCGGGCTTTCACCCTAAATGGAAGTCTGCGCCCACAAATCGAAATCGCACCAGGAGAGCAACAATTTTGGAGAGTCGTCAATGCCAGTCCAGATCGCTATGTGGATCTGGAACTCGACTCAGGACCGCTGGAGGTAATTGCGCTCGATGGCATGCCGCTGGCCTATCACGATCCTTCAATTCGCAAACGCTCGTTGGAACACGTGCTGGTCCCACCTGCCGGCAGGGTAGAGGCAATTGTCACAGGACCGCCGTCGAGTTCGCATGCAGCGCTGCGCTCAAGGTGCTTCGATACCGGCGCAGATGGGGATTCCAATCCTGCTATGGTCCTGGCCGACATCGTTTCAGCGAAAGCCTCGAATCCTCCAGTTCATCACGCTCTGAGTGGAGCTCCGGTTCATGAGGTTTTTTCGCCCGCAGTGCTCAAGTGGGTCGAAGCCACTGAACCCAAATTCATAGTCAACTTCACGGAAGACAAGCAGGGGTTCTACATCAATGATCGCAAATTCCAAATGAATGACGCTCCAATGGTGACGGTACATGTTGGCTCATTGCAGCACTGGCGCGTCGAGAACCCGACAAAAGAAGTGCATCCGTTCCACATCCATCAGGTCCACTTCCTGGTGTATGCCGTTAATGGCAAGCGAGTGGAGGATCCGGTATGGCTCGACACTGTGAACGTTCCCTACGGCGGTTCGGTCGATCTGGTGATGGATTTCACCGATCCAATCATCCGTGGCATCTCTCTCTTCCATTGTCATCTCCTGAACCACGAAGACAAAGGGATGATGGCAAAGATCTTGTTCAAGTGAGTCAGTGAAACGGATTGCCTGGCACCCGGGCTCTCAACAACTTCCGGGGAGAGTCGCCTTTATTCTCCGAATGAAGAAGCTGGTGTCGATGGCGGGTCAAAGCAAAGCGACTGCTGACATTATTGACACTTCCGGCACCTCCGACAGTTCGCACGACTTGCCGGTTCTCTTCGCGTAAGTCCCGCACAACGAGTGTTTTACAGGAAATTCGAAGCGAGTCCGCGGATTGGAACGCGCCTTGCCTTACCGAGAGTGTGAAAACAAGGCTGACGCGTGGCGCATGAATTCAGCTTTAGATCTTCAGTTCTCGAGTTGATGGACTCGCCACACCCCAGCAAACATCAAGGAGGAAGTTATGAAGAAAGTAGCTCTCATCGTTGTTTCGATCTGTATGGCGGTTCCCACATTTGCAGGCGATGTTGTCGGCCATAGCGTCGCCGTCGCAGGCAAGGATTCCGGCAAAGCCGTGGCGGTCGCTGGTAAGGATTCCGGCAAGGCCGCAGCAGTAGCTGGCAAGGATTCGGGCAAAGCAGTGGTGGTCGCAGGTAAGGACACCGGAAAGGCAACAGTAAAAGGGGTGAAATTTCTCTTCTAACCGCTAACCGCGATTGAAGAAAAAGCAGTAGACCCGTGTTGGGAAGGAGATATACAAATGAGGATTAATAAGCTTTACATCGTAATTGGTCTTGTGATTGCTTTTGCTCTGTTTTTTGAGCTCGCAGCTCATGCGGACGCGACCAATGAGTTAACAAAAATCACCTTCAGCGCGCCGGTCCAGATTCCGGGACAGGTACTGCCTGCAGGAAGCTACATGTTCGAGCAGGCAGATCCCGCTGACGACCTGAACCTTGTTCGAATCTTCAGCGTCGATCGCAGCGTTTTGTACGCCACTCTGCGAACAGTCCCTACAGACCGAAGGCAAGCTGGAGACACTACGATCGTGCTGGCAAAACCAGGAGGCGGGGATACCGAGCTGCTCGTGAAGTGGTTTTATCCCGGTACCCTAACCGGCCACGAGTTCGTTTATTCCAAACAACAGGAGCAGAAAATCGCTAATGCCGCACATGAGGCCTTTGTAGGCGACCAGGCAGTATCCAACTCAGAAACCGTTGGTGACTGAAGCTACGCGTTGGCATTCGTTCACGCGGCTCGTCCGTGGCCAACGTGAACGAACGCCAACCGAAGCAGAGCGAGGGGAAACATGGGTATACAGACGGGTCTTCCCTTTATGAGACTCACACGACGGCAGACAAGGTCCTGTCGTTCCCGGTGTTCTCTTGAGCAAAACGCGCCGATTCCAGTTTGAGTCGAGATTAAGAGCAGCTCTGGGAACAGCGCAAAATGTGAAACTACTAAATTCATGGAGGTTATGGTGAATAAGAAAGAAGTTTCTGCAAGCCTAGCTGGAAAGGTTTCTCTCGGACGCGAGCTCTCTATCCATCGCCTTGGCTTTGGAGCGATGCGCCTCACGGGCGAAGGTATCTGGGGTCCTCCGCGGGACCGTAACAGAGCGCTCGCGGTGTTGCGCCGCGCGGTAGAGTTGGACGTCAACTTCATCGATACTGCGGATTCTTACGGTCCCAACGTCAGTGAAGAACTGATTGCCGAAGCCCTATTTCCTTATCCCAAGGGAGTGGTCATTGCAACCAAGGGCGGCTGGAATCGTCCCGGCCCAAATCAGTGGACCCATGACGCGACTCCTGCTCACCTGCGTGAGGCAGTGGAAGGCAGCCTCAAGAGATTGAGAGTGGATCGTATTGATGTTTACCAGCTCCACACTCCGGATCCGGTCGTCTCCTTTGATGTCTCGGTTGACACTCTGGCCGAGCTGCGAAACCAGGGGAAAATTCGCCTGGTCGCATTGTCGAACGTGACCAGGGAGCATATTGAGCGTGCGCGCAAGATTGTTCCCATTGCCTCTGTCCAGAACCGGTACA
>QIBC01000410.1 GCA_003225215.1 Acidobacteriota bacterium
GGTTACAACCGTCTTTCTGGTTTCGCGGAAGCCTACAATCTCCACTTCCTCGCCGACCTTCACCTTGCCGCGCTCGATTCTTCCGGTCACAACCGTGCCGCGTCCCGAGATCGAGAAGATATCTTCAATCGGCATCAGGAAGGGCTTATCGATATCGCGAGCCGGCAGTGGAACGTTCTTATCGACCGCCTCCATCAGCTCATCGATCGTCTTCTCCCACTTGGCTTCGCCGTTCAGCGCGCCCAAGGCTGATCCACGAACCACCGGCAGCGCGTCACCTGGGAACTGATACTTGCTCAAGAGCTCGCGCACCTCAACTTCGACAAGATCAATCAGCTCAGGATCTTCCACCGCATCGCACTTGTTCAGAAACACCACGATGTAGGGCACGCCTACCTGACGAGCCAGCAGCACATGCTCCTTGGTCTGCGGCATCGGACCGTCGGTCGCCGCGACCACGAGAATCGCACCATCCATCTGCGCCGCGCCCGTGATCATGTTCTTGATGTAATCGGCGTGGCCCGGGCAATCGACGTGCGCATAGTGCCGGTTCGGCGTCTCATACTCCACGTGCGCCGTCGCAATCGTGATGCCGCGCTCGCGCTCTTCCGGCGCGTTGTCGATCGAATCGAATGAGCGGAACTGGATCTTCGGATTGTGCTTGGACAGCACCTTGGTGATCGCCGCCGTCAGCGTCGTCTTGCCATGATCGATATGCCCAATCGTCCCCACGTTCACGTGCGGCTTGCTGCGGTCAAATTTCTCTTTCGCCATTCTTTGCTCCTAAGCTCCTAGCTGCTAAGTCCTTAGCTGCTACAGCCCCTATTCATACCGAAACAGCTTCAAGTACTTTGTTCTCAGCTCCGCCGGAATCTCTTCGATTCGAGTGAGATAAAACTCCCGAATCAAACCTTGGTCTGACGCGCCGAGTTCGAGATACATCTCCTGAGACGTCCGAGCCTGCTTCGCCCCCGGCAATTGCTCAAATACGTGCTCCTTAAGCGCCTTTTCGAACTCGCGGACGCGCAATCCGAAGCGCTTCAGCAGCTGCAAAAAGTCGTCAGTACGCGCAACTAAAGCGTTCTCAATCGCCCGCTCTAGCTCGTCTACAACTTGCTGATTCTGAACCTCAATCGGTGCCTGAGCGAATTGCATATCCCAATCAATCTCTGGAGCGGGAGACGGGAATCGAACCCGCGACCAACAGCTTGGAAGGCTGTGACTCTACCACTGAGTTACTCCCGCGAAACAAGCTGCTAGCTTCTAGCCGCTAGCCATTACTCCAAATTCCTGTGACTAAATGACTTACTGAACTTCTTTCTTATCGCCGGTCATCTGATGCTCGCGAATCGCGTGCATTACGGTGCGTAAAGCGAGCAGCGCAAGAGTCTGCTGCCATTAACCACTCGGCCACCTGTGCAACGAAAACTGGAGCCGATGACCAGGATTGAACTGGTGACCTCTCCCTTACCAAGGGAGTGCTCTACCAACTGAGCTACATCGGCGAAAGAAAGCCGCAAGCTGCTGGCTACTTGCTGCTGGCCAAGCATTCTTGGTCAAGCTGAACTAGCATTGCAAACATCTTCGATACAACAACTTACAACCAACAAAAAGT
Organism: Acidobacteriota bacterium; assembly: GCA_003225215.1. Taxonomy (GTDB): domain Bacteria; phylum Acidobacteriota; class Terriglobia; order Terriglobales; family Acidobacteriaceae; genus Gp1-AA112. Next base: position 1,616 of record QIBC01000410.1, read on the forward strand.
TCTGGACAACGCTGAAAACGCAAAAGAACCAACAACCTGGCTAGCAGCCAGAAGCTCGTAGCTAGCAGCTTGTTTTGGAGGTGTTCCTCTCGAGGTGTACTTCTCTTGCGCCGCGGTCGCCGCCAAACTGGAGCTGGCGAAGGGATTTGAACCCCCGACCCTCTGATTACAAATCAGATGCTCTACCAGCTGAGCTACGCCAGCAAACTTTCCCGCGCGCCCAACTGTCCACCGACACTCAGACCCGCGCCCGCTAAGCGGGTAAACTATGCGAGTTTAGCATCCGTTAAGCGCACGTGCAAGGCGCGCAAAACACATTCAAGTCCACATTTTTAGGTCCTTAGCAACGCTCTTCCTCGCAGAGTAAGCACGATCAAAGCGCAAAACTCCGGCGGATCTGCGGGGATTTCAGTCGCAATAAACGCGACATCGCGATCGATTTAGCGCCTACGAGACGCAGCATTAAGGACTACGGAACACAAGAATAAGGTCTACCGCAACTTATTTCAGGACTTCCGACGCACATTGCGCACTCGATCCGCACATTCCAGCGCAAATTTTGCGGCTTACAGAACGCAAAACAAGGCAAATTTTGATCGAATCTGAGGCGCCTTAACGCACATTTTAAGGATCATTAAGGACCGCTCAGGACCGCTCAGGACCGCTCAGGACCGCTCAGGACCGCCGCGCGCCCCCGCGCGGGTGTTTGCCACGAGCGGCGATGATGACAATCGACGACGAAAACCCGCGCGAGGGCGCGCGGCGGTCCTCAGTCCAAGGCTTACAAACCCCACTTTGGTATCATTCACGGTCGAGCTATTCGCACTATCCGCTCGCATCCTTGCGCACTTCACTCCATCCGACGATCCCAATTCGGGCGCTTTGTCCTCACTCGGGTGACAAAATTCCGGCCTCCCGCGCATGAGTCGCACGCAACGCAAACGCATTTTCGCGATCGTTGTCACCGTCTTAGCGATCGCCGGACTGCTCACCGCAGCCGTATTTCTGCGCAAATACGCCGCGCCCGAGCCTGCGCGATTGCTTCCTGAGTGCGACGGAATCCTTTACGCCAACCTGAAACCGCTGCGGACATTCACAAACTTCGGGCAAAAACCCACAGCCTGGGCGCCGGAGTATCAAACCTTCGTGAACCAAACCGGCTTCCAGTTCGAGCGCGATCTCGACGAAGTGGCCTTCGCCATCCACGCTCCACGCGATTCCCATAATGAAACTCGCTACAGCGAGGTTATGGTTGGACGGTTCAACTCCACGAAGGTCGCCGACTTCCTCGCACACATGGCGAAATCGCGCGAGAGCTACCGCGCCCACGAGATCTTTCTCATCCCCTATGAGGACCGCATCGTCCGCGTAACCGTACTCAGCCTCGACATGGTTGCGGTGTCAAACACCGGAGACGCAGCCCAAATCAACCACATCATCGACGAATACCGCCGCTCAGCCTTCGCCTCCAGCGGCCCGCGCCTGCTCGGTAAGTACTATCGCCACATCCCGTTCACGAGCCTGGCCTGGCTGATCACGGAAGTCGCCCCGCCCGAAGCGATCAGCTTAGGCGGAATCAGCCCGCTACCGTTCATCCGCCAACTCTTCGGCGGAGGCGTAGTCGTAGGCTCCGCCCGCTACAACGGCAACGTCCTGCTACGCGCCGAAGACTTCCTGAAAGACGAAGCCTCCGCCAAAGACCGCGCCGAGCAACTCCAGAATTTCCTGACTTTATATAGGACCAGCGAAAGCCAAACCCGCCCCGACCATCCCGATCCCGATATGGAATCCACGCTCAACAGCCTGAAGGTGGAGCAAAAAGGCGAGCGCGTCCAGGTAAACGCCTCGATTCCCAAGGGCTTAATAGAGAAGATGTTCGAAACGCCG
>QIBC01000203.1 GCA_003225215.1 Acidobacteriota bacterium
GGTTCCTACCGCAGCCTCCTTCATCTCTTCCGCAGCAGCGAGTACCTCCTGCGAACAAAAGGCCAGACTGTTTACCTTGCGCGTTTTACTCGGCTTTCGGTCGTAGTTGTCGAATGCGCTATTGATGCCGCGCAGCACGGCCTCGAGCGGAATCCCTGCCTCTTTCCAGGTCTCAATCAGCGCCCAATCGAGCGTTGACAATAGCAACAGTGTCCCGCGTCGGCGCTGGAACTGTTCTTCGATTTCGGTGAAGTAATTGAAGTAGTTGTGCAAGCGCTTAATTGACCATGCTGGCTGAGGAAATCGAGTGCTTCGATCGATAATGAATCTGGTGATCGGCCATCGAGCGATCGGGTGAAGTAAAAAGCGGCTATCTACGCTTCTTGGGAAGCGAACGATTTCTCCTTACAGTGTGTTGAGGTGGCAGTGCTCGGCTGGCTTTACTTCACCCGATCACGCGATCACCCGATTCTTCACATCGCCCGCTTCTCTCCCGCACCCTGCGCCTTCTTCGTCTGCCTTGCCCCGGTATTGCGCTCGTAGATGATGCGCATGCCGTCGAGCGTGAGCATTTCGTCGACGATGCCGATATAGCGCGAGCCTGAGGCGATGAGCGTGGCCAGTCCACCAGTGGAAACAATCTTCGGCTTTGCGCCGGCCAATTCTTCGACGATGCGTTCGATCAGGCCATCGGTCAGTCCGATGTAGCCGTAGAAGAGCCCAGACTGGATATGGCTGACCGTATTAGTGCCGATTACGCGAGCCGGCCTGCGGATATCCACTTTGGGAAGACGGGCGGTGCGCGAGAACAACGCTTCTGCCGAGATTCCCACTCCGGGAGCGATGACGCCGCCAAGATATTCTCCGCGTTCGGAGATTACGTCGAAGGTTGTCGCTGTGCCGAAGTCGACGACGATGCATGGCCCTCCGTATCTCTCGAAGGCCGCGACGCCGTTCACGATGCGGTCGGCCCCCACCTCTGCGGGATTGTCGACCAATACCGGCATACCGGTCTTTACTCCCGGTTCGATGAACAGCGGTTTTGTTTGAAAGTACCGTTCGCTGACCTCGCGCAGCGTGGAATCAAGCGGAGGAACAACCGAGGCGATGACTACCGCCTTCACGTCGCCGGCATCGATCTTCTGCATCGCAAACAGATTGCGGAAGAGGACACCATACTCGTCGGCCGTGCTGGTGCGAATCGTTCCCACCCGCCAGTTCGCCACCATCTGATCGAAGCGCGGAGGCACGCCCGCCTGCTCATGGCTTGGCCGATACAGCCCTAGGACCGTGTTCGTGTTGCCCACGTCGAGGACTAAGAGCATGCAAATACGCTATCAGAAGAATCGGGTGATCGGGTCATCGGGTCATCGGGTCATCGGGTCATCGGGTCATCGGGTGATCGGGTCATCGGGTGATCGGGTGATCGGGTGATCGGGTGATCGGGTGATCGGGTGATCGGGTGATCGGGTGATCGGGTGATCGGGTGAAGTAAGAGCGGGAGCCGCTTTTCCTAAATACACTGTCATTCCTAGCGCCTGGCGTTGGTGCGAGGAATCTGCTGTTCTTGGCCCCACAACGAAAAGCAGATCCCTCACTTCGTTTCGGGTGATTTCCCCCGCTCTTACTTCACCCGATCACCCGATCACCCGATCACCCGATTCTTCACGATTCCCTCACTCCTCCTGACAACACCGTCCTCATGCTCTCTGCGGTACGAACGCGTAGAAATCCACGTGCGTCGAGGCCGTCCGTTACTCCGTCGTAGCCTCCGGCTTCGTCGACGTGGACGCGCTTGCCGCGCACATAGCTGGAGATGGATTCCACGCGGCAAAGCAGCGCCTGCTCTCCCTCTGTTGTGAGAGCCCCACGATATTGAGTTTCGAGCGACTTCAGCATCGCTGCCAGCAGCTCGGTTCGCGACCACTGCTTCCCTGTCTCCATCTGCAACGATGTCGCGAAGCCGGCAATTTCGCCGGGGAATGACGGCTGATTCACGTTGACTCCAATTCCAATCACGGCGAAGCGAAGCTGTTCGGCGTCAGCTGAGATTTCTGTGAGGACTCCGCAGACCTTCTTGCGCTCGATCAGCAGATCGTTGGGCCAGCGCAGATCGCAGGCGATTCCGCACGTGCGCAAAATCGCATCGTGCATTGCTACCCCAGCCATCAGCGATAGCCAGAGCGATTGCGTAGGCAGAATCTTAGGGCGCAACACAATAGAAACGAGAATCGCGGCGCCAGGCTCCGAGTGCCAGTTGTGACCGTTGCGGCCGCGTCCAGCTGTCTGCTGATCGGTAAAGATCACGGTCCCTTCTTCCACTCCGGCGGTCGCAGCCTGCATCGCCAGAGTGTTCGTAGATCCCGTTTCGGGAAGGAAATGGACCTTGCCGGAAAAGAGAGATTCTTGCAGCGCGGCGTTCAGTTCGGCGAGGTCGTAAGGAATCGTAGTGCTCATCGAGGATCGAGCGAAGGGTTTCAGTATTTCACATCCGTCGCCGCAGTCGCGGATAACATGAAGGGGCAACTAATCGTGGTGGATCTAGGCCCTTCCCGACCGGCATTCAAGGTTGGCAACCTAGGGCTCGGGAGAATCCCGGTTTCATCCGGCTGTTCTCCGTGCTTCCGTGTCTCCGTGTCTCCATGGCGAAATGAGATCGCTAAAGATTCTGATAGCGACCCTTTCTCCCGGCACGGTCTACTAACCTCACCCGAAACTTCGGGCCGAGGAGAACATTGTGAGTGAAAGAACTTGTGCAGCTTGCGATTACAAGCTGGATGCAAACGCCATCGAGGTGAAAATCGGCGGCAAGACTGTGGAAGTGTGCTGTGAGGAATGCGCACAGAAACTGAGAGAGGCACACGCTTCAGCATCCAGAAAGGGCTAATGACCGAGAGAAAGAACTAAAGCCGGCCCGGCGCAGAACTATCGTAAATAGCTGTGGGCGCTATTTTCGGCGCAGCAAGTAATCTTGCTATTTTCGATTATCCTCAAATGTGAAAATAGCGCAAAGGCGCTATTTTCTGAACGGGGTTCAATCGAAACGTCCCAGTACCCGGCAGTTCCTGCCGGGCTCATATCACGTCGTGTGCGAGACGCGGCACGAATACCTGGCGTTATAGACTGCTGCGCCCGGCTTCGATTCAACGTGGATCCCACGACAGGTGAACCCATATTTATCGGCACGCTATCGGTGAGGACGAACACCCTTGCTCTTCCTGAGCTTAGGCAGCCACAATCAGAGCGACCACACCACGCGCCCATCCACAATCGTGTATTGCACGCGTCCGCGTAGGCGCTTGCCGATGAAGGGCGAGTTCTTCGATTTTGATTTGGATTCCTTCGCTGTGAATGTCCACTCTTCCGCAGGATCGAAGACGACTATGTCGGCGGAAGCGCCAACGCGAAGTACTCCGGCGTCTTTCCACCCCATCACTCTGGCGGGATTTGAGGAGAGCCAGCGCACCGCGAGTTGCGGGTCGCCGCCTGCGACCATCAGCGCAATCGGCAATGCGGTTTCGAGACCGGTGACGCCAAACGGAGCGCGATCGAACTCCTGATCTTTCTCATGGGCAGCGTGCGGGGCGTGATCGGTCGCGATGCAATCGATGCTGCCGTCGCATAGGCCCTGCCACATTGCCTGACGATCGGATTCGTCGCGCAGCGGTGGATTCATTTTGCAGTTGGTGTCGTAGTCGCCTACTTCTTCGTCCGCAAGCAGCAGGTGATGCGGCGTGACTTCGCAGGTAACGTGCACGCCCTGGCTTCGGGCTTTGCGCACCTGTTCCAATGCTGCGGCTGTTGAGAGGTGGGCCACGTGGAGATGTGCCTTAGTTTCGGCTGCGAGGTCGATATCCCGGGCAACGATTGAAGCTTCCGCTTCCGCCTTCACCCCGCGCAAGCCCAGCCGGAAGGAAGTTGGGCCCTCATGCATGCTGCATCCCTGACTCATGCGTGTATCTTCAGCGTGCTGTATCACGGGAATGCCGAGTTCGCGAGCCGCTTGCAGTGCTTCGCGCATCATGGCGTTGCCCAGAATGGGACGACCATCGTCGGTGACCGCGACTGCGCCCTCCTCTACCAAGGCCTTGAAGTTGGTTAGCCGCTCGCCATTGCTGCCGATCGTCGCGGCGGCGATGGGATGAACTTTGACCATCGCTCCGCGTTCGGGGTTCTGCATCCACCGCGTGATGTCGGGCGAATCGTTTACCGGCGTAGTGTTTGGCATCGGGCATACTATCGTGAATCCACCAGCAGCCGCGGCGGCAGTGCCTGTCGCAATCGTTTCTTTGTGGCTCTGGCCGGGCTCGCGCAGATGCACGTGCAGATCGATAAATCCCGGGGAGACGATCAATCCACGTGCTTCGAGGACAGTTTGACCGCGCTCGGGAATTTTTCCTATCCGATCGATTGCGGCGATGCGCCCGCCTTCGATGAGCAGGTCGGCCTTTTGCATCTCGCCTGTCTCGGCGATTAGAGAGCCGCCGCTGATCAGCAAAGGGCGTGCGCCTGTGTGGCTTGGCTTGCGAATCAAGTGTGTCCTCCAAGGGCTCGCAGCAGGATGGCCCGGCGCACAGAGACTCCGTTGCGCACCTGCTCCAGCACCAGCGAGCGGGCACTGTCGGCGACCTCGCTGGTCAGTTCCATACCGCGCACCATTGGTCCGGGATGCATTACGAGCACGTCAGCCGGTGCCAGCGCCAGACGCTCGGAGGTCAATTGATAATCGCGAATATAATCGTCAACCGAGAGCTGCAGGCCCGATAAGCGTTCCTTCTGCACTCGCAGCATCATGATGACGTCAGCGCCCGGCAGAGCGGCGTCGAAGTCTCGCGTGATGCGCACGCCCGGAGCGATCGTCTCCGCAATATCGGGCAAGAGGGCAGGAGGTCCGCAGAACGTCACTTGCGCTCTCAGTCGAGTCAGCAGCAGCGCATTAGAGCGCGCTACGCGGCTGTGAAAGATGTCTCCCACGAGTAGCAGCCGCAAGCCGTCGAGCGTGCGACGATGCTGCAGGATGGTGTAGCAGTCGAGCAGCGCTTGTGACGGATGCTCGTGCATTCCGTCTCCCGCGTTCACGATTGGTATGGTCAGATGACGAGCGAGGACATGCGGCGCTCCGGAAGAGGGATGACGGATAACAATGCACTCAGCACCCATCGCCGCCAGCGTTGCGCCGGTATCGACCAGCGATTCGCCCTTTTCGATGCTCGATGCCGTTGCGCTGACCAGTGTCGTCGAGGCACCCAGCGACTTCGCGGCAAGCTCGAAGGAACAACGTGTGCGCGTGCTCGCCTCATAAAAAAGCAACGCAACGTGGCGCCGCACCAGAGGAGACTTTCTCGGACTTATCTTGAAACGGCCTGCTTCCTTGAGCAGAGAATGAATATCGCTGTCGCTGAGTGACTCGATATCAAGCAATGAGCGTGAGGAATGGGAGAATCGCTCCTTGCGAAGCGAAGCAGAGCGAATACTGCGGCGGAACCTCTGTGATCGGCTGTGGGGGTCCTCCCCTAAGCTCATGCCGATACCTTTTCCACCAGAAGAACCTGCTCGCTGGGATCGATCTCCTGCAGTTTTACTTCGATGATCTCGTTTTGCGTGGTCTGCACCGTACGCCCGATGAAGGCGGCTTCGATGGGCAGTTCACGATGTCCGCGGTCGATCAGAACCAGCAGTTGCACTCGGCTCGGACGTCCGTGATCGAACAGTGCGTCGAGCGCGGCGCGAATTGTGCGTCCGGTGTACAGAACGTCGTCCACAAGAATGACGTTCTTGTCGGTTACGTCGAAGCCGATCTCCATCTTGTTCACCACTGGCTTCGGACCAGTGGTCGTGAGATCGTCACGGTAAAGATTAATGTCGAGGGTGCCTACGTCAATGGGCGTCTTCTCAATCTTGCTTACGAGTCCCGCCAGTCGCTTTGCCAAGGGAACACCGCGCCGCTTGATTCCGACAAAGCCGAGGCGCTCGACTCCGTTGTTTTTCTCGACGATCTCGTGCGCGAGACGAACGAGGGTGCGCTCGATCTCGGACGCAGACATCAGACGCGTTTTTTCGCGCAGGACGATCTGTGGTTTTGTGCTCTGGGTAGTCATGACTGGCGTGGACGGGCGGACTGAAGATGATACGAGGGAACTGCAGATTGAGGCAAGGAGGCGGAGCCATGCGCCCAAAGCTGTGCAAATTCGCTCCAACTCAGGAAAGGCGTTTTGAAGGGGCATGTCTTGAGCGAAGCGGAGCCGTGCCATTTGAGCTTCATCCAAGAACAGGCTTTAGCCGCCGAGGGCATGGTTTCCCACTTTAGAAAGAGCCTTCTGCGGCTGAAGCCTAGTTTCAACACGCGCCAATGGCATGGTTCCGCTTCGCTCAAGCCATGCCCCTTCAAAACCATTCAACACCGCCAAGTCACATTTCGCCGATCCCGGAATGCCCATCTTGGAGAAACCAGGAAAGTGTTGAAAAGTGCTAGTGGCTAGTGCTGCCTAAGTTGTGTCCCAACAAGACTCTTCAGGAACCACGACGTCAAGAGAGGATGGGACCTCGCCTTCGCCGCGGAAATCGGCTTAGAACTTCGCATCGGTGAAGACCAGAAGAGATCGGCTTCTACAAACAAACAAATGCCCGGCACAGGGGCCGGGCATTTAAACACTCTTTTAGCTTAGCGGCTCTGTTTAGACGCTCCTCGAATCGTGAATGTCATTGCCGTTTCCGCCGGCACCACCGCTTCTTCCTTTCCCGTGGCTACTGCAACGCCGGTACCTGCAGCCCCGCCAGCGGCGGTTCCGATCAGGGCTCCCTTGCCTCCACCGGCGAGGCCTCCGATCAACGCACCAGCAGCAGCTCCGCCGCCAATCTTAGTGACGTTGCTCTTCTTGTGGCTCTTGCCTTTGAAAGTGTGAGAGCCTGTGGCAACGTGCTGGCCGTTCACTTCGG
>QIBC01000039.1 GCA_003225215.1 Acidobacteriota bacterium
TTCGAGCGTAAGATTCAGCGCTCCGGAGAAACACATAGACAAAAATGCGAGCATGCAGCAATAAAGAAGAAGCGATTCCTGCCCTCCGCTAGAAGTTCGTACGATTCTCCATCCATATTTGTAGAAATGTCCCAGCAGCAGTAAGAAGGGGAAAAGTCCGAGCAAGCCCATCTTGTACAAGACAGTTAGATAGGTATTGTGAGGGCGGGAATCGTAGTCCTCGGCACCGAACAAAAAGGGTACTCCAAATCCTTCGCCGAGCAGCGGATTCCGATAAAAGCGGTTCCACGCTTCGGTCCACGCCTGGAAGCGAAAGTCAGCATTAGCGTCATTCTGATAATTGAGAGTGCCGGAAATGAGCTCGGTGCCAGCTTCCTTCACGAACTTGGCACCGTTGTCACTAACCATCAGTACGAGAAGCAAGGCTGCTGACAATACTGAAACGCCTGCCAGCCAGCGCGTGAGTTGAGACAGCCGTATTCGCCGATCGGCAACTCGTGCCGTAAAGAAAAGAACGACCACACAAAGGGCGATGCTGACATATGCCGTTCTCGAATTTGTGAAGACGATCCCGGCAGTCAACAAACCAATGACGCTGTAAGTGATTCGCGGAGAAGTCTTTGTGCTCAATGCCCAAGGCAATAACCCAACAACCGCAGCTATAAGGTGGGGAACAGCGTGAAATATATAACGGCGTTGTGCAGGGACGACGGCGAACCAGCCCACAGCAGTCACTGAAGACATCGCCGCTCCGTAAATAAAAAACCTATAAAGCCGTCGGATAGAAGGCCAGTCGGTGACGACGTATAAGCCGATGAGAAGGAATACCGCGTAGAGCGGGACAGCAAAGTCGCGGAACACCATGAGCGGCTCGCGTCCGGAGACGAGGCTTCTGCAAACCTCCACTGCTCCTAGTGTGAGCAAGAGCCAAACGACTCGATTGGGCCAAAAGTCTAGAGGTATTCGCAAACGCGGGAACAAGAATGTAAAGAAAACCAATGTGGCAAGCACTATGTCTGTCACAAAGAGCGGAACGCCCGGAATATGGATGTAGGCAAAGTCTTTCGCGTATGCAGTAGTGCACATCACAAACCACAGAAGTAAAGCTTCGGACATCCGGGAGCCCACCTGACGCGCATAGCGCAATGTAAGTGGAAGCAGCAATGCTGCGAAAACGAACGCCGCTTTGTAGGGCACATACTGCAATGGATTTTGAAACGGCATCGACTCCCAGTCCGCGTTGGGAGCTCGGGTAATGCCGTCCACGAGCGCTACCACCGCACCGGTGATCAGCAGCAGCGCAAGTGATCGCCTCGCCTTGGCGCTACGGTCAGTTCGAATCTGGGAATCACAGAGGCGAAACCTTTCTGGAACTGCGTAGGATATAGGCAGAGCGACTTCTGACATAGTTACCTCGAAGCGATCCTAAGACTTTCGCCAGAAAGCGTGCGGGTAAGTGAGCTGATCATGAGGCCTGCACATCGCGGAAAGGATGAAATGCACGTGCTTCGCTTGCAAGGAGGCAGTCCTTCGCAGCGATGTTCTCGGAGTCGTTTTCATCATTCCGCCTCATCATCGCCAGCGATGCGATTACGGCCGTTACGTTTGCAAGAATGAAGCTAAACAGGACGCCGTTGACACCCCACCACCAGGTTGCGGGTACTCCGACAATTACATTAACCAGGCCGGAAATCCCGTAGGCGTAGAAAACCGAAGCCGGCGAACGCATAGCGCGCAAGCCGATTACGATCGCCGCTTCGAGTGCATTCAGCGTAGAGGAGACCGCCAGCCAGGGCAGCAGGTGCGTCAGCGAGGAATACTTTCCGGCATACAGCATCTGAAAAATCTGACCGCCAAATAGCAGCGTTACTCCCCAGTACGCGATACATCCTGCAAAAAACAAAATGCAAATTTTTACCGTGAAGTCTCTAGCGCCCCTGCGGCCGTGTTCAGAGTAGACTCTCGCCGCGAAAGGTAGAAGGAGCAGTCCGAAGGCGACGGTAAACCGCTGAAGCGGCAAGGCCAGATTCAGCAGAGCTCGTACTTCGCCGGCCGCTGCCATTCCATCGGCGCCGGTAAGAACTGCGTAATAGACATTCTGCGGAAGCCACATGGCCACAGCTCCAGCTAACGCCCAGCTGCCATAGCGCCAGTGTTCTTTGCACTCCTGGTGAAAACCCGGGTCGCCAGATTCCCGACGAAACTCTGGGCGCAGCCGCCAAAACATCGCGAGACTTGTCACAAATGCAGCAGCTCCTATTACGACAAAGGCACTGAAGGAGGTCAGCGATCCCAAATGCCTGACGACGATCAAGCCGCCCACCGTCGCGCCTGTGTATACCACTGCGCCCGCAGCAGCCGGACTGGGAACGTGTTCGAGGTAAAAAGCGCGGCGGGCCATCCACAGTAGCATTACGAACGGGGAGGCCAACGTCACACCCCAAAGCGCTCCACTCAATTGTTGCCAGTGCTGGAACCGTTGAACGAACATCGCAGATAAAGCCAGCATCACGGTGATTGCAACAAACATGCCGTTCTGCATATGAAGGAGCGAACCGTAATAGCGCTTTAGCCTCGCGCCCGTGTAGCTCGCTCCAAAGATGCTCATTGGTTCGAGTAAGACTGACTGTTGGAGCTGAGACAGCAATAGAAATAGGGCAAAGGCGAGAGCAAACGCTCCGTATTCCTTCGGGGACGACCAGCGTGCCAGGAGAACGCTGACGAGGAAATTTGAGCCGGAACTAAATGCCTGATCAATGATGGCAATGGAACCTTTGCCAGCCCAAGTTTTTATTGTGTCGGTCTCGAAATCAAACATCTATAGCAACTTTCGGCCAAAAGAACATGGCGCATGGCCCGCTGGTGTGGTGAAAGAAGAAAGTTAGAGAGTCTCAGGCGGCCTCGACAGAACCGGTCCCCGCGGGTGCTCTCTTCCCGATATGGGATGACAGAGGTAAGCTCCAGCCCGGGCGCATTGAAAAGCATCGTCGCATTGCTGAGGCAAGTATGTTCTTTATTCTGGCGAGTACGGGGCGTAGGTCGTCGGATGCAAAGTATGCGGTCTCGCGAATTCCGCGCAAAGAGCCCAGCCATTGCCAGGCAGTTAGGCGGCCGTCACGCCAATAACGAACGGCGGAATTCAGATCACGGTCTTCCACCAGCCATTTGCGTCCCTCGGGGAGCTGGGTTCGAGGAACCGGTTGTCCCGTCATGTCGAGATAGAAAGCTCGGGCGACGTCCAGCCCATTGTTTCCGACAAAGAGTCGGAACGTTGCTCCTATTCTGGGATTCACATCCAGAACTTTGTACAATCCATCGCGAGAGTCGTAGCGGTAACCAATGTCTAGGATTCCGCGATAGCTCAAGGCTTTCATGAAGCGACGAGTTTGTTCGTCAACCACGTCATTGCGCAAGCACACTCCCAGGCTTGTGTAGCCGGTATATGCAGGACACTGCCGGATTTTTTTCCCAGTGAAGCCTACCAGGCATTCAGAATCGGCGTTGAAGTAGCCGTTAGACATCCAGATAGTGTCGTCGCCCCCGGGAATATATTCCTGAAGCATAAGATTCGGGGCTTCGGGTTCCTCGACACGGTCGTACAAATCGAGCAACTCGTCAGCAGAATTGACGATGAACATCTTTTTGCCGGAACGCTCGCATAGCCTTGTTCCATCGATTCCTTTCAACATCACCGGGAACACTGCTGACTTGAGAAACTTCTCCACGTCGGCTCGAGTCTCCGGGAAGTCCGTTTTAGGTGTCGGAATCGCCAGGCGCGTGGCCAACAGGTGCATTTCTTTCTTGCTGCACAGCGAGTCGACAAGTCCCTCGCGCTGATCCGGGAATCGGAACCACTGCCGCAACTCAACCGAGTGCCTTGCCACAAACATCGCCGCATAGTCCGTGGTGGGAACAAGCAGCGGGTATCGGCCTACGTGCTTGCTTACGTGCTCCAGATACTCGAGCGATTCAGCCTCGGGTTTTTCATCGATGCTCCACACAAAGCGTCCCTGGGTATAGCGCGAATGGAACACGGGGGCCGAGGGTCTGCCCTCCACGGTGTACACGGGCACGCCAAGCCTGCCCAAACTGCGCGCGATACCCAATGCGCAGTATGCGATTGACCGCAGGACCACTAGTGGGACCGAGTTGTCTTTGATCGTCATCATGCTTCGACCTGGGAACTCGCGGGAATCGAGTCCGCTAATGCAGCAGCGGCCGTAGTAGTGCGCTCGCGCGGAGAAGAGAATTTCTTGAAGGCTCGTCTCTGAAGTTCCACGACGTCCTCCGCCAGCCGGACAACAAACGGCAATAGGTCATCGGCTGCGAAGTAGGCGCTCTCTTCGATATCACGGAGAGATCTGAGCCACTCTCCCACTTTCAACTTTCCCGATGTGAAATAGCGCAGTGAAGAGACGAAATCCAGATCCCCAACAATCCATTTGCGACCGTCGGCTGCTGATGAATGTGGCACCCGCTGTCCAGTCATATCCAGGTAATACGCGCGAGCGAGGTCGAGACCGTTGGTGGCCTTGAAAAGCGGGAATGACGCTCCCATGCGGGGATTTACGTCCAATATTTTGTATTCCCGTGTCCGCGGATCGTAGCGGAAGTCGATGTCAACCAAACCGCAATAACCAAGCTCGCTTAGAAAACGGATTGCCGTCTCGCTCACAGCCTGGTTCTGCATGCACACGCCAAGGCAGGCGTAACCGCCAAAAGCTGGACACTGCCGTATCTTCTTCCCTGTGAAGGCTACCAGGCACTCTGAATTCCTGTTGAAGTATCCGTTAAACATCCAGACTGAATCGTCTTCTCCGGCGATGTATTCCTGGAGCATCAAATTTGGACTCTCGGGTTCCTCAATAGAATCGTAAACACTCAGCAGCTCGTCGGCGGAATTCGCGATGAACATTTTCTTGCCGCAACGCGCGAACAATCGAGTGCCGTCGATCGCCTTAAGCACAAGCGGGAAGTTGGCATCTTCAAGAAAGCCGAGAACCTCTTGCCTGTTGGTCGGGAATAGTGTCTCTGCGGTGGCGACTCCATGGTGCTTAGCCAAAAAATACATTTCTCGCTTGTTGTAAAGCCGACGCAGGAGCTCTGGAGATTGCTCAGGAAAGATGAACCGGCGGTGAAGACGTTGATAGTGTTCCGCCATGAATATCGCGGCATAGTCCGTACTTGGAATGAGCACAGGAGCGGTTCCGATTTTCGTAGCCAGAGCTTCCAGACGTCGCAGAGTCTCTTCGGCTGAGGCAGTCTCGACATCCAGGTTCACCCACCCCCGGCTGTAGCGCGAATGGATTGCCGGAACCCACGGGTCTCCTTCGACCGTGTAAACAGCTACTCCTTCTCTTCCGAGGCTGCGGACGAGCGCCAATCCGCCGTGAGCCACAGACTTCAGGATCACAGTCGGGGTTGCTGTGCTCAAAATGGGCATTACGCTACCTTGGCCGGAATTGGAATCGCACTCATGCTAGTAACGGAAACAAGGCTTGTCCCGTCGACTTCGATTACTTCATCACCATCCATGACGTACGCTGAGCGCAGATCATCAACATGATTAAGGATGTACTCCAGATCGTGGAGCTGCCCGGTGCGACGCAAGTAATCGACGCTCTTGCTGGAAATCAGCGCGCTTGCAGGAGCGCCGCTCCATTTTGAGACCATTTCTACGGTTTTGGAATTCTCTGCAATGTATCCGTGTTGGAGCAGGAGTTCGCCGATCCAGGCACAGCACATCTGGTCTTCCTCGCGAAACTCGCCCCGACTGCCGGCGCCAATAATGGCAACACGCTGGTGCGTATCGACGAGTTGATGCGCAGCAGCGCGGAAATTTCGTAGACAGGCTAAGTAGGTCGCCGCGCTTGCCTTCGATTCCGCGATCAACTGTGTTCCATTTGAGGACAGCAGCACAATAGGCCGATAGCTGTCTGTACGAGCCTCCAATTCAGCCGGACTGTTGTTCATTTCGAAGCTAGCTGGAGTTTCGCCCGCGAGTTCGCCCATCAGGAGAGCATTGGAAAATCGGCCTGCCACGCGCTGTGCTTCCGGAAGTGAAGACACGGGAAAGCAACGCCAGCCATTCGCTGCTGCCGTAATGGCTACGGTAGTCGCACGAATAACATCGATTGCAACCACTGTGCACGCTGCGTTGCGATGGAAGCCGTTTTCAGCGAAGCAATCGATGAAGAAACTTCGTTTCATCTCACTACTTCCAATACAGCCAGAGCACGCTTATGTGGGCGGAGATTTTCTTTCGCAAAGGCATCTGAATGCAGCCCACGGCGGTAGATTTCAACGCGCAGCAATTCTTCCAGACGAACATTACAGAGGTGTACTTCACGTCCGAAGTAGTTCAGGAGGGCGAATTGGCTGGCTTTGTTGGGCGCCTCGAACATGAGAATTTCATGACCGAAAGCATCGACGAAGCGGTCGGCATATGCGGGATTGAAGTGTCCGTTCTGGTCGAAGAGCCCGACTCCGCAGGCGCTCTCACGAGCTTCGATTACCAACTGCAGGGCTCCAGCATCGAGCCAGCGGCGTCCCTGATCGATCAGCGCATCGATGGTCTCGTCGTCGAATGCGCCTGTGTGCTTCTTTCCCAATTCGAACTGAGCCTCGAGGCCGAGTTCGTTGGCCATTCGTACTATTTCTCGCGGACGCAGATCTGGATCTGTAAAACCTTCTCCGCACTCGATCCTGGTCACGCCGATGTCAGCACAGAGATCCAGGTAAGCCGGCAGTTCGCCTTGCGCAACCGCTACCTCAAAAGGGCCCCCTCCGGTAACAGTTGGAACTCCGTGGCGTTTGGCCGCAGCGATCTTGCGACGGGTGGCGCTTTCCGCAGCAATCATCCAACAGGCCATCGAGATTTTCAGGATCGACATCAAATGGGCGCTCTGCTCGAGATGACTCTCAAGCGTCGCCGGATCGTAGCCTGGATCAAACGGGCTGGTGAGTGGCGCAATTTGAGGTACGCCGATCTTCTGTAAATAGTCCTGAGTGCTTTGCATTCTGCTGGAAGAGCGAGTGAGTTGCGAATTCATAAATCTGCTCTCGTTGAAAAAGCGGTTTGTGTTCTGGGAAAAGAAGTGGGGAACTTTGTTTTTAACTCTTGCGTGCGAGAACAACGTACTGCGAACCGCCTCGGCCAATAAAGGAGAACCTGGCCGCCAGATTGGTCAATTTGTGGTGCAGAACGATTCCGATGCGATCTGCGAGTTGATGATCGAAGAATGTGAACGGCCCGTAACCCAACGTCAGACCTTTGATCTTCGCCAGACCAGTCGTCGCCAGTGCTCGATCGAAGGAGGGAAGCGAATACATCCAGGCGTGAGGCTCACGCAAGGCGCCCAGCCTCCGTAGCAAGCTCCCGATTGCGGACCGCATTGGAGCGTGCAAAGGACAGAATCTAGGATCCAGCCAGTGGCTTAGTCGATTGCGATTATCCGCAGTAATAATGAGATGTCCACCCGTCCGAAGTACGCGACAAATTTCCCTGAGCGCGGCGGCCGGTGAATGCAGCCAAGGGGTTAGACCTATGGCCAGCACAAGATCGAAGGCTGCATCTTTATACCGCAGGCGATGAACATCACCTTCTTCTACGGTGAGTTGTTCTTGTAAACCTTCGGCGAGTGCCAAACGTGAGGTTTGTATACGCATCTCTTCGACTGTGTCGATTGCGCGTACTCGGAAGCCGCGTTTGGCAAGCGATGTGCTAAACAACCCTGCGCCACACCCGATATCCAAAATCTCGCTGCCAATCGGAAGGGATAACTGATCGACCCAACGCAGCACCACATCGCGCCTCTCTCGATAGATCGCCGAGTGGACGGAGTCGCCGGTGTAAACATCACTCCAATAGGACGCCAGAAGGGAAAAGTGCGTATCGACCAGATGCTGGGTTGAAGCGAGGTCAGTCATTGAGGTAATGAGCAGCTTCTATTGACCGGTTCCCTTGAGAACGACAGGAATGGTTTGCAGAAGAATCTTGCAATCGAGCCAGAGGCTCCAGTTCTCGATGTACGTCAGATCGAGTGCCATATTGATATCGAACGAGGGATCTCGTCGCGCCTTCACTTGCCACAGCCCAGTAATTCCTGGCCGCACCTGCAGACGGCGCCGATGTTCGAGGTCGTAGCGTTCATAGTCGTCGATCGGATGCGGTCGCGGGCCAACCAGGCTCATATCGCCGCGAAAGACATTCCAGAGCTGGGGCAGCTCATCGAGGCTGCTCCTGCGCAGCAATCTGCCAATACGCGTGATGCGCGGATCAAAAGACAACTTGAAGAACGGTCCCGATCTCTGGTTCGCTGCTCGAAGCTCCTCTTTCATCGCATCTGCATTGGAGATCATGGAACGCAGCTTCCAGCAGCAGAACTTGCGTCCCTTTCTTCCAATCCGGTTTGCGCGATAGAAGGCAGGGCCCGGAGAATCCAGCTTCACCAGCAATGCCAGCACCGCGATAAGAGGAACCACGATCGGCGCGGCGCAGAGCGATAATAGGACGTCCAGAGTTCGTTTTATACAGAGCGCAACTGCAGGAATCGGTTCGCGATGCAGCGAGAAGACGGGCAATTCTCCCAGGAGCTCGACTTGCGGTTGCACCATCGCCGGCTCCCAGAATTCCGGAAGTACTTTCACGTTCCAGTGGTTCAGGCGCGCCTGCTCAGTGAGTTTCCAGACAAGTGCTCCATCATAAGGCGGCGCAATGAAGATGTCGTCGATGTACTCCGCTCGCGCTATATCTGCCAGCTGAGCCACGGTTCCTGCGACCCGAATACCATTCGAATGGGCCCGGTCGTCGAGAAAACCACGCACAACAAAACCCCAATGTGGATTCGCCGAGATCGAACGCGCTAAGGCAGTCCCGGAAGCACTTGCGCCGACGATCAAGACGTTGCGCATCTTGCCTGCTTCAATGCGATGGCTGGCGGTGTGCCGATCCCATGCTCGCCAGGCGGCGAAGGCGCCTATGTTCATTGCTCCCATGCAGCCGATGGCTGCCAATGACAACGGCTGGCCAGCCCATAGGACGAAGGCTCCGAATAACATCGACGCTAAGCCGACAGACTTTGCGATGGCGAGCGTCTCTCCGGTGTTCCATCTGCGCAGCCGATATAAACCTAGGCTGTGAGCAGAGAGAATTGTTAAAGCCGCATAAAGCATCAGCAATGCGCGCAGTTGATTGGTTAATGAAAAGCGAATGCCACTATTGCCTGCGCTGATATGGAAGATGACGGACGCGCTGAGTGCGGCTAGCAGCAGATCAGTGGCAACCGGCAAAAACCCGGTAGTGCTTGCAGAAACTTCCCACCAGCGACGTTCTGTGCTTGCTTGATTGTTAGGGGTGACCAGCGACAATCCCGTGTTGGTCTTCGGATGCTCCAGCGGAATGGGAGCAGAGCTCGTTGGTGACACGTCAGGGATTAGAGCAAGCGAATCGGGAGCGCCGTTGGGAATAGTTGCCATGTTGTGGTGAACTTTTCCTGGTTTGCAGGAAACTACCGGGACGGGTTCAGGTGTTAGACGGGCTCTACGTCGTAATCTTCGGCTCGGATGGCAATGGAACGCTGAATCGGATCAGCGGAGATTACCAGAGTCCGGTTTGATTTCACTTCTGTCAGAATCCCTTCGAGGCCGTCCAGACAACCGCCGAGGACGCGCACACGTTGCCCGGCACGAAGAAAAGGGTGCTCCCAATAGGGGACATTCTTACCGAGCAGCAGGCGAAGGCTCGCGATTTGTTCCTTCGGAACCGGCAAGGGCTCGCTGCCGGAGCCGACGATGCGCACAATCCCGGGGGTGCGAAGGACCCTCACAAAGTGTTCGGCAGAAAAGGGGACCTGTACGAAGGTGTAACAAGGAAACAGAGGAAAATCGACCTTCGTCTTGCGATCGCTCCATCGTTGTACTTTGGTGACCACGGGCAGGAAAGTGTCGATATTTTTGCCGCGCAACAGAGTGTCCACTTTCTTCTCGTGGCGCGCGCGCGTGTGGACAGCGAACCAAGAAGCTTCCGGCTCGCAGTTGGTTACCGCGGTAGGTGATGACAACTCGATTTGGGTCTGTGCGGACATAGCTTCGCCCTGTGAGTCACATCCTCGTAACCCGAAAAAAGCAAATTAACTTTCGATCGAGCGAGTACTACACAGCCAATTACGGCTGCCATTTGGGGACTACAGCCAGCTATAAATCGCGCTTGGCACCGGGAACGTGCGCTGGTTCAGTACGGCTCCCAACACTCGAATGCCGGTTCCGGCAAAGTCTCCTACAATCTTGCTTGCGGTGGCACGACGGCTCACATTTGCTTTCAGCACCAGCGCTACTCCGTCGGCGAGCGCACCGAGCACCAGGGAATCCGTATACAGCGATGCCGCCGGAGAATCGATCAGCACGTAGTCAAAGTTCTGGCGTAGTGCGGCGATGCATCCTGCCAGCCTCTCTGAGGCAAGCAGTGTGTGTGCGTCGGGCACTTCTGTTCCTGCTGTAACCACCCAGAGCCTTTCCCTGTCTAGCGGCCGTGCGTAACTGTTAATCGTGCCCACCTCGAGCAATGCGTCGACCAGTCCTGCTTGATTTTCAACTCCGAGCGCCTGGTGCAAAGCGGGATGTCGAAGGTTTGCATCGACGAGACAAACCGAGCCGGTCGTCTTGCAGGCGAGCAGTTCTCCCGCACGCGAACAGAGAGATGTCGCTCCGCTGCCCGCATCAAGCCCTGTGAACACTACTGTTCGCGGGCTTGGCTGGACGTCAAGGAAGAGGCGATGTACGAGTCTTTCCTCTTCAAGCTCCCGAGCTGTGGCCAGATCGGCGGTCCGCTCCAGAGGTATCAAGCGCGCCTTCTCGGCGGCAGGTTCATGCGGCGGGGGAATTGGCGGGAGGTTCGGATACGTATCGGATTGCGGCGAATCATTCAGTTGGTGCAAGAGTTCGAAATTCCTGCTCATACGTTCGCTCCTTCCGTTCGGTAGCCGCTGGATCCCGTCGCCTGCTCCGCAATGGCATGCAGCGAAGTCTCGGCGGGACGTGCGGATTCAGGCTTCGCGGTCGAGATGGGAGAGGTGTCCGGGGCGATTTCAAGACCTGACAGCCGAATCAGAAAGGCGGAGATTCCTCGCAATTGCCTGCCAACCTCGCGCCCAGCGGTACGAAGTCGAGCGGTCCTCGCTCGCAGCCTCCTTCTGGCAACCGCCAAAAGTGGCGGCTGCGCGGGCTGGCGGCGCGGAACAGCCCGAGGCGCCGGCCTGACCGGCAATTTTCCTGTACGGACGTTGTAGCTGGGCATGGCCGGCGAACGAAGGTCTCGGATTCCCAAGCTGTCAGGAGCCACCGGACTTGTAGTCGCCGCTCCCACCTCGCTTGCCATCCAGTGCTCCGGCGCGCGAAGTGGAACCGCAGCCCGCGGCTCAGGCGGAAATACCGGAAGTTCAATTGGGGTTATGTCGTGGCCTTCAGTTGCTGTGCTGTCGACGGACAGATCAACTATTTCGAGATCATGCGCGACTTCATGTACGACGTCCGCGTCCGCTGTGGTTTTCTTCAGCGCACAGGCCAGCGAGAGCGCATTGAAACAATAATTGTTGATGAGCCGCGGAATTCCGCGGCTTCGGGCGGCAATCAGCCCCACTGCCTCGGGCGAAAATAGCGCTGGCCCGGTATAGCCCGCCACCTGTAAGCGGCGGGCGATGTAAGTCGCCACGTCCTTTGCTGCCAGCGGTTTGATTTGAATGATCATCGACAGCCGCTGCCGCAGCTGTACCAATTCGGGGCTTCCGATCTTCTGCGATAGCTGCGGCTGCCCGGCCAGAATGATTTGCATGAGCTTGCGGCTGGGACACTCAAAATCCGAAAGCAGGCGTACTGTTTCCAAAACGGATGTATCGAGATTCTGAGCCTCGTCGACAATCACCACGACTCGACGCCCAGCCCGCGCCTCTTTCAGCAACTCGCCCTTTAACTGCTCGTGCATCTGGATGGGATCGTAGCTCTCGACTTTCAATCCGAGATCGGTCAATAGATAGCCAAGCAGCTCGCGGGAATCGCATTGTGTTTGGAAGAGAAACGCCGTGCGAACTCCGCTTCCGAGCTGCTCGAGGAGATTGAAGAGCAGCATCGTCTTTCCCATTCCGGGCTGCGCGACCATCGCCATGAACGCTCGCTCTGACTGGATTCCGTAGAGCAGGGACGCCATGGCTTCGCGGTGCGTATCCGACGGATAGAAGAAGCGCGGATCTGGCGTTACGCCAAATGGCTGTTCGCGAAGACGGAAGTACTCGAGCAGCATCACGCGACCTCCTGGCCGGGCTCAAGTTTCGACGGCAGATCTGTTTGCAGTATGAGATGAGGACAAAAAGGGACCGCCGCGATGACCGGCAGGCGGAGCTCGCGCCTGATCTCGTCCGGCGTGCGGAAACTGTCGTCGAAGTATTCCGCGCCAAAAGTGGCCCCCACAGCGAGGAGAAGCGCGAACAACGTTCCGATCAACAAATACCAGCCTCCGGAACGCGCGGGCAGTGCCGGCACTAGCGGCTCTTGCGCGACCGCAACGTTGAGAATGCGGCGGCGGTCGAGCGCATCGGTGATTCGCGACTCCTCGCGTTTCCTTAAGTAAAGAAGATAGTTTTGCTCCGCCGCTTTCGTGGATCGCAGAAGATCCTGCTGCACGATGCCTTTGTCGTTGAGCGATCGCGCTCTCGATTGGAAATTGGCGACTGACCCGCGCTGCTCTTCTTCTCGTGCGCGCAAACCGCTCAGGTCGGCATTTGCCTTTGCCAGCTCTCCGCGCACCCAGGCCTCGGTAGGATTCTGATCGGTTGTTTCTTCCCTCATCGGGCGTGCATTTTCACCGGCGATTGCAGTTTGCGTCTCGGCAATTTGGCGATCGACCTCCTGCACCAGAGGATAGGTTGGTAGAAATTTAGTCAGTAATTCGGTCCTCTTCAGCTGGAGGTTCAGCAAAGTACTCTTGAGTTGCTGCATGAGCTGCGGATTGTCACCCTGACGCAACTGCGTTGTGATCCTCGCCGGCATAGACCGTTGCAAACGCTTGAGAGCGTCGAGCCGGTCTTCGGTTTCCCCAATGGCGGCTCTGGTTTGCTCAAGCGACAGGCTGATTTCCGAAACCTTCTCCAGCGTGTTGTCGCGTTCCGTTTCGGGAGCGACTACGCGCTGCGCGCGATTGAATGCCTGCAGCCGTTCCTCCGATTCGGTCAGCTCTTTTTTCGCCTGCTCGGTCTGCTGCGCAAAAAACTCGTACTGGCCACCTCGGCGCATCACCTGCGTGTGCTTCTCTAAATAAAGGTTTGCCAGAGAACTCAGCACATCGGCGGCCTGCTTCGCATTGCGCGATGAAAGCGTGACACTCAGGATGTTCGTCTTGCGTACAGCTTCGATATCCAAGTGGGATCGAAGCTTGCGCACCGCAATCGCAATCCTTCGCTCCTGATCGTTCTTGTGGAACCAGGAGGAGCCCACGGATTGCTCCAGATGGTTTGCCAGCACAACCTGGCGCAAAAGATCTTCGCTGGTGAGCAGTTCGACCTCCGAGTTCATCTCCTGCTCTGTAATCTCCGGACTCGCGATCTGAATCTGGCTCGTGGTTTGATCGCCGCTGATGACTGGATCAACGCGTTCACGCTTGACGAGAAATTTCATCTCCGCGTGATAGCTGGGCAGGATCAATGCCGCCAACACCGCGCCGAAAAACACGCCGAGGAAACAGAACGTCGCCACACGGCGATGGCGGAAAAATATGATCGCCACTTCGCGCGCGGTGTAGGACCGCAATTCATCGTTCTTCGGGCTCAATACAATGGCGTCTGACATAACACGTTCCTCACGGGATCGGCGAGTACATGCTGAGACCCGCCGTCGGAATGAATTTGCGAATCTTCGAGACACGATTTTGCGGAACAAAGATCATGTCGCCAGACTGCAGATGAATGTCCTCGGCCAGAGTTTTTTGATTCAGCATCTTCTTTACGTCGATCACCTTCGCTTGCGCCCAATCCTGAGATACCCGGCGGAAGAGGAGCACCTGCGAGTGCTTGGATTCTTCTGTGAATCCTCCAGCCTGCTGCAGCGCCTCCACCAAAGTGACGTCTCCGCGCATCTCGTACTTACCGGGATGAGCAACCATCCCTCCGGCTGTGAAGAATGGTTTTTCGAAGTCCTTGAGATTCACGGTGATGATCGGTTCGTGCAGGAAGTTGCTGTAGGCGCTCTTTACCGCTTCTCTGAATTCAGGAACCGATTCGCCGGCCACGTGAAAATCGCCAACCTGCTTAAGGGTCACGAATCCGTCCGGTTGGACCGAGATTTCCTGATTCAATTCGGGACTAAGCTCAAAGCTGAGGTTCAGAACGTCGCCAGGGCGCAATTTGTATCGAGGGTTCCGTTCTGAGAACTGGGCCGGGTTGGCTGCGCTCGATACTTGCGCAGCCGATGGCATCGCCTGTGATTGCGAAGCCGGCGTCAGCGCTAAGACCATCGCCACTGATAAAACTGGTACGAGTCTTCTCATGGTGCCTCCGACGATGTGGCGGCATTTTCCGGTTCGCGGGATCGCTGCTGATCGGCGATCAACTTTATCCAGTCCTCCTGGTCCGCTTCGTCCGTCAGCAGGAACGGCGAGCCATAGATCACAAATCCTCCGGGATGATCGTCCACCCCCGACGCCGTTGTTCGGACCACGGGTCCTGCCGCCCGCAGTTTGCGCACCGCCTCATTCCCGTGAGATTGGGGCAGCATCACTTCGCACCAGATCTGAGTCGCTAGCGGAGGACGCTGGCTGCTGACGACGAACATGCCTGCAACAGAGATGTCCCAGGCGAAGCCGGCGCCATGCTCGCAGTCTCCTTTCGCGCGACACCACATATAGGTGACAGGCAGATCCAGTCGATAACGTTCAAACTTCCTTGTTTCCACAATGCCCGCCGATCCGGTCGCAGTGGGTGGCGCTCCCATTGCTCACCTGGTTACGTGCTTAGACCCTTCGATGGCGAGGTGTGTAACAGCAGCTAGATTCGGAGTTCTTAATCAGATAGGACAGTTCGGCTCTTAGCCGTGAGGAGCCAGGTGACCTAATGCCCAAAAAGGGGAGATGAGTCCAACGGCAACAGAGAAAACCTTCTCCATAGGAGAGGAGACGAAGGTTGGTCGGTGTAGCCTGCGGTGGGTCTAAAATCGCTCGAAAGATCAGAAACTTCCAAGCAGGTTGCGCAGGCGGATTCTCGCCGCTACCTCCCCGAGGCGGGGTGGGCCGCGCTGTGGCGACATGAAAATTCGGCGCTACACAATGATTCCCAAGGCTGCCGAAATACTAACGCCTAAGCAGAGACAAACATCCCGCCGCAACAATCCAGAATCAATAGGATGGCAGGATAGGGTGTCAGCAAGGATGTACACCTTTCCGAGTTGGAGCGGTGGGGATGATTCACATCCTAGTAGCGGAGACCTCTCCTCTGGCAAGTCAGCTTCTTGCAGATGGGTTGCGCAGGTCTCGCACTCCCAAATTTGAAGTTAGTATCCCGCCATCGCTAAGTCCGGACGCCTGCCTGGCGGAAATTGCGCGAACCCGTCCGAATGTCGCCGTTCTCGCCCTGAACCTGCAAAATGAGCCTCTGAGCGCGATGGAAGTGATTCGCGACCTGCATTCGCAAGGCGTGGAAACGAAGTGCATCGTCTTGCTCGAACAGTCGGACCGCAATTTGGTGATCGAGAACTTCCGGGCAGGCGCCTCGGGGGTGTTTCCCCGCTCCCACTCCCCGCAGATGCTGGCGCGATGCATCGAGAGCGTACACGCAGGACAAATTTGGGCCAGCTCACAAGAGCTGCATTACGTGCTGGCCGAGTTGCGCAAGGCAAAACCCATCAACATCGTGGATGCGAAAGGCAGAGTCCTGCTCTCCGTGCGCGAAGCCCAGGTGGTGCGGCTAGTAGCCGAAGGATTAAGCAACCGTGAGATTTCGCAACACCTGTCCCTCAGCGAACACACCGTCAAGAATTATCTCTTCAGAATTTTTGAGAAACTTGGCGTCAGCACAAGAGTGGAACTTGTTCTTTACTCAATGGCACGCAGAGAAGAACAACAGGGAGCAGCCCAAAGGAGCACTGCCTGAGATCGTCCCCCGGCAGTGTACTGTCCCGATGCTTGCACGATAGAGCGGGTGGCGTACCAGGTGGGTCATCCGGCTTGGATGGGAATGTCAAGGATGTGCCCAGACTGTAGTGTCAAGGATGTGCCCGGTCCGTACCCTTTAAGCCGAGTGAAGCAATGGTTAATTTCCCGGCTTTAGCCCTGGGACCTCAGATCGCGGAGCCACGGATCTTCTGTCGATCCCAACTCAGCCGGAAGTTCATTATTTGTCTCTCCTCAAAACACTTCCTGCCACCTCATCTATTTTGAGGCAAGGGCTGCCTAGGTGGGCACACGTCCAGCTGGAAGAAATATTCAAAAGACCAACTTACAATATCGTTTCCGTCCACAAGACCAGGAGACACAACGATTGGACTCCCCTTCGCGCCGCTGGTGGCGCTTGCTCCTGCCGGTCGCGCTGGTTGCCGCTTTCCTACTCGTGGTCTTGCGCTCACACCTGCAAATGTCGCAGACATTCGACGAAGGCTTTCACCTCGCCGCCGGATATCGCTACATAGAGTGCGGCGACTTCGGCATCAATTCGGAGCATCCGCCACTGGTCAAGATGGCAGCGGGACTCGCGTTGCGAATGACGCGAACACCTGCTCCGACTGCCGGTGTTTGCGGGCAAGAAGAGACATCGAAAGGCCACGGATACGAATTGGGCCTCGTCTACCTCTACAAGCAGAGCCTTGACGCACAACAGCTCTTGTTTAAAGGGCGAACCGCGACACTCATCTTCGCGGTGGTTTTGATGATTGTCGTCTTCTTCTACGCCCGATACCTGTTCGGATATTGGGCGGGCATTGTTGCCATGCTGCTCTGCGCCGCCGAACCGACGATGATCGCCCACGCTGATCTAGTGACGACCGACATGGGCGTGAGCGCCGGGTTGGTCCTGGCAGTCTTTCTGCTGGACAGGTATCTGCGAAAGAGAACGCCGGTAAATCTTGTGCTTGCCGGGTTTGGCGTTGGCCTCGCTCTCTGCGCCAAGCATTCAGGCGTAATTGTCATTCCTATTGCAATTGCGCTGACGGCAGCCGATGAATGGATGCGTAGCAGTGAACATGGCCGGCGTGCGCAGCGCTTTCTGCGCGCATTCGGCGGGCTCGCGCTCATTCTCTTAATTGCGATTGGTCTTCTTTGGGCGACGTATGGATTCCGCTTCTGGCCTCGTCCGCACGGTGCTGCCATGACACTTGGCTTCGCCGACTTTCTCACGCGCGTACGGTCGGAGGGCACGACTGGAATCATGCCGGACCACCTGATCCCATTCGCCGCGCGCTGGCATTTGCTGCCCCTGGCCTATCTCTACGGGTTGGTTGATGTCCTGAATGTTTCCCATCCTGGGCTGCCGCCGTGGATTCTTGGACGGCTGCTGCCGCACGGCGTCTGGTATTACTTTCCCGTCACATTTCTGATCAAGAGCACCCCCGCTTTCCTCGCACTCCTTGTGCTGTCGCTTGTAGCTGGAGGATGGACTCGCCCGGAGTGTCGCCGCGCATGTGCATTTCTCCTGTTGCCGGTAGCGATCTGGTACGGCATAGCAATGACCTCAGGGTTAGATATTGGCTACCGGCATGTGCTCCCTGCGGTACCGTTCCTGGCGATATTCATCGCCGGAGGCGTCACATACCTCGTGCGGAACGCTAAGAAAAAATCTTTAGCTCTATTACCCGGAGTCCTTGTCGCTGCGCACGTGGCCTCCGCAGTACTTGCCTATCCGGATTATTTTCCCTATTCGGACGAGTTCCTGGGCGGCTCGCGGAACACGTACAAGTATCTGACCGATTCAAACAATGACTGGGGACAAGGGCTGTATCAGACTGCGTTATGGCTGAAAGAGCGCAACATCACCGACTGCTGGATCGCGTATGACGGCGCGGCCGACCTCAATTACTACGGAGTACCCTGCAGAGTGCTGCCCGGCAATCCTGGAGACTTGCTGCCTATGCCTCCGGCTGAGGCAACCGGGCTGTTCCTCATTAGCGGGCTGAGTTATGCGGGTGTGGAATGGGAGCCAGGCGAATTGCAGCCTTACAAGGTATTTCATGGGTTCAAACCCTCCGACAACATCGGAGGCGCCATGCTCGTGTATCGCGGCACATTCGATCTTCGCCAAGTGCAGGCCGTGAGCTACGCGATCAAAGCAAATAGTGAACTCCAGCTAGACGCTGCCGCAGCGCTGCGCGATGCCGAAGCGGCACTCACGCTCACGCCAACCAGTGTGCGCTCGCGTTTGAAGGAGGCGCACGCTTTAGAACATCTGGGCAGGCGTGACGAAGCGAAGAACGCCTATGCTGCTGCACTCAAACAAGCGGAACAAACCGGCGCAGCCTGGTATCCAGCAGAGATCGCGGACGCCCGAAACGGGATCGCGCGGTGAACCGGTCCGATACAGAGATTCGATCGGCGTAGGTGGCGGGCACCTCGGATCGACAACGTGCCGGCAAACGCACCCTTTGAAATCGCAGAAGCTGCGGTACTCGGCCCGGCTGGATGTCGTCTTGCTAACTGAATTCCATCACTGGTTCGTATCGGGGCACGGCTTGAGCGGAGCCGAGCCGTGCCATTCCGAAGCAAGAATCATCCGCCTCTGATGAGCTGCATGGCCCGCTCCACACTGTTGTCTGCGCCCAGGGTGATCTGGGCGTGGAAGTGGTTCCGCATCACAACAAAGTCGTGCAGTCTGTATTCGCCCTGATCGCGGTAATGAAACATCGCATCGATCAGCGTGAGTTTCGCACCGTTCTCGCGCACTGGTCAGTTTCCTCACTCATCACCATCGC
>QIBC01000204.1 GCA_003225215.1 Acidobacteriota bacterium
CGGGGATGTTTAAGAATGAATTCGCGCGACCGACTGCCTACATCATTTTTGCTATTTTGCTGCTGAAGGAAGCATCTTGGATCAACTCGTCACGATCTTTGCAGCTCAGGAAGCACTGCATCCAGGCTACACAGTTCTGGACTCGAACTTCGGTGACGTCCAGACGGTTGGCGATCTCGCTGTCAGTCAAACCTGATCCTGCTAGGCGGTAGACAGGACCAAGCATCCCGACCTTTTCCCAAAATACCTGCATAGCTTCACCCCATCAGACTATGGGCTTCCATATTGTATGCAATCTGGTCAAAGTAGCTCACAGGGTTGGAGAATGCTAAGCCTCGGACCCGGTGAGTCGTTAGCCCTCGGATTCGGAGAAGAGGATATAGACTCCCGGATTCGACACGAGGATTGGACTTCAGGTCTATGGCAGAGGCGCTTCATGACACATCCTAGGCTGAACTTGATTGCTCTCGTGGGCCGTCGATGATCAAAGCATTAGATACTTCCAAGAATGCCCGATTCAATCCGGTACTCAATTTGGAGCGCGTCGCCTCAATAATTCGCGTTGACGCGTTCCAGTTGAGCACGCCCGCACATTCCAAGATGCGGTCGATCATGGTGTTCCCGCAGGAAGCACGAGATCAAGGACCACGAGGAAAAGCAAGAAGGACGAGGCGATGTGAGCCTCCTCTTATCTAACCAGATACAGGCATTACGCTGCCTTAGATTGAGTCTTGGCTTCGAGTACCTTCTCACGCCCAACGTTAACTTTGATCTGCTTGGGCTTTGCTTCAGCCTTCTTGGCGAGATTGATGTTCAGCACGCCCTTGTCATAGTGGGCGCTCACCTGGGCGGGATCCACTGAGGAGGGCAGCGTGAATGAGCGGGTGAAGCTTCCGTAGTGCCGTTCCACACGGCGGAAGTTTTCCTCTTTCTCTTCTTTCTCGATCTTGCGCTCGCCTTGCACGGTAAGGGTGTTGTTGTCGATGCGAACATCAATGTCATTTTCGTCAATGCCGGCGACTTCGATCTTCAACGTGATGTTGTGCTCATCCTCGTAGATATCGACTGGAGGTGCGAAGCTGGTGGTGGTCAACGCTTCTTCCGGAGCTTCGGAGCTAAATAACTCGCGGAAAAGGCGGTTCATGCGATTCGTGCGGTCTTGCATGGTGGAATACTGGCGGAAAGGTTCCCAATTGGCTAAGACTGTCATAACACAGTTCCGCTGGAGGGGTGATCTAAGAGGCAACACTTCAGATGGGCTGACTTAGTTCAGAGGACCTGAAAGAGTAAGAAGTAAGAGCTTGCTCAATAACCAAGCTAGGCTTACGCACTCGTATTGTCAAGATGCGGTCGGCAACAGAAGTCTCGTAGACGACCTATCGATCGCACGGGGCCAAAAAGAGTAGTCAATCATGATTGGCTCGCTCCTCCAATTCCTTTTTGGTAACAGCAGTCAGTTCGGGATAAGCCTCAGGATCGAATTGTCGGGAAAATAGTAATTTTCGCTCCGCGCGCTTGAGCCATTTAGACTCATGCTTCCGACACATGCGGATGATGTCCGGCAAGAATTCACGGATTACATAGCCCTGTGCACTGCCGAGCAAGGATCCCTCGACGCGGTCCATCGTATGCGAGAATCCACGTTCCTGTTGGGGGTAGTACGCGTTACTAAGGGACTTGACTATGACCGTGCTCAGCACTAACGAACTGTTGAATGTGTTCGTCCCATCATCCTTGCGAGTTACCGCCACACGACTCAAGGCATGTGCAAGACGAACTGAAAACGGCTGGCCCGCGCCTAAGCGGAAATATCGAGGATCCTGGTGAAACAGTGACGGCAGAAGAAAAGTCCCGAAGAAGCTTCTTGCCTCTTGATTCGCGATCAGCGCGCCCCAACGTTTCCCAAACCCCTGCATGCCCTGCCCATATCCCGGCCAATCGTTCATAAGCTGTGCCCAGCCCGCATCGAAAGTTGTTCCGACTAGGATGTCTTGGGAGGAAGCTCGCCGCAGAAACAAATTAAACTTGTCTCTGCTGGTCAACATCGGGACAGATGCCGAGTAAGAAGGTGCTTCCGGCAACAGAATCTGCGCAGAGCCGCTTGAAACTACGAAGGCGGGAACAGTGAACAACGCGAGCAGGAGGCTACGCCATTGGCGTCTGCGTCGGGAGGCCATAGAACACCTTGTTCTTTTATTGGGAGGAAAAATTGCCTCTCCAATCGTCGAAGGCGCCAGGGTTCTGATCGAAAATCGAGCAACGGTGGGTCTTCGTGAATGCAGGACCAAATCTACGCTCAATGAAAATGCCCAACTGTGCACAATGGAACACTTTAGCCAAGATTCTTAGGTCTGAAGCGTTGTTTTAAAAGTGCTCTCCCATTCAAACCAACATCGAACAACGTCGTGTGCGTTGCGGACAATGTAGGGACGATGAGACGCGCATCACTGCTAGCTACCTACGCCTATTCCGGACCTCCCAAAGCATTACCTGTTTCGGAATACTTTTGCCAGCGCTTCCAAAGAATGCGTAGCGCAGCCATGATTGGAATCGAGAGATAGACCCCGATTACGCCGGCGATTTCTCCGCCCGCGAGAATTGCGAACAAGGCAGCCAAGGGATGAAGCTCGAGCTTGCCGCCCATGATACGTGGCGAGTTTACGTAGTCCTGTACCAACCGCCAGAGAGACAAGAACAGTGCGAGGAGAAGCAAATGTTGGTAGCCGGTTAGAAATGCAACACCAAGAATTACCAGTGCCGCAACCAACGGACCGGCGACGGGAATAAATTCCAAGGCGCCGCCTACAATGCCGAGGATAATCGCGTAGGGCACGCGCAACAAAAGCAGCACGATGATATAAACGACGAGCGACAACCCAGCCAAGACAAGCTGCGCACGAATATACCCGGCGAGCATTACATTGAGATCCTCAACGATGCTGCTCAAGAATTGGCGCTGTCGGCTGCGTTCCGCAATTTGAATGACTGAATCCGCAAACTCACGCCCGTCACGCAAGAAGAAGATGGCCAGGATCGGTATGACGACGAGCCAGACGGTATTCGCCAACAGGATGGTTACACGACCGCCAAAGTCGCTTGCCCAGGCAATGATGGCTGCACGGTGTGCTGCGAAGAACTGCTGTACGCGGGCCTGCGTATCAAAGCTCCACCCGTGCTTTCCCCCAAGCTGTGTAACAATCCTGCCCGAGGACATCTGATCCAGAAGACCGGGCAGAGCTGCCAAAAGTTTTCGACCTTCATCTGCTACGCGGGGACCGATACCCAAGACAATTCCCGAAATGATCAGCAGCAAGATCAAATAAACTTGGAGAATGGCGAACGATCGTGATCCGCGTGATAGCCTCGACCGGCGCTGAACCAGCGATACCGGCAGGTCCAGCAAGTAGGCAAAGAGAACCGCGAACAAGAAGACAATGAGAATACGTCGAGCGCCATAAATGAATCCTGCCACCAGGGCGAACAGCACAACTGTGCTGAGTACTCGTACGGTGCGCTTATCAAAGAAGCTCATGTATTTGCTATACCCGATTGCTACCCAAGCCGCCCATTGCAGGACCGATCAGGACGCGCAGCGGGACTCTACGTTAGGGCCATCGTGAATTCTCAACGCCACAGATGGTTGGAGCAGCCTTCCGCAGAAGAAGTGTTGCCTTTTCCATCCTGGCAATGATCGCAATCGGTAGTGTGGATATTGATTGTCCTGCGCAGTTGCGCCTGTCGGTTTTCATATCTGTATAAGCTCATGCTTTCCAATCTGGGTCACCGGGCAACATGGTGCCCACGTGCTGCGATTGGTTCTTTGGGAGAGGACTTACGTTTTGCGGCTCGCATGTTTAATTCTGAAGCGAGAGCTGGAATCTGTTCTGGCTATGCATGGCGGTGTCATTCATAGATCGGAGGCGGGACGCTTTACTGAGCTGGTCACTATCGGTTCCTAGCGGTGGGGAGGAACAAAGAGTCCGCCGGAGATGGCAGTCAGCGCTCCCGATGGAACACCATGCACGGTGCTGTCGCTGGAAAATCTCGGAATTGTTCCCGGGCAGCACGTGGCAAACGATTTAGAATCTCCGATTCTGCCTGCAGCCAGTCTTCTGTCGCATGACCATCCCACTTACCTCTCAGCTCATACAATTCGTGAGCGCGAATCTCAACAAGGTGCGAAACAGTAGCCGGAAGGGTTTGGAGTGGGCAACTACTTGCAGGGCGAGGCGAGGAAAGGTGATTAGACATAGTGTGGCCTGCTCGCAGTTCTTACTGTGGGACACTGAGATGCGTACAATATTTCCAGGAGCGTCTTCCTGAGTGCGCTGGTCGAAATCATTGTGTGATAAACGTCCGTCAAAACAGGGCGCCTATCCTCTCCGATGTCGCACATGTATTCACCCTTTGCGGCACCGCAAGTATGTTCAATTCTCTCGGACATTGTCCGGAACCGGACGTGCAAGCGGCGCGTCGCCGGAAGCTTCCGTAGGACTCTTACTTCCTCCTGCCCGCCTAGCTCGAAGTCGAGCGTGTCGCTCTTTTTACAGCGATTGATTTCATGGCAGGTGCTCTGCAACCAGTTCCGCGACTCAGACCACAGTAGAGGAGCTGCTTGCTGCAGTTCCATCAGTTCTCCGCCAGTGACGGTCTCGCCTCGGCCATTTCGCAAACGTGCAACGTATTGTTTTGCGTACTCGTTCATCTTCCTCACTCCTTCCTTACTGCGTGGCAGTCGTCTGCGGTGTCTTTTCTGTCTGCTTCATTTTTTTCTGTGTGCTATGCAGTGTCGAAGACGATCAAAATGTTCGTACTGTCGTCGCTATGTTGCTGCCATCCGGAGGCGACGGTTAATGGAATTGAAGCCTCCCTCGTCATCCCAGCGCGACAAGGCATTCTCGTCTTCGAGTGTCGAATCGGGATCTATCAACACAGGTGCTACCACCGTGGCCTCACTAACTTTAGTGTCTCCACACAGCGGCTCAGCGGAACGCGGATCGCCATCCGAGTCTGCGACAACAGAGTCGTTCACTTCTCGTAATAGCGTTCTTCGCATCGCGTTCAATCTGTCTATGAGAGCCTGAGGCAGACGCGAAACTAAGGCGAGATCATCGAGGATGTTCCCCAGGTCTTGATGTACTCGAACTATTCGGTCAGTGCTTGTTGTCAGGAGCATTTTGGGGTCCTTGTTCCCGAGTCACGTGTAAGCTGGAAGGCAGACTGATGCGATCCATGGCTTCAGCCATGCACTTCCTGGCTGCCTTCAATTCGGCTTGGCCCGGACAAGCGACCTGGATCAAACCACGTGAGACTTCAGAGGGAGACGGCGTGAACGCGTCTTGATGTTGCATGATTGCATCGAGCATCCAAGGAAGATCGGCTGAAGAGTTCCCGCTAGTGAACGTCGTTCCATTCTGGTGAGCTATTTCTGAGCCGGCCCGATGCTCGCAGACCACGTTCCAGTAACCTCGCTTCGTCGATGACCAAAACTTCAGACACTCCAACGAGCGATTGGTCGCCGTGCCATATTCAACCTGCACCGAGGTCGCCTCGCCGTGGCGCGTGAAGTCCTTCCAGTTGAGGGCGACAGCGCACTCCAAAAGGTGCTCGATGGCCACCTTCGATTGGTCTTGATACGTAGGATCAGGTTCGTGGTTGTGAGGGATTGTCTGTGATGCTGCCATTCAGTCCTGATTTCTATCTTCAACTCAATTACACTCCACAGACTGATCTGGCACTGTGTAAAACTGCTCACCCGAGCAGTCACGGATGAAGGCTCCTAACCATGCCGCGTCAGTTACCCCACCCGAGAATCTGCTTCTCTAAATCTCTAGCCTGCAATTAATTCGTGCGCTGAAGAGAAGCTCGCGTACTGCAATTCCGGCAGCAGGATCATCCATAGTGACTGCCACACGCACGGGACGGGCGCACAGGTGCCTTAGGAGATCAAGACACCCATTTAGTCTGCGAACGGTTTCGGAAGTTCTTGTGAATAGGGGAGATGACAACACAAATAGGCTATGAAATGGATGGGGGGAAGCATGCGGACGCGCAGAATATCGGCATCAAGTCACATGTGCGCTGAGGCTGAGGAATTGCGGTGAACAGTTGAACGTGCTTCGCTAGGGACGGCTAATCGGCAACATTCCAAACGTAGAGAAACTGTCCATCGGACGCGGTCGCGACATTTCGCTTCTGTTTGCGTGTCGCACGGTTCAGCGCTGAACGGACATTCTCTTTGGAGTCGCCCAGTTCTGCCAGCTCGATCTTGAGCGCGGCACCGTTTTCCAGCCGGTCAAGGTCCGCGATAATCGCCGTCACAATCGATTTGTGCTTGCCGTTGCGTCCCTGGGGCACGTCCACTTGAGCCATCGTCGCGAAATGGCGCCCTGATTTCCTCGTGTTCTTGGTATTCATGGAGATCCCTAACCGTAAACCTGCCGCTAACCTAGCGAATCATAACAAGACGTAAACATACCCTGCAACGTCTTTCGCAAACCTGACGGCGGCCTCCCCAGCGTATCGCTCAAGTTAGCCCCCACATAAATGAAGCACTTACAGGCATCGCCGAAACATCTCGCCGAATTAAAGACTCTCCCCGTACGGAAGAATCGCTGTTAGCTTCGAGACTGAGGCTAGCAAAAAATGACCGATCCAAAGACACGGTTTCAGACCCTGAGTCTGGAAGACCTTAAGAAGATCCTTCCGGAGCAGGTAATGGCTGGAAATCACAATCACAGAGGCAATCACAAAGACAAAAAGAAAAACAGCCAAGACGTAGCGACAAAAACAAGCAAGCTGAAAGCAAAGGCTTGACCCGCGTTCTCGGTCCTGCTTCGAGGCATGATTCTCGCAACAAATATGGGCAAATACCGACGGTTTTTGCGCAAAGCATGAGTCCGAAGCCGGGACTCGCAGATCGCATGCGCGGCGATGCCTGTCGTTTCCCAAAGACCCCCTGCTGTCCGTTTGTAGCGGCATGCGCAGAAAAGAGTA
>QIBC01000205.1 GCA_003225215.1 Acidobacteriota bacterium
AGGGGATTCGTCACAGCGCGCCGCTGGCAATCAACGCACATGCGTTCGACAACGCCGCTCAACGCTTTTTGCAAGGCTTCGTTGTACAGGGGACGCGAGTTCGGCGATCCCACCGAGTTGAGTTCGAGCGACCAATCCTTGATTTCGAGACGATTGAGCAGCATCACCAGCATTTCTAGTACTTCTGCATCGCGCGCTGGTGACTCGCTGCCAGCCGACGACGGTCCGATTACCTCAGCGCCGATCTGATAGAACTGTCGATAACGTCCCTTTTGCGGCCTTTCGCGGCGGAACTGCGGTCCAATGTAGTAGAGCTTCTGAAGTCCAGGCCGCTCCCACAGCTTGTGCTCGATGTAGGCGCGGACGACTCCAGCCGTGTTCTCCGGACGCAGAGTCAAAGACTGAGCCTTCTCTGACTGCGCTCGCGCGCGATCTTCCCACGTATACATCTCTTTAGAAACGATGTCGGTGGCTTCGCCTACGCCGCGAGCAAAGAGCTGCGTATCTTCGAAGATGGGAGTGCGGATCTCGGAGAAGTTGTAGAGCGCGAATACCTCGCGTGCAGTCTGTTCGACGCGGTTCCAGAGTTCAGTCTCAGGCGGCAGCAGATCCCGCGTGCCGCGCACGGCCTTAATCGTCAATTTGCGATCACCTGGATTTATTTAACCACGGAGACACGGAGACACGGAGAAAGGCAGTCTCTCTTGTCTTTCCGAGCCGCTTTATGGCAGCGAGGAAACCCTATGGGCTGCTGCCGTCCCAGCATATGCGAGGGATTCGGATGTCTTATCCACGTAGCGGGCCGCCCCGGGCATCAGAGGTAGCTGCAGTTCTCGAATTAATTCACAGATTGAAAGTGATAGGGATTCCTCACCGCCACAAAAACCGCGGTTCGGAATGACACCGCTCCGTGACTCCGTGTCTCCGTGGTGAAAAGGATTACTTCGCTGCGGCGATATACTGCGCTTCCACGCGTCGAGCGTTACTTTCGGGAACTGGATACTCCATGTGACGCGCAGTTGCCCGTCCTATTTCGGCTCCATACATGAGCGCGACTAGGTGCAAAGCCATGTCGATTCCCGCAGAGATTCCCGCCGAAGTGAAGATGTTGCCGTCGTTCACTACGTGAAGATCGTCGCGCACGTTAACGTTGGGAAAGGTCTCGCGCATGCGCTGCAGAGATTGCCAGTGCGTGGTGGCGGAACGTCCTCCCAGGAGTCCGGCGCCGGCCAATAGGAACGAGCCCGTGCAGACGGAACAAATAACCTTCGCCTGCTGAGCGCAGAGGGCGATCCATCCGAGTACGCGTTTATTTGATTGCAACGCGCGCGTTCCCCAGCCGCCAGGGACAACCAGAATGTCAAGCCGCGGATGGTTCTCAAGTGTGAAGTCAGGAAGTACGTGCATGCCGCCGGTAGTCGACACGGGATCGTCACCCTCAGCGATGAGCACTACATGAAGAGGCGAAGGCTCTTCCCTCCGTCGTTCTTCGCTGAGACGTGTAGCGGAGAAGACCTCGAAGGGTCCGCAGAAATCGAGGATTTCCACCTCGGGAAAGATCAGAATGCCGACTGTGTGCTGCACTGCAATACCTCTTGTTCTCCGGAAACCTTCAAAAACCTTTGAACACGAAGGGCCCGAGGGTGAGGGAGGAGGACACTACCGAACTGCAAACTTGCCGCTCATCACTCGGCATTCGAGGTTGATTCGATCACCGGCGCTACCTTCGTTTCCTTCGTGCCTTCGTGTTCACCCCTAGTTTTCGGTCTTCAGCCGCCGCTCGTTCAGATATGTCTGTGTGTAGTCGAGATAATTGCGCGCGTAATGAAGGATCATCTCTTCGTCCTCTGGTGTTAGTTTCCTACGGATCTTGCCAGGGACTCCGACGACGAGCGAGTTCGGTTCGATCACAGTATCTTCCGGAATCACGGTGCCCGCCGCAATAATCGAACCACGCCCGATCCGGGCGCCATTTAGTATGACTGATCCCATGCCGATTAGGCAGGTATCTTCGACCGTGCAGCCGTGCAGGGTTACGTTATGCCCCACCGTTACCCACTCACCCACCGTGACCGAGTACCGATTTCGCATGCCGTGGAGGACGCAGCAGTCCTGAACGTTCGAATACGCCCCTATGCGGATCGAGTGCACGTCGCCGCGAACGACGGCGTTCATCCAGACACTGGCCTGTTCGCCGAGGACGACGTCTCCAATCACCTGAGCCGATTCATCTACAAAGCAGGAATCGGGAATACTAGGGCGAATTCCTTGGTAGGAGCGGATCATGAATGTCTTTGTTCCACTGTCCCGACGGGCTCAGCAGTTTGGGATAGGGAACAGCTCTCATCTTGTCGTATGTCATTCATAAATAAGAAGGTTACATACTATGGTCTACTTGGGACAGGAGCCCTGGAAAAGGGCCTCTGTCCCACACAAAAAAGCAGTGGAGAGGTTTCGACTCCCGCGATATATAGGCGAAGGTAGCAAGGTACCATGTCGTGTTTGTGCCACTCCCTGAGTTCTTCACTGCTATCGGAAATCTGAGGAAAACTAGCCGAAATAGCCGTCAATTCTGGCGGAATCTGCTTGACTTGCCGGCTTAAGGCTGCAATAACTACCAAGTCCAAACAGGAACAGTCTGGGGGTGTAGTTTATTGGCGGAAGTACGTCTGCAAGAGGGTGAACCGTTGGAAAATGCCCTCCGCCGCTTCAAGCGTAAGGTTCAAACTGAAGACATCATTAAGGAAGTAAAGCGGCATTCTTTCTACCTGAAACCCGGTGAGAAAAAGCGCGTGAAACAAGCGCTGGCTCGCAAGCGGAATCGGAAGAAGGTTCGCAAAGAACAGGACTAGCAACCTCTAAAGAGAGGGCCGCCTAAACTGGCGGCCTTTTCTATTTGGACGAGACTTCGCAGTCTACAGAGTTTTGATGTAAACCATTCCGCAAGGAATGGCGGGCCGAACCTGAAGTGGGGAACAGGTCCCGAGAATCGGATTTCGCCCTGTAGCCACGCGGGAGTGGAGTTCGTGCAGTTTCGAGGGAGAACGGGGGCTTCTCATGGAATTCCAGGACAGGCTGCTGAAGTGCATCGATTGCGGCTCTGAGTTTCTCTTTACGGCTGGCGAACAGCTCTTCTTCCACGATAAACAGTTCAAGAACGAACCCAAACGCTGCAAACCCTGTAAGACCAAGCGCGCCACTGCAGTGGGCGCGGCTCCAGCAAATAGCTATCAGAAAGTCGAAACCCGCACGACATGCTCACATTGCGGCAAGGAGACAACTGTGCCGTTCAAGCCGACCCAGGGTCGTCCAGTATTTTGCCGGGAATGCTTCCAGCAGCGCCGCACAGTTAGCGCGACCGCGTAGGCGCCTGATCTTCCCAAGACTGGATTTTCGCGACGTTCGTGTGTTCTAACTTGCCCTGAAGCCGGGAAATAATGCGCTCATTTCGGCACGGGCGAATCCGTGCCTCTCGCTACAGCCAAGACGCGGAATCCAAACTAAATGTAAGAAATCTTCAGAAATAAAAACCCGCCCAATTTGGCGGGTGTTTTATCGCGCGTTAACTCGCGTTAGGAATGCCGAGCGACCGCGGTTTTATCTTGTGCCGCTCGATTAGCTGATTTTTTTTTAAGGGGTGCCGAATTTTGGCGTTCCTGGCGCCTGTCTTCGTGATTCACTAGAAGCGCCTCGATCTGGCGCAGAAGATCGTTCGTATTCATGGGCTTAACGAGCATGGAGTCCGCGCCTTCTTCCTTCCAATCGCTGCCCAATAGTGGAAAAGCGGTGAGGATAGCCACAGCCGGATCGTAATCTTGTTTCTTAGCCTCGCGGATCACGTCGTAACCGGCGGTTTCGGTTTCCATCCGCATGTCGGTGATAACCATCTGGTAAGAATTTCCTGAAAGCCGGGCGATGGCTTCATTAGCGGAAGCGGCCGTATCCACTTCAAATCCATTGATTTCGAGAATAGCTTTCAGCGTGAGAAGGATAGCGAGTTCGTCATCAACCAGCAGGATGCGACGTTTCATCGGGAATGCTCCAGGGGGACCGATATGAGCGGGTTTAAGCGTATCGAAGATGACAAAGTCATCCAGAGTACCTCAGATGCGCATTGCGCCGACTCAGGTTGCGAGGCGAACCGGGCACCTCGTTCAGCGGCTATGATAACACCGTGAGAGGTTACTACATTGAGAACTTCGGATGCCGTGCCGCCCAAGCGGACGGGTCTGCCATCGAACGCCAACTTGCAAACACCGGTTTACGACGAGTAAACGCCACTTCGGAAGCCGATATCGTCGTTCTTAACACCTGTACAGTGACTTCCGCGGCCGATCAGGACGCCCGTGCGGCCATTCGGCGCACAAAAAGAGAGCGTCCGGAGGCAAAAATTCTCGTTACCGGATGCTATGCACAGCGTGCGCCGGAGGAAATTGCGGCGTTAGATGGCGTCACGTGGGTGGTTGGAAACTCTCATAAACACCAAATCGGGAACATTATTGCCGGTTCCAACGCCACCGAATGCGGCGGATTTGTACCGGTAACCGCGCTCAATAGCAGCTTTCAGGGCGCGAATTTCACTCCCAAGATCTACGCTAGCGACATCTTTGCGCACACTGAGCTGCAATCCGCGCCGGTTTTCGAGGCCATTGAGCGCACTCGTCCGAACCTTAAAATCCAGGATGGATGCGATAACCGCTGCTCTTTCTGCGTCATTCCGTACGTTCGAGGACACAGTAGATCGCTTTCTATCGACAATATTCTGCGCGAAATCCACGACTTAGAGGCCGCTGGATACCGCGAAATCGTCATTTCCGGCATCAATTTGGGGCGTTGGGGACGCGATTTTGCACCTCAAAAGCGCAGTTTTGGGGACTTAGGGAGCGATTCTGATACTCAAGCGCGCCGATTTGACCCCATAAATCGCTTTGTTGAAGCGCTTCGAGTCATTCTGGAACGCACTTCGGTGGAGAAAATTCGGCTGAGTTCGATCGAGCCCATGGACTGGACCGACGACCTCATCACCCTCATGGCGACGTCGAAACGCATCGCCAAACATTCCCACATTCCGTTGCAGTCAGGAAGCGATCGCATTCTGCGCAAGATGCACCGCAAGTATCGTCCCTGGCACTACGCCGAAAAGGTGGAAAAGATCCGTTCCGCGATGCCCGACGCGGCCATCGGCGCCGACGTGATGGTCGGATTTCCCGGCGAAAGCCATGAGTTATTCGAGGAATCTCGCGCCTTCATCGCGCAAATGCCGCTCACTTACCTGCATGTATTCACGTATTCGCCGCGTCCCGGAACTCCAGCAGCGGCGATGCCCGACCAGGTTCCGGTCGAACTTGCACGAGAACGGAATCGGGAATTGCGGAATTTGGCTGCAGAGAAGAATCTTGTTTTCCGGAGTTCCTTTTTGGGAAGAACTATCGAGGCGATCACGCTTGCTCGACGTGCCGCGGCCGCGACTGAAGCTCTAAGTGACAACTATCTGAAGGTCGCAGTTAACGGACAGCACCTGGCAAATGAGTGGATGAACATCAGAGTTGAGTCACTCACAGAGCATGGAATATCGGGTACCAGGGTGAAGTAGGGCTCTG
The DNA here is from genome assembly GCA_003225215.1 of Acidobacteriota bacterium. Classification (GTDB taxonomy): domain Bacteria; phylum Acidobacteriota; class Terriglobia; order Terriglobales; family Acidobacteriaceae; genus Gp1-AA112. Next base: position 5,601 of record QIBC01000205.1, read on the forward strand.
CATAGCTGTCCGTTTTGGGCCCTCTGATTCTCAGAAAAAACTTCCAAAGACTGTCATCCTGAGCCCCTCTTTTGGGCGAAGGATCTCCTGGAATACGTCCAACTTCCTTGCTGCTGCCCGGCACTTTGGCCAAGAAACCTGGGCTGTTCGTGAAAGAGCCCCACCGGCTGCAATCAAATCCGAAATATTCCGGGAGATCCTTCGCCCAAAAAGCGGGGCTCAGGATGACAGTAGCCACTGCGCTTCGTCGCTGTGTAGGAAGTCAGATGTCACCTCACCCGATCACCCGATGGCCCGATCACCCGATTTCTTCTCGTGCTATACTCCACTGAACTGCGCGATCCCGCGCAATCCCCCGGAGGAATGTATCGACAAACGTTTTGGCCGCAGTACTATTCGCACCAATGAGCGAATTCGCGCCCGCGAAATCCGTGTAATAGACGAAAACGGTGCTCAGCTTGGTGTAATGCAACCCTTTGAAGCCCTCAAAATTGCCCGCGAGCGTGGTTTTGATCTGGTGGAGATCTCTGCCACGGCGAATCCGCCGGTCTGCCGCATCCAGGATTACGGCAAGTTCCTGTACGAAAAGGAAAAGCAGGAGCGCGCGGCAAAGAAGAACCAGAAGGTCATCACCATCAAGGAAGTGAAGTTCCGCATTAACGTGGACGAGCACGACTATGAGTTCAAAAAGAACCACGTACTGCGCTTCCTCGAGCAGGGCGACAAGGTAAAGGCCACCATCTTCTTCCGCGGCCGCGAAATGACCCATACCAATTTGGGACGCCAGGTACTCGAGCGCCTGTTGAAAGAAGTTGGCGAGCGCGCGGTAGTCGAGTTCCGTCCGCGAATGGAAGGAAACACGCTGCATGCGATTCTGGCGCCTCCAAAGAAGATAGAAGGCAAGAAGCAGCAGCCTCCGCCAAGGCCGCAGCAGGGCAACCCGCCGGCAGCGCAGCAGGCCTGAGGAGAATCGGGTGATCGGGCCATCGGGTGATCGGGTGAAGTAAGATCTTGCGGCTGTTGACGCTTTCCCTAACCCCGTGGTTCAAAGCGGGACAGGTTCAGAACTGTCATCCTGAGCCTCTTTTGGCGAAGGATCTCCCGAGATATTTCGGACGTAATTGCCGCGTACATGGCTCTTTCACCATAGAACATCCGGTTCCTCGCCAAAGTGCCAGGCTGGGGCAAGTCCATCTGACGCATTCCGGGAGATCCTTCGCCCAAAGGCAGGGCTCAGGATGACAGTC
>QIBC01000206.1 GCA_003225215.1 Acidobacteriota bacterium
AGGCCGAGGAAGAGTTAATTCATGTGGCGAAGCAAGACTCAAGTTCGCGCGTGCGCGGGCAAGCGCTGTTTTGGCTGGCGCAGAAGGCAGGGAAAAAGGTCGCCGGGGTGATTACCGACTCAATCGACAATGATCCTGACACCGATGTGAAGAAGAAAGCAGTGTTTGCGCTGTCGCAGCTGCCCGATCACGAGGGAGTACCCAAGCTGATCGAGGTGGCGAGAAACAACCGGAATCCTGCGGTGAGGAAACAAGCGGTGTTCTGGTTAGGGCAATCGAACGATCCGAGAGCATTGGATTTCATCACGAGTGTGCTGGTGCATTAAGCCGCGCGGAATGCTTCAGTACATGGTAGAGACGCAGCATGCTGCAAGCTTGTCCAAGCTGGCATGTTTCCTGGCTTCCTCAGGTTTTGAAGGGGCACGGCTTCAGCGAAGCGTAGCCGTGCCGTCAAAGCCGGCCTGAAATCCGGCTTCAGCCGCTGAGGTATCCTTTCTAAATTGGGAAAAAGGCGCTGGGCTGAAGCCCGATTTCTAGGTCTGGGCTGATGGCATGGCTCCGCTTGCGCTGAAGCCATGCCCCTTCAAAACCATTTCCGCAAAGCCAATTTGGACGAGCTTGCAGCATGCTGCAAGGGCTGTCCCAATTAAGTCCCATCCAGGAGAGCGCCGCTGCCCGAGAACAGTGCCGCGCCTTTTGCCGCACGTCTGAAAATAGCCCGGTGAAACTCCGGGTTTCCTCGCCCGTGGACGTACTCTCGAACCGGCTGTGCCACAATGAAATTTCAACCAGCCTTTGCCATCCCACGCTTCTTCAAGTGTTCCAGCAACGCGACCTGCGCTCTTGTCGGATACCGGTATTTCAATCGCGCCACACCTATCCGCCGCTGACTACCCTTATCGGCAAGTTTTACAAACCGGCAGCCGGGAGTATTGCCCACCGCCATTTGCGGAACCACGGAAACCCCCATTCCCGCCGACACCATGGCAAGAATCGTTGCGAATTGTCCGCTCTCGAAGACCACTTTGGGGTTGATCCGCGATTGCCGGCACGCCTGCAATGCGTTTTCGCGAAAACAGTGACCCTCTTTCAGCAAGAGAAAGGGCTCCGCGCGCAGGTCGTCGAGCAATAGAGAGCGCCTGCCTGCGAGCGCATGCTTCTCCGGCAGCACAGCGAATAATGACTCCTGCATCAACTCGTCGCAAATCAACTCATCTCCCGCGATCGGCAGAGCCAGTAATGCGAGATCAATCGTTCCTTCATGTAATCGCTCGAGCAGCGTTGGCGTGATTTCTTCCACCACGCTCACCGACACGCTCGGATGCCGGCGTCCAAAGCTGCTCAACATCGGCGGAAGCAAATAAGGAGCGACCGTTGGGATAGCTCCCAGCACGACTTCCCCGCTCTCCACGCTGGCCATCTCTCGAATCTCGACCCGCGCTTCGCCGATCTGCCGCAAGATCGCCTGGGCTTTGGGTAGAAACGCCTTCCCGAATTGGGTCAAGCGAGCGGAGCGTGGCAGGCGGTCGAAGAGCTTAGCGCCCAGTTCATCTTCGAGTTTGTGAATCTGTTGTGACAGGGACGGCTGCGCGACGCGCGCGGCCTCCGCGGCCCGGGTAAAGTTGCCGGATTCGGCGACGGCGCAAAAATAACGGAGTTGATGGACTTCCATAAAGTTGACAATCTGCATCGCGGGAGCACGGCGAACACGACGGTCACAAAGGCAAGGCGTGAGGTCACGAAGAAGGTGATGCTACAGAACTTCACACAGATTGATAGATTTGAAATTCGTGACCTCTTCAGTTCCCTTCGTGACCTTCGTGTTCGCCTTTCCCGGCATTCTCAACGATGTGTTTTGCCTATGACAAACATAGTAACGATATATTAGACCTATCGCTAGCCTGCCTTTTAGTCTTCTCACCGGAGGAAATTATGGCAAAAGGCGCAGTCGTCAAACACGGCGACGTTAGCCAGCGCGTTGGGGTGGAAGTGATACGCGCGCGTGGCGTGGATGTTGAGAAACTCATCAAGATGCTGATCGCGAATGCAGCGGCAGAGTTCGCCAGCACTTACTACTACTACACAATTCTGCGCATGCATCTGGCCGGGTACGAAGATTACAAGGAAATTTGCGAGGATGCCCGCCTCGAAGATCGCGCCCACTGGGAGCTGATCGTCCCACGCATATATGAGCTTGGCGGCGAATTGCCCAATGATCTGCCGGCCTTCCACGATCAGGCTGGATGCGAGGCCGCAAAGCTTCCCAATCCACCCACGGTAGTAAACATTCTCACGCTTTTGCTGGAATCAGAGCGTTGCGCGATTCGCAGCTGGAGCGAGATCTGCGATATGACCTTCGGCAAAGATCCGCGCACGTACGACATGGCCGCGCGAATTCTGAATGAGGAAGTGGAGCACGAAGCCTGGTTCATCGAGCTGTTGGCGCACGAGCGCGATGGCAAATCGATTCCGTCCGGGCACTTCCGTCGCGGCACGCCGGGCGATGCTCCGTACAGCAAGAATCGTGGATTTTACAATCCGTAGAGGCTGCCTCATCAAAAAAGAGAAACGCGCTGCTCGCACGAGCAGCGCGTTTGTTTTTTACGGTAGAGATGCAGCATGCTGCGTCTCCACCATTCTGATTGTGCGCTGCAAACCTGTGAGATGCCCAAGGAGCATGGAGGAGACGCAGCATGCTGCGTCTCTACCGTAGCCTTGTCACTGCGGCTTAGTTGTGAATTGCGAGACGGTGCTCGCGGCCGAAGTTCCAGTCCCTTGTCCCTCTCCCGAATCAACCGTGAAGTAATAATTCGTGTTGGGCTGCAGGCCGGTGATACGCACGCGGTGCCGCGTCTCGTTCGCACCCTGAGCGTACTGCGCTTGCGCGACCTGGCTCAAATTGTTCGCGTCAGTGCCATAGTGCACGACGGAGCTACCCCCGGCGTTCGTCGTCCAGGTTACGACTGCCCAGGTATCGCCCACGCGGGCTACACTCGGAGCCTGGGTGATCTGCAGGTTCCCAGCTCCGCCTTGGCCATTTTGTGATGTCTGCCCGGCCTGCTTCGTCGTGAATTGGCCGACGTTGCTGCTGGCCGTCGTTCCGGTTTGCTCGCCTTGGCCGGAGTCAACTTTGAAGTAGTAGGTGGCGCCCGGTTGCAGGTTATCGATGCGCACTCGGTGATTGGCTCCCTGTGACGACTGCGATTTCTGATAATCCTGCTGTGCCGTCTGGTTCAGGTTGTTCTGATCGGTTCCATAATGGAGTACGGAACTGGAGCCTTCGTTTGTGGTCCATGCGACCACCGCCCAGGTGTCGCCGACTCCTTCTACCGTAGGCCCGTTTGTGATCTGTAGTTGCTTCGTGTTGTTTTGCGCTACTCCAAGTCCACATAGGGCAAAAGACAGAGCTAGCGCGAGGATCGCTTTCCTCATGACGTAACCTCCCTAATGAAATGTTCCGAGCTGGCGCCCGGATCCCTGCTCGAGATAAGGGGTTACATATTTAGAGTTGGCACAAGTTGGCCGAGTGGTCAGGAATCGAAAGCTGCCGGCAAAAGGACAGGGCTACCGGAAGCAAATAACAGGGCTGCTCCAGCAGCCCCGTTTGGTCAAGAAATAGTAAGTAATTGGTTATTCGGGAAGCACGAAATGCCCGCGTCGGTTCAGATGCCAGCACTCTTCATTGGAATCGGTGCAGAAGGGCCGCTCTTTACCAACACTATTGGTTGCGACCCGATCGCCGCCAATACCCTGTTTCACCAGGGCCTGCTTTACGGCCTCAGCACGGCTGGCACCCAGGGCCAGGTTGTACTCTTCCGACCCACGCTCGTCACAATGGCCTACTACTGTGAACGTCAGCTCCGGATGCTGCTGGAGGAAGTTCGCGTTCGAGCCAAGTATCTGCGAAGTCTCATTGTCGAGGTCATATGAGTCATAGGCGAAGAACGCGTCTTTCATATTGCGCTCGAACAGCTCACGCAAGGAAGGCTGCACTGCCGTCGCCACTGGAGGAGGCGGGACACTGACTGTGAGCCGAGCAGTGGCATCGGAAGTGCCGCCGGGACCTTTCGCAATGATGCGATAGGTCGTGGATTCGGCAGGATTAACGGCTATCGAGCCATTCAAATCCATCGATCCGAGCGACTCCAGCGTAACATCCGTGGCATCTTTGGCTTCCCACGTGAGCTTCGCCGATTCTCCTTTTTTGATCTCCTGCGGATAGACGTTCAACGTGACCGTTGGCTGTGGTTGCGGCGGTGGAGGCGCTGCGACCTTGGCGGCCACCGGCTTCTTGGCGCAGCCGGTGATCAGGAATAATGCGGCTACCAGAGTTAAGACAAACGCGAGTACAGATGCGCGAGACTTCATAGACTTCTCCTTTGGATCGCACAGATCCATTCGGTTACTTGTGGCATGGAACGACGGATTTAAGAGAATAAGTCAGAGATGCTGGATCAGCAGCGCAAGGTGCAACTTAAATGTGGCGCGTTCGAGACCTTCACAGGCGCAATTCCTTGCTGCGGACTCGCCCATAGCCTACCGAGATGTAAGAACAAGCCCACAAAGAGCAAAGCGCCTGCACCCATGAGCGCGTTGAAGAGCGCTGCCGCCCGTTGTGCACGAAGCGCCGTCATGGGTCCGTGTACGACGATGTACGGAACATGCACGGTTGGCGTAATCAGCAGCACAAGGACTGCGATCCCCACGGCGATCAAAAGCCCAACGATTAGCCGCGAGTTCATGCAAAGAGTATCCCTGCTGTGGCAGGTGGAAATCAATCGAGAGTCTCTGAAGCAGGTAACAGGAGGAGTAGCACGTTAGGTGAAGACTCCAGGCGTCGCTCTCAGACTGCGCCCGCCGAAAAAACCAGATTGAACACGGGGATCACGGAGGCGGCGGAGGACGGTCTTCATTTGCGCTATTCGCGACGCGATGAATTCCCTCATTGCGATTCAGGTTCTTGAGGCACTGAACATATGCAGGGGATCGCGCCGATGAGATCGAAGAAGAAATTCACCCCCCTCCGCTCTCTCCTCCGTGTCTCCGTAACCTCCGTGTTCAGTTCTGGCCTTGTCGTTACATGGGCCTTAGAACGTTTTCCACAAGTTTTGTAGGGCAACGGATGGAATTCCGTCGTTCTAAACCGGAACTTTAACCCGTCCAGATCGAACGACTTGCAAAATCAGCTTCACAACGGTTTCTTTTGATGTTCCCCAACTCCTTTCTTTTCTACAGCTGATTCCCGAAGTAGAACGACGGATAACAGCGAGTAGCACGTCTTGACGCCAGTGCTGACTCGCAGTAGCAGGGATGAGAAGAGTCGGACGAAGAAGGAGCCGAAATGAGCTTAAGAGTTGTTCATCTCATAGTACAGAACAACGGTGAGGAGTACAGCCAGCGTGTCGAAGAGGAATGTGTGAACTGGGATTCAAGCATTCCCATCGCCCGCTATATACGGCCAGATGGCTCCGTCGAGGAGTTTCATGCCGACGGCACGCCGCTGCACGCGAACACGCCGAAAGAAATCGGTCCCACTGGCGGCGAGCATGTTGTTCAGGAAATTGTGACCACAAACGAGGAGATTCCAGTGCCTAAGAATCAGAACAGTGCCGAATCAAGTTCCAATAAAGCCTTGGCGATCGCTGCCTCCAAAGCAGATTGCGCCCCGGCTCAACAAATCGGAGCCCTAAAGCAGACTCCCGAATCAGAACAGGAGAAGCATGCCCGCGCGCTTCCCTCCGGTCTCTCGGGACGCGTCGCCAACGTGGGATCCATGTCCGCCGAGGAGATCGAAGAGCTTATCGAGGAGATGGACGATATCGAAGATCTGCGCGCATTGCGGGAAGAGGCACGGACACAGGCAAAGCGGCTGGCTCGGCTAAGGGTCGCGGACAGCGCGCCGCGATGTGCACACGTCAGGACCAACGGCAAGTCATGTGGCTCTCCCGCGCTCAAGGAAGACCAGTTCTGTTACTTCCATAGCGAGGCGCGAAAGATGCGCGACGCCGCGGAAGCGGCGGCCAAGCCTGCTGAGATGCCCATCCTGGAGGACGCACGCGGCCTTCAGCTCGCCATCATGCGGGTGTGCACGCTTCTCGCCGACAACAAGATCGAAGAAAAGACGGCGCGCGCCATCTTTGATGGCCTGCGCCTGGCGCAGAAAACTATGAATGAATGAAGGTACAGATCCCATGGAGAAATTGTGAAATCCCACCGCGATCCCAGAACGATCCCACCCGCAGTTGGTGGGATATCCCACCTCAATCCCAGAGGGCTGTGGGATCGATCCCATGGCGCTCGTGGGATCTCGGTGGGATCGCGTCGTGTAAGTCCTTTAGAAGCTGGGATCGGTCGATTTTGTGATTTTGTGGATGATTTTCCGATGCTGTCAAACTATGTAGACACCAAACCATATACACACTGTCATCCCTCGGACCGCCGCATAGCTGCCAGTGTTTCTTCAAAGCTGATGCTGTCCGGGGGATCTGCTTCTGACAATCAAAGAAACAGCAGATTCCCCGCGCCGCAACAACCAGGTTCCCGATCAGAATGCGGCTGTGGTTGCGGCGCGAGGGATGACAGTCTTTGGGAGGAACGGCGGCTTCCGATAGGGATTACACAGACTCGTGCGGCATGAGCAGATTGAACGCATTTGGCTGGATCGAGATACGCACAGGCAGCCGCCATAAGCATTCGCCGTCGGCCTCGCAATAAACGCGGCGATCTTCGCAGCCGGGGATCGCGCGGCAAATGATCTCACGTCACGGCTAAACTGTACGGGGCGTGGCGGTAAGTGATGTATTCCCACAATGAATTTGCCACATAGGCGGCGACTCCCCAACGAGCCTTCGCCTCGGCAGAGAGTGAGTACACCAGCAGCGCATCGGGCCCAACCCCTGCCATCACGGTGAAGTAACGGTGCCGCTTGGGAGGATGATCGTTGCAGTGTTCGATCATTCCAGCGGCGATTGTCTTTGGCCGGTATTGCAACTGGCGCTGAATGGCGCGAATGGGATCGCGAGGGATCTTCAAGTCGGCAGCCAGGGCGTTCGCGGTTCCTAGCGGTATGACTCCAAGCGCGGCCTCGGTACCAACCATGCCCTGGAGCACGTCATGAATCGTGCCATCGCCACCGCAGGCGAAAATCGTGTCGTATCCCGCCTCGATGGCTTCTTTCGCCTGGGCGCCGGCCTTCGAAGGACCGCGCGACGGCAAGATTTTCGCTTTCACTCCGGAGCGGCGCAGCTCGTCGGCGGCGGCTTCCACCTGGTGGACACGCTGGTGCCGACGGAATCCTGAAAACGGATTGTAGATGAGTAGCGCCTTCTGCATTGATGTATCGATCGTTTCGCGTTGCGATCTGTCGGGCTGCGATTGAAAAGTTGTCGGTTATCAGTTCTCAGTATTCAGTAAAACCAAAGGCTCAGGTTCGCTAAATTTGTGAATATGCATATTTAAATTCTCTCGCTGATCGTAGCCCTTACTGACAACTGACTACTGAGAACTGACTACTTCTCGCGTGTTAGCATCGAAATTGCCACATTTTTAGAGGAGAAGTGTTCATGGAAGCATTGCCCGCCACGTTTGGCTCCCGGCGCAACGAAGACATTGCACTCGACATGATGAAGTTCATCGCCTCCACTACCCAGTACGGACGCGGCACCACGACTCCAGGGTTCACGGGAATCACGTCTCCCAAACCTGAAGATTACGCTGCGCAGCTCATTGAGTTATACGGACGCTGCCTCAACGCCGTTCAAGGCAAACGTTAACGCAATCCTGAAAAGACATTCTGCAAAATAAAAAGCCGCGACGTAAATCGCGGCTTTTGCTTTGACTCAGATTGTTCAACAGCACGGTAGTGTTACCGATTGGTTGCCGCCCGAGCAACTTCGTGGAGACGCAGCATGCCGCGTCCCTACATGGGCGCGTTGGAAAACAAAATCCCGATTCTGCGTTATTTTTTCTTGCGGCCCTTGCTGGCTTTCTTCTTTGCACTGCCACGCGAAGCAGACTTCTTTCTTGCTCCTCCCGCACTGCGCCGCGAAGACGATTTTTTCTTCGCCGCTTTCTTTCTTGCGGGGGCCTTCTTCTTTGCCGGAGCTTTTTTCTTCGCGCTCTTCTTTGCAGCTTTCTTGGCCGGGCTCTTCTTCTTGGCCGCTGGGCGCGCTGCTCCACCACCACCGGCTGCTCCACCACCGCCAGGAGCGCCTCCGGACGGTTCCGCTAGTCCTCCGCCGCCACTCGGGCGAGGGGTTCCACCACCACCGGCTCCGCCGGCCAGCTCTTCCTCCTCTTCTTCCTCGTCGTAGCTGTCTTCCATGGACTCTTCGTCCAGGCCCGAATCGCCGTAATCGTCCATCTCATCCTCGCTACGGCCATAGAGTGTCTGATCGTCGAAGCTCATTTTTCCTCCTGAATTTTTGAGCCCATCATGACGGTGATGAATGCTCGCGCACAAAATGATGCAGGCGCGGATTATAGCAACTCATTCTGTTTCGGTGTCAACTTGAATGCTGCCGGAGATATAAACAATTACTGATGAGTTTTAGCGCAGGCCGGCAGAAGCGCGCTCGGAGTTGCTTGCAGCGGCCCGTTGCGAAGCGTCAGAGGCAGAGCTCTTGGCCGAGGTACTCTTCTGGGAAGGGGATTTGGACGCTCTACTCGAGTCTTTATGGGTCGATTTGCCGCTGGCGTGGGTCGAAGAGCTAGATTTGCGATGGGCTTTCGAGTGGCGCGAAGGACTGTTAATTACGACAGACTGCTCTGCCGCTACCGGCCGATAAATCACCAGGATTCTTCCGTGGGCCAGCCGGTTGCCTTTCAGACCATTCCAGCGGCGCAGACGGTCCGCAGGAACGCCAAAATCGTCTGCGACTGAGGCTACGGTGTCGCCACTCCGGACTCGATAGTGAGTCGGCTTCTTGGAGTACGCCACCGCTCCAACTCCGGCGATCTTGCCCGCCGTTACCGGGATAATGATCTTGCTTTCGGCGCGGAGCTGTTCGCCGGGCAGCTCGTTGACCTCACGGATCGCAGTCGGAGTGGTGCGGTAATAGCGTGCAACACTGTCCAGAGTGTCGCCAGAAGCAACGTGGTGATATCGCCAAGCCACTCGCTTATCCATGGGAATAGCCGCGATCGCCTGCTGGAATTTCTCCCTGGTTCCGGCGGGTAAACGAAGGTCGTAGACTGAATCCTTGGGTGTGGTTAAGCGCAGGAGGCTGGGGTTTAGCTCGGTTAGGCGGTTAATGTCCGTGTCAACGCACTCTGCGACCAGGCGAAGATCGACCGGGTAGTCGATGCGAACGGTATCTGTTTCGAGTGGAAGAGCCGGCTGAACATCACCCAGTCCATATTGCTTCGGGTTCTTGGCCATGACGGTGAAGGCCAGAATGATAGGAACGTAATTCTTCGTTTCCTTTGGCAGTACGTTGCGTCGGTACAGCTCCCAGAAGTCGGCATAACCGGTTCTGCGGACCGCCTGCTGAACATTGCCGGGACCGGAGTTGTAGGCCGCAATCGCCAAATACCAGTCGCCAAACTGGTTGTAGAGGTCTTTCAGGTGGCGGGCGGCTGCGCGTGTGGCCTTCTCAGGATCCTGGCGCTCGTCGATCCACCAGCTTCGCTGTAACCCGTAGCCGGAGGCCCGGCTGGACATAAACTGCCACATTCCGCGCGCTCCAGCTCGAGACAATGCCAGAGGCTCAAAGCCGGATTCAGCCTCGGCAAGATAGATCAGGTCCTGGGGAACTCCTTCTTCTTTCAAGACTCGCAGAATCATGTCGCGATATCGTCCTGATCGAACCAAGGCGCGCTCGACGGTACCGTGTCCCCGCGTGGAGTAAAAATTGATATACCCGGCGACGTAATCGTTCATGATCAGAGGCAGGTCGGAGCGGGTTTCTTTCACCTGCGCTTCCGCCTTGGCCTTTAGCGTTGGGTCAACCGGGAAAGTTACGTCGTTGGCCTCGTCGATGGGAGCCGGCTGCGCTTTTTGCTCGGTGAATCCGTCACCTTGCTGCAGGGCAGCAACTTCGAGCTGATTGACTCCCTCAGTAATCTTGTCGAGCTCGCGCTGCAGGCGCTCGTCGGAGCGCACGTCGATCTCTGCCTCCAGCAAGACGTTCACAGCCCGATCAAAACTCTGTTTGGCGCCTTCAAGGTGTCCGGCAGCGTACTCCTGCTGGCCCTGTTGATACTGCTTCTCGGCTTGTTGGACGATTCGATCGACGGCATCCAGTACTGGCTTTTGGTTGGCTGCGGCAGGAGAAGCAGGCTTAGCTTGAGGATTCTTGGCCTGAGCGATTAGCGTCGGTGCGTGCGCTTGGGCAACCGGCGCTGTATGCGGCTTTGTCTTCTCCGAAGTCTCGCACGCTGTAGCAAGCAGCGTTAATACAACGCTAATGGCCAGCAAGGCGCTCTCCCGACTGATCTTCTTCATAGGCGGCGCGACACAAAAAATTCTCAAACCAGCTTCAACTCCGCTCAGAGCTGAATGGTTAGACGGCGTCAAGCCCTTGGTGCGATTTCCAAGATAATAAAAATCCAAGCCGCTTGATTCTCCCAGTACGGAAGGGAAAAGACTACCTTCAAGCCAGGTTCCCCAGCCTGCCAGTAGCTTCATAGAGTATAGCTGCTCTGCTTTCATGTGTTTGTAACTTCCGGCCTTGTACTTCGGAGACCCAATAGGGGGCAAGAACCGGTTAAAA
>QIBC01000207.1 GCA_003225215.1 Acidobacteriota bacterium
ATTGTTCTGGCGGTCTCCGAATTATGAAGCGTTGTTGTCGTTTCTCGTCTGTGTGGCGGCGCTGGTTGTAGTCGGCCAGGCGATTCAGTTGAAAAACTACGTCTGGATCGCGGTATTTCTCGCGGTTTGCGCGCTCTTTAATCCCGTGTTCCCCGTGACCATGTCCTCCAATGTGCATTTGACGGCCAACATTGTCTGCGCGGGTTTATTCGCCAGTTCGCTACTGTTGTTAAAGACGCTGCCGCGAATGTCCGTAGCCTCGATAACTGATCGAACGCCGGGAAGTGAGTCGTTGTGAAAGGACTTGTCGAGGTACCCACCTCAACGGCAACTCTCTGGAGCAGCCGCCTTGTCGCACCGGGTGAGAGCATTGCCCGTTGAGAAATAAAGGCAGACCGAAGTCTGAATGCGTTCCAGAAGTACCGGTAATTGCGACAATTACTGATGTTTCCAGTAAGGAGTTTGCCGGCGAGAGTACTTCCAGACACTTCCTCTCGAAAGGCAGCTACCATTGGCGAGTCATACGGCACTACCAAGCGAGTCCTCGACGCTTCTCCCATTCCGCAGCGAAATGGGAATGAGGCATCGTGATAGTTCAATCTTCCCGTTCACGATTATCCAATGTGGAGAAGATGCCGACCTAATGAACGTTCTGGGTCGGCTAAGGGACGAGTTCGACGGTCTACCCTCCGCCTTGGCTACCTCATATGAGTGAGCATAATTCCACCTCGTAGCTCGCGACGCGAAGATAATCACCACCGGTTTGAGTGCTCTCCCATGCCCTCTTCCCCTCAACAATCTACTACTCCGATCCTCGTCTACATACCGTGATGTCATTCGACGGGCATTATCCAGGATGGCGGTTTCTTAGGATTCCTTCACTGTCCACAATCCTGGCTAATGATCTTGCTATCGATCTCGGCACCGCCAATACACTCGTCTTCGTGCGCGGCAGGGGAATCGTGGTCAATGAGCCGTCAATTGTGGCAATCAACAAGAACACGGGCGAAGTCGAAGCAGTCGGCAAAGAAGCAAAGGAAATGCTGGGCCGCACTCCTGGGAACATCGTGGCCATTAAGCCTATGAGGGACGGTGTGATCGCTGACTTCAAAGTCACCGAAAGAATGCTGAGTTACTTCATTCGCAAGGCATGCAAACGCCGAATGTTTTTGCACCCACGCATAGTTATCGCGGTCCCTTCGGAAATTAGCCAAGTGGAAAGGCGCGCGGTTACCGATTCTGCCTACCGTGCCGGCGCGAGCGAAGTTCACTTGATGGAACAGGCCATGGCGGCCGCGATCGGTGCAGGCCTGCCCATCAGCGAGCCTATAGGCAACATGGTCGTGGATATCGGAGGCGGTACGACTGACATCGCTGTGATATCGCTCAATGGCATCGTCTATTCGCGGTCGCTACGGATGGCAGGTAATCAGATGGATGAAGCCATCACTAACTATGTGAAGAGAAAATATAACTTACTGATCGGTGAGCGGACTGCCGAGCAAATCAAGATTGAAATTGGAAGCGCTTACCCACTCGAGAAACCACGCACGATGGAAATCAGAGGCCGTAACCTCGTAGAAGGTGTACCGAAAGCAATCACAGTCGACGACGGCGAGGTTCGAGAATCATTGGCAGAATGTGTTTCTACCATCGTGAACGCGATTCGGGCCGCGTTAGAGCGTACTCCACCCGAGCTTTCAGCGGACATCAGCGATCGTGGCATCCTTCTCACCGGCGGCGGGGCATTGCTGGCGAATCTGGATAAGCGCATTCGAGACGAAACCGGATTACCGGTTTCCATTGCAGACAACCCTCTTTGCAGCGTTGCGTTGGGCGTGGGAAAAATGCTCGGCAACTTCACATTGCTGAGAAAAGTCTCGGTCGATTAGACCTCTCCAGACCGGTTCGGAACTGAGGTCACGGGTTTTGCATGAAATTGAGTACGCGAGTGTTGGCCGATCCAGGAAAGCGCGAGCGCCACAATATTGCACCATTGTTCTTTAAATTGAATGTTGATGGGTACTTCCGTTCCGAACAACCAAGGACCTGATGGTTGCACGCCGAGCACGCCTTTAAAATAACTACCCCTTGGCGTGGGAGGCCTTCAACTTCCGGCGGTGGGCGGCCTTCATTCTCTTTTTCCTGGCTAGTTTTTCCGCAGCACGCGGATCTTTGCGGGCGGTATTCGTGCGTTCACCAGACTGCCGATCCCCTGACGCGGCGGCCTTCTGGTTTTTAGCAACGGCATCCTCGGCAGCCAGATTAGTTGGGGTTTCTTTCCGCTCTTCGTCAGGCTTGATTGAAACTTCCATAGCGACTCTCCTTTGATAGGTTACAGATCAGATCCACTCGAATCGATCGATGGACGCTGGACCTGTCCATACGCGACCGTGAGTTCCACCACGTCATTGTTCTCAAGCTCGGCCATGAGATGGGCATACGGCTGGCCCATATTTTGACAGAGCTGGCGCAACTCCGAGGCTGAAAGAATTGCGGAGCTTCCTCCGTTCTTAACCACGGCGTATTGCGCCGATGGCGACTTGGAAATCCTGTATGTCGCACTCATGGTTGGGCTCCTTTACTCGTGCGCATCAATAAATTCTTCGGTGTGGTTTGGATGTGACTTTGCGATGCGAGTGCCGAAAAACACCGCTCTCGTCTGTCGCTCGCGTGCGGATGGTCCCGCATCGGGATAACGGTAGAAGATACGATAACTGCACTCGCAACCCGGACACCGCACGACGTGTGCTGAAATGAAACCTTCAGCTCGGAGAGCGGTGAACATCTCCCCGGTCCGAATCTTGGCGGCAACCACGTCGGACAATTTACAAACGTCTTGTTGTGCGCTCAGCAATCACCTTCCAGTGCTCGGTTAGCAGTCATAAATCCTTGTGCCCGGTATTACTTTTTCGCCGGCTGTTCTGGGGGAAGAGAGTTGAGTTCCAGCGCTGTCAGAAAAGAACGGTTGCAGTAACCGATGCCTTCAGTGCATGCCTTCAGGTTTCGTTGGTGATCTCTGCTTTGCAGGGCGGTATTCTCAGCTTGGCTAAGCTCGCTAAAGTTGCAAGAGCCCTCGCCTTCTCTGCAATTCTCTAGATTGCGCTGGTGCTCAAGCGAGAGCACATGCTTCAACTCAAGCGGCGACAGGTTCGAATGGTCACATGATCCCCAGCCGTTGCGGCAGTTCTCGTCGTTACGCTGATGCGCAGAGACTTGCACCTGCCTGGTCTCCGAAGGTGTAAGTTTCGAAAAGTCGCAGAGATCTGAACCATTCTGGCAATTCGACATGTTTCGTCGTTTCGTTGCGCGGGCTAACTCGATCCGCTGTCCGGCGGTGAGCTGCGATGGGTCGCAGGAGCCGAGGTCGTCGATGCAACCGGACCGGTTACGTTCGCGTTCGCTATCGGAGACAATGATCGCCTCCCGGCGATTCAGTTTGGAGTGATCGCAAGACTGCAAACCAAACTTGCAGTCGGAGAGATTCCTCTGGTAGTTAGCGACGGCTACCGAATTGGCCTCCGAAGGAGTGAGTTGCGATGGATCGCACGACGGCAATCCGCTCCGGCAATCGGCAATATTTTTGAAATGGCGCGCTCGACTCACTTCAGCGAGTTCAGTTGGAGTTAGAGTCGTGCGGTCGCACAATGACCAGCCATCTTTACAAGCGCCGAGATTCTGATCGTGAGCAGATAGTTGTGCGATGGTGCATGCTTGGGATAGTACGAAGGCCGCTGTTAGGAGTCGCACCGTGCTGAGCATATTCGTGCTCATGTTCGCCCGCTTTCTTTGAGACATTTGCAATCGGCGCAAGACTTGTGCGGATTGTTCGTTCGAAGAGAGATTTTGCCGCCGTAATTGGCGCCTACATCACTCGTGCGCGTGAAGCCTCCTGAGCGAGTCCGTTACGATCTTTGCCGCAGAAAATGCATAACTTCACCAATCAGATTATGAGCTTTGATAAGGCATGCGATCTGGTCAAAACAGCTCACAAGATCGAACCCCTCGCTCTTCAGATTATGGAAAACCCTTAGCCGAGACGCTCCCATCTCACGAAATTGGGCAATCTTCTATGTGTGTTCCAGAATGGCTCGGCGTTGTCTGGGGAAGCACTCTTGCATGGGGCGAAAGAACCTAGTTCACTCCCCGGCCCGCAGATTAGATTTGGGACCGACTGCGCCGCCAGACGATCATAATTGCGGAACACCTCGTTGCGGAAAGTAAGGTTATTTCCGCAACCCCGGCGGCGATGCGTTTCTCCAATTTTCGTTTTGGGATATGGCAATGGTAGAACGTGTTCGGTTCAGGCTGCTCGCCCTGGCTTGCGCCACCCTGCTCGCAGCAAGCGCGCTGAGTGCTGAGCGGGTACCTGTGCGCCACAAGGAAGGCTTAATGCATGGCTTTCTCGCGCTGCGTACCCTTGAGGGCAAGAGCCTCGCCGACGGCGAGATGACACAGATCGCAGAGGGTGATCGCGTTACCAGCCATCTGGTTTTCCGCTTCAAAGATGGTTCGCTATATGACGACAAGGCCATCTTTTCTCAAGGTGGCAGCTTCCGGCTTTTGAGCGACCATCTCATTGAGCGAGGTCCATCGTTCAAGCAGCCGATGGAGACGTCGATCGACGCATCCGCGGACACAATCACGGTGCACTACAAAGACCGGGGTGAGGAAGAGAAAGTGATAAAGCGGCAGCTCAAACTGCCGCCCGACCTCGCCAACGGCATGCTTTTCACGCTGGTGAAGCACATTCAACCAAATGTGCCCCAAACGACAGTGTCCCTGTTGGCGACCACCCCTAAGCCGCGATTGGTCAAGCTAGTTATCCTTCCACAAGGCGAGGAATCGTTGTCGAGTGGTAGCACCGAACATAAAGCGATGCACTACGTTGTGAAGGTGAAAATCGGAGGTGTTGCTGGCTTGGTAGCGCCTCTCGTGGGCAAGCAGCCGCCAGACATGCAAGTATGGGTTCTGAGTGGCGAAGCTCCGGCATTCGTCAAGCTAGAAGGCCCACTCTACAACGGCGGCCCTATTTGGCGGATCCAGTTAGCAGCTCCGGCTACAATCCCCTAGCTGGAACTGTATAGAACAGCTCAAAACTTGTTTCTAGGAGGAATAAACAGAGCTTAACGGAAGCGCGAGGAGTGCCTAGCCCCGATTGTGTGTACCGAATTGCTCATACCTGAACGAGACGAAGGGTTACTGTAAGAAACATCGTGAAAAGATCTAAACTGCTGGACGAAATGGCTGCGAAGGCCAGAGCTGAAGTCCTCCGTATCGAAGCAACACGATTGGAGGCTCATCGCCTTCTTCTACGGCGCAAGGCGGAGTTGTCGAACTTAGTGCCGACAGGAAAACGGAAATCATTAACCACTCATTGAATCGTTGGGCATGAGCCAAGTAAGAGGAAATAACAAATGCAGCGCTGACTCTCTTTTTTGAGTTCGGCGCACACTTCTCTAGCTAGTCCCGAAGAACAACCGTAAGCAATGCGCTATTGACGTGCAAGGTGCCGTTGTAATCGATAAATCCCATCTTCCTGAATCGGTTCATAAAGTAACTGACTCGGGAACGCGTTGTGCCAATCATCTCCGCCAGCGTTTCCTGGCTCATTTTGGGAAGGACCGTCTCGGGCTTTGAATCCTTGCCATAATGCGCAAGCAGGAGAAGCAGGCGCGCCAGGCGTTTTTCGCTGGAGTTGAAGAGCTGGTCCACCAGGTCTTCTTCGATGCGAATGTTGCGGGAGAGCAGATACGCGATAAACATCTCCGCAAATTCCGGCTCCTGATGCAGCAATCCCACCATGGTTTTTTTCTCGAGTCGCATGATGGTCAGGTTTTGCAGGGCAGCCGCCGAGGAAATACGCAGAGGCTGAGCTGCCAAACATCCTTCGCCGAAGAAGTCACCCTGCTGCAAGACTGCAATTACGGCTTCCTTACCGCGCTTGGAAACCACGGTGAGCTTGACTCTACCTTTTTGAATATAGAAGACCGCATCAGCTGCGTCCCCCTGCGAAAACACCGCCTGCTTGTCACGATACTGATGAACGGTTTTTGCAGTTCCCAGCTTGCTTAGGAGTAATTGTGGATCAAACGCGAGAGGTTCGCGTGGCGCGCGGCCATTGTTTCGATTACTGAGTTCCTGGGCGCGTGCACCTGGGGTCGAGGGCTTGGATCTTGATTTCGATGAGCGACGCGCCATGGCACAGCCTCCTGAAGGGCCAACAATAAGTTTACGCAATTTCGTCAACTTCGGCCTCCCAGCGCCGCTCATGCGAGCTGCTGCGCCTTGGAAGGCCCGATGACGGAAGAACGCAGTTGTCGCCCCAAGGAGGGGTCCGGTCTGTCGCTCCAGCTACTTGGGCGTGCCATTTCCATTTGCGTGAGGCTTGAGCCATTCGGGAGTTTCGTCTCGCGCGACTCCGCGATCGAGAACCTCTTTCACTTGTTTGGCAAGAGACTCGAGCCGGCTGACATCCTCATGTGTCAAGGTGAGAAACCTTGGTTGGATGGATGCGCTCTTGAATATCTCGATTGCAGCGTCTGAAATCACTTTGTTCCTTTCTTGAACTTCGAAACGAATGCGCCTTACTTGCGCGAGTGCACCATGAAGCGATTAGAGGCACGACTTAATAAATGATTCTGGCATTCGCCCAAGCGTGATAGTTGGCTTTACGTTGTTTTGGGAGATCAGCTCGCAGGGGCCAGCGCCTGCTCGTAATCGTGCGCGAACCGCT
>QIBC01000040.1 GCA_003225215.1 Acidobacteriota bacterium
GTTTTGCAGCCAGCACTTTTTCCTTGATTCCGCCCACTGGCAGGACATTGCCGCTGAGCGTGATCTCGCCGGTCATCGCCGTGAGTGGGTGAACCTGCTTTCCTGTCAGCAGGGAAACGAGGGCTGTCGCCATCGTGACGCCTGCAGAAGGTCCGTCTTTGGGAACAGCTCCTGCGGGCACGTGTATGTGGATGTCCAGCTCCTTCAGGAACTCTTCATCCAATCCCAGCTGCCGCGCGTTGGAGCGGACCCAGGTTAGCGCGGCCTGCATCGACTCCTGCATCACCTGGCCGAGTTGTCCAGTCATCGTGAAGCCGCCCTTGCCCTTCATCTTGTTGGCTTCAATGAAGAGCACGTCGCCGCCTGCCGGAGTCCACGCAAGTCCCACCGCCACGCCAGGACGCTTGGTGCGCTCGGCGATTTCGGTGTCCACGCGCACCTTAATGCCGCCCAGAAATTCCTGAACGATCTCCTTGGTGACAACCAGCTTGTCAGTCTTGCCTTCCGCGATGCGGCGGGCCTGCTTGCGGCACATTGTGCCGATGTTGCGCTCCAGATTGCGAACGCCTGCCTCACGCGTATAGTGCCGGATAATGTAACGCACCCCTTCTTCCGGAAACTCGATTTGCTCCGGCGTGATGCCGTTTTCTTCAATCTGCCTCGGTATCAGGTAGCGATACGCGATGTGGACCTTTTCGTCCTCGATATATCCCTGCAGCTCGATAATTTCCATGCGATCACGCAGCGGTTCCGGAATGGGATCGAGCATGTTTGCCGTGCAGATGAACAGCACCTTCGATAGATCGAAGGGCACGTCCAGATAGTTGTCGCGGAACGTGAAGTTCTGCTCCGGATCAAGAACCTCGAGCAGCGCGGACGCGGGATCGCCGCGGAAGTCGCGGCCGAGTTTGTCCACTTCGTCCATCATGAAGACCGGATCGTTGGTTTCGGCTCTGCGCAGGTTCTGAATGATCTGTCCCGGAAGCGCGCCGATGTAGGTGCGCCGATGACCGCGAAGCTCAGCCTCGTCGTGCATGCCGCCCAGAGAGATGCGGGCAAACTTCCGTCCGAGGGAACGGGCGATGCTGCGCCCCAGTGAGGTCTTGCCGACACCTGGAGGGCCAACAAAGCAGAGGATCGGACCTTTCATTCCCGGCTTCAACCTGCGAACAGAAAGGTAGTCAAGAATACGATCTTTCACCTTTTGCAGATCGTAGTGATCTTCGTCGAGGATCTCCTTCGCTTTCGTAATGTCGACGTCCGTGCCGGAAGATTTGCTCCAGGGCAACACTGCGAGCCACTCGATATAACTGCGCGTCAGCGAGTAGTCAGCAGCCATCGGCGACATGCGTCCGAGCCGCGTCAACTCCTTGAGCGCCTCTTTCTTCACATCTTCCGGCATGCCTGCGGCTTCGATCTTCTTCTTTAGATCCTCCGTGTCGCGCTGGGTTTCATCCTGTTCCCCGAGTTCTTTTTGGATAGCTTTCATCTGCTCGCGCAGGTAGTACTCGCGTTGCGACTGCTGCACCTGATCCTGGACTTCCGTTTGGATCTTGTTTCGCAGTTGCTGAACTTCGAGTTCCTTGGCGAGGTGTTTGTTGATCTTCTGCAGACGCAGCTTAACGTCGGTGATCTCCAGGATTTCCTGCTTGTCGGTGGTCGAGAGCGAGGGCAGCGATGAAGCGATGAAGTCCACCAGTCTTCCAGGCTCTTCAATGTTGATCGCTACCGTCTGAAGCTCGTCGGAGAGCGTGGGAGAGCCGGTAACGATCTGCTGAAACAACGTCAAAACGTTGCGCTGCAGCGCCTCGATCTCCGGGCCGGTATCGGCTTTGCTCTCTGAAATTGTTTCCACCGTAGCCCGCATGAAGGGTGTCAGCTGCTGGTAGTCGCGTACATGCACCCGCTCCACGCCCTCGGTGAAGACAAACAGGCTCTGGTTCGGCATCTTCACTACCTTGTGGACGGTAGCCAGTGTGCCGATGCTGTAGAGATCTGTGGGTTGCGGGGTGTCGACGCGGGCTTCGCGCTGAGCCACCACTACAATGGATTTTTCCTCGCCCAACTGGTTGATTAGCTGGACCGAGCTGTCGCGGCCAACCGTCAGCGGCAATACCGCGTGAGGGAAGAGCACGGTGTCGCGCACCGGAAGAACCGGCAGCGAGCGTTCACCCTCCGGCAGTTGAATATCCTTGACCGGTTCGGGAATGCTTTCGTTCTTTGGATTCTTGCTGGTATCTGCCATATAAGTGCCTTAAAGATAATGGTCCTATGAAACCTTGATAGTAGATGACTCAACTTGCGCGAACGATTCCAGCCTGCTGAAAATCACTCTGCAAAGCGCAGCAAATTGTACTCCTCATGGACCTTGCCCCACAGCAAAGAGAAAAGAGAGAAGAGAAACCGAGCGGCAGGGTGCCCCGTCTGGCTAGCCGTTTCGCCCCGATCAGATGCAGATTAGAGACGCGGCATCCCGCAAGACTGTCTAAATTAGCTGGTGTGTTTCTTGGTTTCCTCAGATTTTGAAGGGGCGCGGCTTCAGCGAAGCGTAGCCGTGCCGTCAAGACCGGCCTGAAATCCGGCTTTCAGCCGCTGAGGTACTCTTCTAAATTGGAAAAAAGGCGCCGGGGGCTGAAGCCCGATTCTAGGTCTGGGCTGATGGCATGGCTCCGCTTGCGCTGAAGCCATGCCCCTTCAAAACTATTTCCGCAAGAACTAATTTGGACAAGCCTGCGCATCCCGCAGGCCTGTCTAATTTAATTCCTACGGAAGAGAGCATCGTCAGCGAGCAGTGCCGCGCCTTTTGCGGCACGGTTGAGAATAGCCCGGTGGTGAAACCCCGGGTGAACGTTGTTCCGAAATCGAGTCCGGCTTCTAGCCGGACGGCTGAATTGCCTTTCCCATCGGAAATCAAATCCAGTCCGCAAACGACGCGGGACTCGAACACAAAATGCGCCAAGCCGAAGTTTCATTCCGAGCTACTCTCATGCCCCTTCACCGGTCGCGACTCGATTTTGCTCAGTGAGATATCGCGCAGCGCAAAGACGGCGAGGGTCTTGAAGAGGGCGCCGGGCTGATCCGGAACAGAGAACGCCAGCGAGATCTTGTCTGCATCTTTGGCCCACCGCTCGCCGGCAGAGATGAGTAGAAATCGAGTGAAGTTCTTGGCATCGTCTTCAATTCCAGCCTTGAGGACCTTGGCGCCGTACTCCACTGCAGCCTGGCGGCTGGCAATCCCTGCAGCATCTTTCTCGCCCGTCTCGATGACGTGTTTCACGCTCCCTGCCGTGTCATAAAACGGGACTTGCTGAACTTTCGCATGATCGCGAAAGAACTTCCGGCACTGGTCCAGCGCAACCGGGTGCGAGAGCACGCGACGAATTTGCGCCAGCTTCACGCCCGGCGTCGCGATCAGGTTATGTCGGATGCGGAGCGGGTACTCGCGCTTGATAAAAAGAGGATGCTCAAGCAGCAGATCGAAGTGCTCGGTGACCGGGCCAGCCAGGGTGTTTTCAATCGGGATCACCGCGGCCTCAGCCTTCTTCTTCAGGACACGGTCGAAAACTTCGGCTGAGCGTGCGCACGGCAACACTATGCAACCAGGCACCATCGCCAGCGCAGCTTCGTGACTGAAGGAACCAGCTTCGCCTTGAATCGCAATAATCATGAGAATCAGAAGAAATCGGGTGATCGGGCGAAGTAAGAAGCAGCTCTGATTTTCAATCACGAACATCACATCGCAAAACTCAAAAATCGTGCGAGCGCTGCTGCTTTTCACTTTACCCGATCCAGCCGATGGCCCTATTTCCCGGGTTGCATCGCATT
Organism: Acidobacteriota bacterium; assembly: GCA_003225215.1. Lineage (GTDB taxonomy): Bacteria > Acidobacteriota > Terriglobia > Terriglobales > Acidobacteriaceae > Gp1-AA112. The sequence continues at coordinate 3,826 of QIBC01000040.1, forward strand.
CTAAATGCAGTCAGCAGCTCAGTCCCACAGCTCTCGATCTTCGACAACCTCTAGCTCCCACCTGCCACTCATATCATGAGCGAATTTTGCAAATTGCATTTTGGGAGGTAGGGCAGATGCTTTGGACACTTTTTGTCATTCTGCTCGTGCTCTGGTTGGTTGGAGTTGTGAGTAGCTACACGCTCGGCGGATTTATTCATCTGCTGCTCGTTCTAGCTCTCGTAGCTCTCGTGTTTCAGCTACTCACCGGACGGCGCACCGCTCTATAGCCGATCAGCAGAATCGAGCAACCGGTAAGACCTTGAGACAACAATTTGATACACCAGTTCAGTTCAACCTGAACGGAAGCGGAGGAGAATCATGGACAAAGACCGTATGAAAGGCAAAGTGGACGAAATGGCCGGCCGAGCCAAGCGCCAGGTTGGCGAGTGGACCGGCGATACAAAGAGTCAAGTCGAAGGCGGGGCCGAAGAAGTAAAAGGCAAAGTGCAAAACGCCTGGGGCAACGTGAAGGATGCAGCTCGCGACACCAAGCACGACGTCGAGCGCGAAACCGATAAGGAAAACCGCGACATCGAGAACGATCGCGAACGCGATATCGCTTGATCAGCGACGATAAATGCAAAAAGGCGCTCACCATGAGCGCCTTTTTTTTTGTTTGATCCTGAGATCGATAAGATCGCAGGACTCAGAATTTGTTTTATCAGAATTAGCTTCAGCGCCTCTCGGGTCCCAGCAATTTCTATTCGTTCTTCAGTCTGATAAACCTTGAGCTTATACATGCGCGGGCTTTCTCCCAGCCTCAGCTTGACCGGCGATTCCCTTGTGAGGAGCGCCCTATCAGCAGCGCGCCCGAAGGATGCACGGTCAATCTCCATCCAGGGGGCACTACTGTAGTCGCCGTGTACTCGGTCACAACCAGCGGTCCGGACGCAGAGAACCCGGCATGCAGAGAGTCACGTTGAAGCACCCGCGTTTTAAGTGACTTTGAGTCGAAATAGACGGACGTCCGACTACTTGTAATCTTGTCAGCGCGCTCGGTGCGAGAGCCGCCCATGGTTGCGCTCGGTTGTGGTAGAGAAGTGCGCAAACGCAGGGTCACCAATTCGATCTTCTTGCCAGAATGGTTGTAGCCGAAGCGTCGCTGATGTGCTGCATGAAAGTCTTCGAGCAGCACCGAGCTGTTTCGCCAGGGAATGTTCAGCTCGTAGCCCTGTCCCAGATACCGCAGATCTACAGAGCCTTCCATTTTCACTTTTCCCTCCCATTCTTCGCTGGCATACTCACGAGCGGCAATCGCTTTCAGCCTTGCAAAATCTGCTTCGATTTTTTTCCCTAATCGGCTGAAGCCCTCGCCGGAGAGCAGCATCGGAGCTGTGCGCGAAAAATCTTTCACCACAGCGCTGGAGAGAATTCCATATGCGGACAGCGCGCCAGGAGCGGGCGGCACAATTACGCGCGATATAGAAAGCGAGCCCGCCAGATCGCAGGCGTGCAGAGCCCCCGCACCGCCAAATGAGAGCAGAGCGAAGTCACGTGCGTCATAGCCTTGCTCGATTGACACTACGCGAATGGCTTTTTCCATCGTGGCATTCACAACGCGCACGATGCCGGCCGCCAAATCTTCGGGAGACCATTTCAGCCGATTCCGCTTGATCCACTCGATAAAAATTGCCCGAGTCCGCTCGACATCGAGGCGGAACTCGCCTCCGAGAAAGTTCTCCGGACGCAGACGTCCGAGCAGCAAATTCGCGTCTGTGACCGTCGGTTGATCGCCTTTGCCATAGCAGATCGGTCCGGGATCTGCCCCCGCGGACTCCGGTCCCACGCGCAGCGCTCCGCCTGCGTCGAGGCGCGCCAGCGATCCGCCACCAGCGCCAACGGTATGAATGTTCAACATAGGCACTCGCACCGGGAGGCCGGCAATCTCCGCCTCTGAGGTAACCTGCAGACGGCCTTCCAGCAGCGCTACATCGGTAGATGTTCCTCCCATGTCAAAGGAAATGATCTTCTCGAAGCCTGCCCGTCGCCCCATTTCGAGTGCGCCGACTGCGCCTCCTGCAGGACCGGAAAGGACCGTACGCACGGGCTGCGAAGCTGCGGTCTCGAGCGCGGTGATTCCTCCGCTCGACTGCATCACGAAGAGCTTCGCTGCCGCTTGTTTTGAAAGCCGGGCGCGCAAGCTCTCGAGATAACGCTGCATCAGCGGCTGAAGATATGCGTTCACCGCGACTGTACTCATCCGCTCGTATTCACGAAATTCCGGCAGTATGCGATGGGAGAGTGAGAGCGGTAGCTTCAGCGCTCTCACTTCTTGCTCGATCGCCTCCTCGTTCGCGGCATTTGCAAACGAGAACAACAGGCACACAGCTACCGATTCAGCTCCGCTTTTCCGGACTCTGGAGCGCAGCTCGGCGAGATCTTCTTGCGAAGGTGCGCGCTCGATGCTGCCGTTGGGCCGCGTACGCTCGGCAAGCCCGAAGCGCAGCTCACGCGGCACAAGCGGTTCAATGCGGCGCACATTGAGGTCATAGAGATTGGGGCGCGCTTGCCGCCCTATCTCAATAGCATCTTCGAAGCCCGCTGTAGTGACGAGCGCCGTGCGAGCGCCCTTTCGCTGCAGCAAAGCATTGGTGCCAACCGTGGTTCCATGCAGGAGAACCACTTCCCGATTTGACTTCCCGCGAATTCGGGCGACTGCATTGGCGATGGCCTCCGAAGGATCGTTCGGAGTGGAAAAGACCTTTAGGATTTGCAGCCGCCCGTTCTCAGTCCACACGCAATCGGTGAACGTGCCGCCTGTATCCACGGCGATGCGCAGTGGGGCTTTTTCGTGCGGGTTAGGCGCCAGTTTGTTCTCCAGCGAATTTTGTCGTTCGTGCTACGTACTCCGCGGCACGAAACGAATTGAGCCCTGCAGGAACTACCGGGCGCAGACAACACAATTGAGCCCTCTCAAGAGGCGCCACGATGATACTGCCCAGGCTGGATTGTGCCGCCCTTCCGGGGCTTAATTTTCAAGATGCCTTCCCGGCACAACGTGCCGGGCTCATATTCCATGCTGCCGCGAGACGCGGCACGAATTCATCGCAAGGATTCAAACGCATTCTGCCGCGGCGAGTGCCACTGACCTAAGGATCAAAGGCGATGCCAGAGTAAGTCGGCCGCAACGAAGATAAATAATACGACCGCAATGACGCCGTTCATCGTGAAGAATGCAGCGTTCAGCTTCGACAGGTCGCGGGCTGATACGAGCGAATGCTCGTAACCCAGCAGCATGGCCACCATGATCACTCCTGCAATCGCCAGCTTCCCCAATCCAAAAGACACCACGACGGAGATCAGCAGTATCAGCATGACCACATGCATAACCCGCGCAAGCAACAGTCCGCGCGAAATTCCATAGTGTCGCGGCAAGGAGTGCAAACCGAAGCTGTTGTCGAATTCATAATCCTGGCACGCATAGAGGACGTCGAAGCCGCCGACCCAAAAGGTGACGACTCCGGTGAGCAGCAAAATTCGCAGATCGAGCGAACCCCGAACGGCAATCCACGCCGCCGCAGGAGCAACGCCAAGGGCTAGCCCAAGCACCAGGTGCGACCAGCGTGTGAAGCGCTTCGTGTACGAGTAAAGAAGAACGATGCCGAGGGCAATGGGCGAGAGCAGGAGAGTGAGGCGATTCAGCATCGCCGCCGCAAAGATGAAAATCGCGCTAGCGGCAATCACAAACGCCCCTACGAATCGCTTACTCAGGATTCCGGCGGGCACCGCACGCGAACGGGTGCGAGGGTTGGCGGCGTCGATCTCGGCGTCAGCGTAACGATTGAAGGCCATGGCTGCCGAGCGCGCGCTCACCATCGCAACCACGATCCATAACAACTGCCAGGCTGAAGGCCACCCACGTGCGGCGAGCATTGCTCCACAAAGTGCGAAGGGAAGTGCGAACACCGAATGTTCCCACTTGATCATCTCAAGGGAGACTCGGACGTTATGGAGGGTGGACACTGGATTCATTCTAACCACGGAGGCACGGAGGCACGGAGAAACGCAAAAAATGGGTCAGCGGCTTTACTTGAAAGAGTCTTTCTCCGTGCCTCCGTGTCTCCGTGGTTAATAACATCTCCCCCTCGGCGGCAAGCTTGTTTACCACCCCGGTACACCTCTGCGCTTTTGATTGCATCCAATTGTGAGTAGCGGGATGCTGTTTCCCCCGGGAGTGACTATGGTAATCAAAGGCTTAAAGCACTTTGCCGAAATCAATCGAATGTTCGACCCCGCCACCCAGCGGGAACGATTTCGCTACAGCCTGCGCCGCGAAAGCTCACCGGACATTCTTTATTGGGGACACGAGCACACCGAAGAAGCCGCCATGGAAATGGCCAACATGTACCTGAACCTGCTCGACGATTGCGTCACCGAACTGCGACACAAGCCCGGTCCGCGTGCGCAGCATGTCCAATTCATTGCTGCGCCAAAGGGACTAAGAGCCTAGGTACCGCCGCCGGTACTGCCTCCGCCCGATTCCTCCTCAAGTTCCCACAAACTTCGCGTAAAGACTCCTCGCCACGGTCGGGTCCGTCGTGCCCTTGATGATCGCTCGTCCGTCGCGGAACAGCGTCATCTCATACGCTTCTCTCCAAAACTTCAGCACCATTTCGTTGTAGCGAACTTGTCCATGAGGTGACAGGCGTGAACTCATTTCGCTGAAATCGACCGGACGTTCACGCTCGTGGATCTGGACTGAATTACGTCCGCAAAGCGTGATTTGGGGCCGGGATTTGCCTTCGAGATAATCGAACCGGCGCTCTACGCAGACACTGCAGTTGCCCAACGGCGTGGCAGTGGATATCTCAGACCGCTCATTACTCCAGAGATCAAATGAAAGCAATGAACGTCGCAAGGATTCGTGTGCGCCGACTATCAGCTTCAGCGCTTCGGTGACCTGAAGCGATGCCACGAGATTGGCTGCGCCGTTCAAGATGCCGGCGGTCTCGCAGGTTGCGAAGGTGCCGCGCGGCGGCTCAGGAAAAATGCAGGCGAGACAAGCGGTCTCTCCGGGAAGCACATTCATCGTGACCGCATAGGAGCCGACCGCAGCCGCATAGATCCAGGGGATTCCGCTTTTTACCGCGAAATCGTTGATCAGGTACCGGGTCTCAAAGTTGTCGGTGCAATCCAGAATCAGATTGACCTCTTCGAGTAGATGCGCGGTCTGCGGAGTCAGGTCCTTGACGTAAGCTTCGACGACGACTTCAGAATTGATTGCCGCGATCTTGCGGGCTGCGGCTTCGGCTTTGGGCAGGCTTTGGCGCGCGTCCTCTTCGTCGAACAGAAGTTGGCGCTGAAGATTACTAGCTTCGACATAGTCCCGATCGATGATGCGCAAACTGCCGGCGCCGGCTCGGGTCAATAAAATGCACGCCGAAGCACCTATGGCCCCGCAGCCTACGACCGCGACTTTGGACTGGCGGATGCGTTTTTGTCCCTCAGGGCCAATCGGTGCGAAAAGGGCCTGCCGGGAGTAGCGCTCTTGCAGGGCGGAGGGCTCGGTTTTGGGGGTCATTTCCGCTTCGCTGCCCATGATAAGGGCTAAACTTCACGAATCACCATTATTATAGGCGTGTGCATCCTGACATCCGCGACCGGCAGCCCCCTTGCGCGCGCACGCGAGAGCTAACCAGCAGGGGGAGAGTCTAATTTTTCTGCGACGTGGAAGGCACGGGAGAGCTGTGCAGCAACCGTCGGCCAGGATGACATTTCTCTCCGAAGTATCGGACTCTCTGGATCGCGCGTTGAGCTTTATGATCCCGAGGAGCACACTCGCGTTGGGTCTAGCTTTTGTCTCGGTAATTCCTTGTCTTGCAGGGCAGGCACACTCTTCCGGACCTCGGACGGTCAAAAACCAGACACAGAATGAAGCCGGAACCGCCTCGGTCCCCAATCAGGCGGCCAGCGCTTTCGCGCGCTACTCCGGATATCGCATACGCAGCGTCAGCCTGAAGGGCGCACAGCGTATTGAGCAGAGCGATATGCTCAAGTCAATTCCTCTGCAGCCGGGACAAATCTTGGACCGGGCAACCGTGCGCGCGAGCTTGCAGCAACTGTTTGCCACAGGGCGGTTTCGAACCATCGCCGCCGAGGTTACACCCTCTCCCGACCGCTTCCTCGATGTGAATCTCGTGGTGGAGGAGAAGCTGTTTATCGGCAGCCTGGTAGTGTACGGAGCCCCGCGGCCCCCGACTGCGAACCAGTTAGTGAATAGCAGCAAGCTGCAGATCGGGCAGGAATTTGACGAGGATCTTGTAGCAGCGGGCATCGAGCGCATGAAGCGCGTCCTCGCTGAGGATGGGTACTTCGCGCCTACTATCCGGATGGATTCTTCCATTGATCCTGCGCATCAGCGCATAGAGCTGAGCTTCATCGTCGATCGCGGCCCACACGCCAAAGTAGGACAGATGATCGTCAAAGGAGATCCTGGATATCCAAATGGCAAGATTCGCAGCATCGCAAAACTCCATCCCGGCCAACCGGTCGTGGCCTCGCACTTAAGCCGCGCCTTTACCCGTCTTCACAAAAAGTATCAAAAGAGCGACCGGCTGGAAGCGCAGGTGTCGATGGTCGATCGTAACTATCACACCGATACCAATCGGTTGGACTATGTCTTTGAGATCAATCGTGGTCCAATCGTTGACGTCCGGGTAGAGGGCGCCCATATGCGGCGTGGACTGATTAAGAAGTATGTGCCCATCTACGAGGAAGGTGCGGTCGATGAGGACCTGCTTAGCGAGGGCCGGCGAAATCTACGCGACTATTTTCAGACCAAGGGATACTTCGATGTGAGGGCCACGTCCAGCCTGTCGAAGAAAGACGGGCGCGAGTTGGTGATCTTTGATGTCGATAAACGCAAGCGCCACACCTTTAAGGATCTCGCCATTCAGGGAAACAAATACTTTCCGAAGGAGAGTATCCGTGAGCGAATGGCGATCCAGCCGGCCGATGCTCTGCAGCGGCATGGCCTGTTCAGCTCGGCCCTGCTGGAGCACGATGTCTCGGTGATCACTGCGCTTTATCAGGCGAACGGATTTCAGGCAGTGAAGGTGAATTCCAAAGTAGTGGACGATTACCAGGGAAAGCCCGGCCGTCTGCAGGTGCAGATCGACATCGATGAAGGTCCGCAGACGCTGGTGAAGTCGGTAACCATAACGGGTAACACGACTTTCTCGCAGGACGTGTTGCTTGATCAGCTGAGTACCATTCCGGGACAACCATATTCCACTTACCTGCTCGGCAACGATCGAGATTCCATCGTGAGCTACTACTTCGATCGCGGCTTCCCCGACGTGCAGATCGAGACCACCACAAATCCTTCGCCGGACGCCCCCAACCGCCAGGATGTGGCGTTCAAGCTCACCGAAGGCCGCCAGGTCTTCGTCGATAAGATCCTGATCTCAGGTCTGAGATACACGAAGCCCTTCGTCGTGAACCGGGAGTTCGAGATCAAGGAAGGCGACGCCATGAGTCAGTCGCGTATCTTGAACACGCAGCGAAAGCTCTATGACCTGAGCATCTTCAATCAAGTGGATGTTGCGCCGGCGAATCCCGAGGGCAATGTGGAGAAGAAGGATCTGATGGTGCAGCTGGAAGAAGCCAAGCGCTATACCATCGACTATGGCATCGGGTTCCAGGTCCAGACAGGCAATGTGCGAAGCGACTGCGAAAATGTAGCTGCCAATCCGACTTCGACTCAGGTGTGCAATCCCGGCGGCGCCACGGGATTTAGCCCGCTCGTCACCTTCGGCGTAACCCGCGCTAACTTTCGTGGGCGAAATAACAGCATCGTTTTCCGAACTAACCTCGGCCGCCTGCAGCAGCGCGCCCTCCTCAGTTATGTCCAGCCATACTGGCTGAATCGTAAGGACTTGACTTTGACTTTTAACGCCCTGTACGACAGCACGCAGAATGTGCTCACGTTCAGCTCAGAGCGGCTGGAGGGTTCAGTGCAGGCACTGCAGCAGTGGCGAAGAGGGGAGACATTTCTCTATCGATTCACCTACCGCCTGGTGAAGGTAGACCAGGCGACTCTGCATATTAATCCGCTGCTGATTCCACTGTTGTCTCGCCCAGTACGTGTCGGCATGCCAAGTATCAGCTACGTTCGCGATCATCGCGACGATCCCATCGATTCCCATAAAGGGAGTAATTACGCTGGCGACTTCGGAATTGCCTCGAGAGTCTTTGGGTCCCAGGCAAACTACGCCCGCGTCTTCGTCGAAAACTCAACTTACTACACTTTTGCCGAGAACAAGAACGCCGGCGGGCGACGTTGGACGTTTGCACGCTCGACTCGGATCGGGGTGGAGGAACCCTTCGCGGCAGGCGGTAATACGATCGCCGGAATCGTTCCACTGCCGGAGAGGTTTTTTACCGGCGGCAGCAATTCGCATCGTGGATTTGCGATTAACCAGGGTGGGCCGCGCGACGCCACTACCGGATTCCCGTTAGGCGGCAACGGGTTATTCCTCAACAATCTTGAACTGCGGACTCCACCCATCGCCTTGCCCTACGCGGGCGATAATTTGAGCGCGGTGATCTTCCACGATGCCGGCAACGTCTTCAATTCCACGGGCGATATTTTTCCCAGTCTGGCGAACTGGACACAGCCGCACAGGGAAACGTGCGAGCCACAATCGACGCAGCCTTGCGACTTCAATTACATCTCGCAGGCAATAGGATTAGGAGTTCGCTATCGCACTCCGATCGGACCGGTTCGCGTGGATGTTGGCTACAATCTGACACCCACATATTTTCCGGTGCGAGACGATCCAGTGCGCGGGCCCTATCTGGATCGCACGGGAAGGATCAACTTCTTTTTCAGCATAGGTCAAACGTTCTGATGCGAAACGTTCTCCTTGTCTCGATCGTCGTGTTCCTCTCATTCACCTCATGGGCTGGTGAGACGCTAGACCGCATCGTTGCAACGGTGGACCGGCATCCCATCACTCGCAGCGATGTCGAGCAGGAGGCCCACTTTACCCACCTGACCGAAGGGAAGCAGGGCGAGATCACGAACCGGGAGGAGGTCGCTGCGTTGGAACGCCTGGTCGATCGCGATCTCATTGCCGATCAGGTTGCGGTCTTTGGCGTCGTTCCGGTTACAAAAGAGGAACTCGAAGCGCGGGTTCTGGAGATGCGCAAGCAGCTCCCCGGGGGCGAATCGGATTCAGAATGGCGCAGCCTGCTGGCGGAATACGGCCTCTCGGATGAAGACATCGCGAGCCGTGTCACGCAGGAGATTCAAATGCTGCGCTTCATCGATCTACGCTTCCGTTCCGAGGTCAGAGTCGGGCCGCGAGCGGTGCAGACCTATTACGACGCGAAATTTGTTCCCGAAATGAAAAAGAAGTCTCGTACGCCTCCCCCGCCCCTCGACCAGGTGCAGGACCAGATCGAAGCGATCTTGCGCGAGGAGCGCGTAAATGCATTGATATCCGACTGGCTGAAGACCTTGCGCACGCAAAGCAGAATTCAGACCTTCGATCCGTCGTTACCGCTCTCCGGACTGGATAAAAAGACTCCTGACATTTCCGACGTGCACACACTTCCATTGCACGTTACCGGGCCGACTGAGGCGGCCAGGCAGTAGCACATTCTGTGAACGACGAAACATCCAAACCGTCGCGCCGTTCGCGCTGGATAAAGCTTGGCATCAGCATCGGGCTAGTAACGGCGGTCACCAGCCTGATCCTTTATCTGAACAGCGGTTCGTTCCGCGACCGGGTGCGGCAGCGCCTCGTCGGCGAGCTGGAGAAGGTGACGGGAGGGAGAGTCGAGCTCAAGAATTTCGTATGGAACTTTTCTCGACTCCAGTTCGAGTTCGATGACCTCACCATTCACGGACTGGAGAAACCAGGAGATATCCCCTACGCTCACGTGGATCATGCGCGAGTATCGGTCAAGATTATCAGCGTATTTGGCCGTGAGATTTCCTTGCGGGAGCTGTATGTTGAGCATCCCGTAGCTCATCTCATCGTTTATCCCGACGGCAGCACGAACCAAGCGAGTCCCAAAAGAGGAACTGGAAGCGCGAGTCCGGCACAGCCACTTTTCTCCATCCGGATGGATCGCCTCCGCGTGGGCCAAGGCGTGCTCGTGCTGAATGAGCAACGAATCCCGCTGGATCTCAGCGCCGACGGGGTAACGGCGGGGATGACGTATAGCGCTCACCCGCATCCCAATTATGCGGGCACCATTCGGGCCGGCAGTCTTCTGCTGCGACATCCTGGTTATCCTCAAGTGCTCTCGCAGGCCGAAACCAACTTCACCATCAGCAACAATGAGGCGCAAATCAGCTCGCTGCGATGGACGAGCGGAAAATCTAAGGTCGAAGCCTCCGGGACGATCGCGGATTTCCGAAATCCGCGCGTTGAAACGAAGTACCGCGGGACACTGGAGCTGTCGGAACTCAGCAAGATTCTCGGAATACGCGAGTTGCGCAGCGGCGTCGTCGAACTTAACGGAACCGCCCGGTATCTTTCGTCTGAGGACTTCTTCGGCTCCGGCAAGTTGACGTTGAAAAATGGCGAATATTCCGGCTCCGGACTCCGACTCGGGAATGTAGACGCAAGCTCCGAATACAGTGTGGCTGTAGATCGCATAACGCTCGCAAAGCTGAACGGCCGGGCCCTCGGAGGCTCCTTCAATGGAAACGCGAGCATTTCGCATTGGTCGCAGGTCTCCCCGAAGACTGGTTTTAGCTCGGGCAAGCTTACGCAAATCGCGAAGCGGCAACCGCAGGGAACCCTGGAGCTGAACCTTTCAGGAATCTCGTTGGCCGAAGGATTGCGCGCCTTACTATCAGCGAAAAGTCCACTGAACCAGCTCCGCATTGCCTCGACCGGCACAGGTAAAGTGCAGATGCGTTGGACGGGCGCTCTGTCGGATGCGGACACTGTGGTCGATCTCGATGCCCGCGCCATCACCCCGGCGCCGGCTTCCGAACTTCCACTTACCGGCTCGGTACACGCGACCTATCATGGTCGCAGTGACCGCATCGATGTCACTGGAGTAAACCTGGCGGCCCGCGCAACTCGCATCAGTGCCACCGGAGCCATCGGGAGCGAATCACAGTTGCGAGTGTCCCTCAATACTTCCGACCTCTCGGAGATCGATGCCGTTGCTCACGCGCTGAGCGGGGAGCGGCAAAAGATTCCCGCAATGGTCCATGGGCAGGCTTCCTTCAATGGAACGCTTACCGGCAAACTCATCGCGCCAACGATCGCAGGACGTCTGCAGGCGACTGACTTTGACACAACCGTGCCCGCCGGACCTGCGTCCCAAACCGCTCCGGCTGGCCCTTCGGCGTTTCCAACGACGCTGCACTGGGACTCCCTGCTGGCAGATGTGACCTACTCGCCGAGTCTTATATCTACGCGCAACCTACTGCTGAAGCGGGGTACCACGCAGATTGCCGGATCCGCGATCGTCGGTTTGCGCGAGGGACAGCTCGATCCCGATTCCCACGTTGAAGCCCGGCTCCGAGTGCATGATGCCGATCTGCAAGAATTGCAGCATCTGGTCGGCATCGATTATCCCGTAACGGGAAGGCTAAATGGGGAAACACACGTTGCCGGCACATTGGACAATCTCTCCGGTCTTGGACACATTCAGGTAACCGGCGGAAGCATCTACGCAGAACCTTACCGGTCGTTATCAGCGGATCTCCAGTTTCAAGGCAAGCAGGTTGACCTGCGCAATGTGATCCTTCAGCAGAACGGTGGACGCGCCACTGGCGGGGGGAACTACAACTTCGACAGCAAAGTCTTCGCCTTCAACGTCACTGGCAGCAACTTTGATCTGGCGCATCTTTCCAAATTGCAAGCTAAAAAGCTGAGTATCGGCGGCCATGCGGAGTTTGCCGCCAGTGGCTCAGGGACTATCTCAAGTCCAACTGTAAATGCGAATTTGTCGATCACCGGTCTTCTTCTTGGCGGTGAGCCGGCCGGTGATCTTCATGCCACAGCGGTGACTCACGGGACCGATCTCCATTTGGAAGCGCACACGAACATGCAGCTTGCGACTGCCAACGTTACTGGCGACGTGCATTTGCGCCAGGACTTCCCGGCGGAGATTCATCTCGATTTGGGCAAGTTGGACTTTGATCCGCTGCTGCGAGCTTATCTGCCGGGCAAGGTCACCGGGCACTCATCCGTCTCCGGAAGATTCGTGCTGCGTGGACCGCTCAAGCGTCCCCGGGATATCGGGGTGGAAGCCGATGTCGATCAATTCCAGGCAGACGTGCAGCACATCCAGCTGCATAACGATGGCCCACTTCGTTTCTCGATCAACAACCAGGTTGCGAGCGTTCAGCAGATGCACATTGTCGGTACCGACACCGACATTACCGGAACGGGAAGAGTAGAGCTTTTCGGATCGGGCCGCCTGGATCTGCACGCCAATGGCAAGGTGAACCTGGGGATCCTGCAGACAGTGAACCCAGCTGTTTCCTCTTCAGGACAGATGACATTTACCGTCAACGCCACAGGCCGCCTGAACGATCCAAATTTTGCCGGCAACGTGCAAATCGCGAACGGGGCCATTGCCTTTGTCGATCTACCCAACGGATTGAGTGAGATTAATGGCTCGCTTAACTTCGATCGCAATCGTCTCCGAGTTCAAAAGCTGACCGCACGAACCGGCGGAGGCGATCTTGTGCTGGGCGGTTACGTCACTTACAGCAACGGAATCTTCTTTGATCTCACCGCCACCGGCCGCGACATCCGCATTCGCTATCCCGAGGGAGTGAGCTCGCAGGCCACGGCCGACCTGAGACTTGTCGGAAACGTGCAGAACTCGGTGCTATCAGGCGACGTCACCGTTACAAAATTTGGGCTAACGCCGCAATTCGATCTCGCAAGTTACGTTCAGCGCGCCAAGCAACCCACGAATCCGCCGACTCCCAATTCCCTGATTGATAATGTTCGCCTCGATGTCCACATCGTCTCGACTCCAGAGCTGCGCCTGGAAACATCGATGGCCCGCGTGTCGGGCGATATGGACATCCGGCTGCGCGGCACCGCAGCACGGCCCTCGGTGCTTGGACGCGTGAGCATCGCCGAAGGGGATATTACGTTCAACAGCACTACCTATCACCTGGAGCGAGGCGACGTCCTCTTTGCCAACCCTGTGCGAATCGAGCCGGTGGCAAACGTGGAAGCATCGGCGCGCGTCCGTGACTACGACATTACACTCGGTTTTCATGGAACGCCGGATAAGCTCAATGTCACATATCGCTCCGAACCGCCACTGCCATCGGCCGATATCATCGCCCTGCTTGCTTTCGGACGCACCCGGCAGGAGGGCGAGCTCGCGGCTGAACAGGGATCGCAGTCAGCCACGAGCGAAACCTTTGCGCAAACGGCATCGAATGCCATTTTGGGAGAGGCGCTGAACGCGGCAGTAAGCAGTCGCGTGCAGAAGCTGTTTGGCATCAGCCGCATCAAAATCGATCCTAACCTCGGTGGAACGGGAAGCGAAGGGAACCCCAACGCGCGCCTCACGGTTGAACAACAGATCTCGAAAAACGTAACCGTCACTTACCTCACCAACCTGGGCCAATACGCCCAGGAGGTTCTACAGGTCGAGTACAACATCAATAAGAACGTCGCCCTGGTCGCAGTCCGCGACTACACCGGCGTCCTAGCCATTGACCTGCGAATCCGGCAGAGGAAAAGATAGGGAACAGGTGACAGGGAACAGGGGAGCTGTACCGGCGGCAGTAGCCGCTGGGTGCGTGAGTGCCGACTTGCAGAGAACCGTGTTGGGGTCCGAGCGGCATTGGCCTAGAGGTGCCGCGATATCATCGACCAGCGATGCGGTCACAGTGCTGCAGGACCCAGCGGCTACCGCCACGGGTACAGCTCCCCTGTAACCTGTACCCTTGTCCCTGTACCCTACTCCCGTGTCCCTCGAACTCCAGCGCGTCGTCATGGTGGAGCGTCAGCTCAAGGCTCGGGGAATCTTCGATGAGCGCGTGCTCTCCGCAATTGGCAAAGTTCCGCGCGAGGAGTTCATCTCTCCCGAGTTGCGCGAGCATGCTTACGAAGATCGGCCGCTGACGATTGGCTGTTGTCAAACGATTTCGCAACCATACATCGTCGCTTCGATGCTTCAGGCAGCCCAGCTTCGTTCTGAAGATCGCGTGTTGGAGTTGGGAACCGGCTCGGGATATCAGACCGCGCTTCTCGCGGAGATCGTCGCGAACGTCTTTAGCATTGAGCGTCACCCAGAGTTGGCCGAAGTGGCGCGCCAACGCCTTTCCCGTTTGGGATACACCAACGTCGAAATCGTCGTCGGCGACGGAACACTTGGCTATCATCCAAGGGCGCCCTACGACGTGATTCTTGTTTCCGCAGCGGCTCCGCAGGTTCCTCAATCTCTGGTCGCCCAGCTGGCAACAGGCGGACGCATGGTCCTACCCGTTGGGAGTCGTGATCTGCAGGAGTTGGTCCTGATTCGCAAAGATGAAACCGGCATCCGCCAAATGCGCCTCGATGGCTGCGCGTTTGTACCGCTGATCGGAGAAGAGGGGTTTCGGGAGTAATTTCATCTGTCATTCCGAGCCGCGGCTTTTTGCGGCGAGGAATCCCTATCTCTGCTACAAGGCTAGGTGGACGAAATGGCAGGACCTGGCTGCCGAAATGCTGTCAGAGCTAGCAACCCAGGTTGTCCCCTGTAACCTGTCCCCTATTCCGTCCCCTGATTTAGAATTTCAAAATAGTGACCCCTCCCATCCGCCTGATAGCAGTGGACATCGATGGCACCCTCATCGATTCCACTCTGGATATTCCTGCGGGCAATCTCCAGGCTCTTCGCCGCGCTCACGATGCCGGGGTCGAGATCGTTCTGGTTACAGGACGCCGTCACCGCTTTGCCATGCCGGTCGCGGAGCAGCTTGGGTTTGAGTTCTGCCTTATTAGTTCTAATGGTGCGATAACGCGTTCCACACAGGGCGACTTGTTCCACGCAGATATGCTTCCGCGCGACGTTGCGCATCGACTCTGCGGGCACATGATAGAGTTTTCGGGCTGCACCGTGCTTACCTTCGACAAGGACACCCGCGGAGCCATTGTGGTAGAACGTACCGACGAACTCGGGTCAAACATTCAACGCTGGATCGACAAGAACCGTATGTATATCGAAGAGGTCGCTCCCATTACGACGGCCTTGGTTTGCGATCCGGTCCAAGCGATGTTCTGCGGCACGGTGGAACGTATGAAACCGGCAGAGGCGCGGCTCAAAGACGGCACATTTGCGGGCGAGATCAACGTCTTGAAAACGCAATATGATCGTCGCGATTTGTGCATTCTCGATGTCCTGCGCTACGGATGCTCCAAGGGTTCGGCCCTGTCGCGATGGGCGGCCCATCTTGGCATTCCGCGCAGTCACGTAATGGCCATCGGCGACAATTACAATGACATCGAAATGCTGGAGTTCGCCGGATTCCCGTTCGTGATGGCCAATGCCTCCAATGACCTGAAGCGGGATGGATGGACGATAACGCTGGATAACGAAGCCTGCGGCGTAGCCGCAGCAATTGATGAAGTACTCGCGGATTGACAGTCAGTACCGGCGGCGGTAGCCGCTGGGTGCGTGAAGACACGAGAGAGACGTACGATTGACCCAACGGCTACCGCCGCCGGTACCGGCACACGATGAGCCGCATTCGCAAATCCGTGATGATCGCCGCGCTGGCCCTGGCCGCAACGTCGTTGCACGCCCGCGAAACTGCTGTCCTCCGCACGGGCTTCACGATCTCCCACGACCATCACCAACAGATCGGAATGATAACCCGGCTGTTCCTCTCGAAAACTGGCGACGAGTACGTGGACGTCGAAACCGAGAAGATCGTGAGCTTCGAAGCCGACGAAACTCCGGCCGCCGCTCCAGCTCCAACGCGGCAATTCACCGGTCCCTCTTCTCCGGACCTGGACGAGATCGTCGAAAAGGCCGCGCGGGAAAATCAGCTCGATTCAGACTTTATTCGCGCGTTGATTCTCGCCGAGAGCGAGGGCAAAACTAATGCTGTTTCCCGAAAAGGCGCTCAAGGGCTCATGCAGCTCATGCCCGATACCGCAACCAAGCTGGGCGTGAAGAATAGTTTCGATGCCAATGAGAATGTGGCCGCCGGCAGCAAGTACATTCGTGAATTGCTGGCGCGCTACAACAACGATCCCGTGCGCGCTCTGGCTGCTTACAATGCCGGAGCCGGACGCGTTCAACAATACAATGGCGTTCCTCCATATCGCGAGACTCGCACCTATGTCGCGAAGATTATTCGCGACTTCAACCGGCGCAAGCTGGAGCAGGAGCGCCTAGCCAAGTCTGCGAAAAAACCGGCCAAGGTTGCGGCAGAGAAGCGTCCCACCACGCGGGACAACAACTAATCCACGTGGATCGCAAACGACTCATCATCACGTGTGTAGTCGTGTTGATCCTGGCGACGCTCATCATCCTGCAGGTCCATTCCTGGCGCAAGTTCGATTGGGACATAGTCGGGGAATCGCTCGAACAGCTGAATTGGTGG
This sequence comes from Acidobacteriota bacterium, assembly GCA_003225215.1. Taxonomy (GTDB): domain Bacteria; phylum Acidobacteriota; class Terriglobia; order Terriglobales; family Acidobacteriaceae; genus Gp1-AA112. The sequence goes on from QIBC01000040.1 coordinate 20,408, forward strand.
AAGGTCCTCGGCGCCGTCCTACTGGTGTATGTTGCCGACGGACTCAGGGCTGTTCGCTGGGCGCTCTTTCTCAAGCCGGTGAAGAACGTATCGTTCTGGAGTTTGCTGCCCGCTCAATATATAGGTTTTACCGGATTGGCACTCCTTGGGCGACCGGGCGAAGTCATCAGGCCGTTGGTGATCGCGCGCAGAACCGGACTGAGTTTTTCCTCGCAGTTCGCTGTCTGGACGGTGGAACGTATCTTCGACATCTCTGCCGTTACTGTAATCGTCGCTGCCGACCTCCTATTCTCCGGAACTCTTCAGACCTTCACCGACAAACAGTACAACATCATGCGAGCGCTGGGAGCGGTGCTGATCTTTATCGTCTTCTCGCTGCTGTTTTTCGCCGTCAGCGTATGGCGCAAGGGGGAACAGATCGCGTTGTGGGTAGAACGCAAGCTCAACCACAAGCCACATTTGGCCCATCGCTTCGCCGCGAAAATCAGAATCTTCAGCGCCGGATTGCACACCATCCACGATGTGAGTTCCTTTATTGGGATTGGTGTGCTGTCGCTGGCCGTCTGGCTGATGATCGCCGGCGCATACTACGCCGTGCTTCAGTCCTACGCCGATGAAACCGTATACACAATGACGTTCGTCTACGCAATCATCCTCATGGCCTTCAGCGTGGCGGGAGGAGTCTTGCAACTCCCGGTTGTAGGCGGCGGATCGCAATTGTCTACCATCAAGGCCCTCTATTCCCTTTTTAATACACCTCAGGAACTGGCGACCAGCTGCGGCATCATGCTCTGGC
>QIBC01000208.1 GCA_003225215.1 Acidobacteriota bacterium
GAGGCCGGGGAAGTGCACAGGAGCTGAGGAATTTCTTCTTAATTTTAGGTTATAAGTTGCTGAGGGTCAATAACTTCCGGAGTACAGGTGCGCAGCTCTGACGGTTTGCGGGCATGATGCCGCTTGGGAACGTGTAATTTTCTGTTGCTTAAATTCTGCATCGAGGAGACGCGGCATGCTGCGTCTCTACGGGCTACTCGATTTGCACCAGCTCCCGAATATCAACGTCGATCTGTTCTGGAACGGGCATGGCTGAAATTGTCTGGGGAGCACGCCAGTGGTCTATGTAGGAGATCTGATGGACGCATGACACGGTGCAGTGGGGGGCGCAACCTTTTTCGGTGAGGAATTCGCGCCGAACATCGTCAATCGTGTATTCGTCCAGCGGTTTGGCCGGATATCCACGTTGCTGGGAGCAGTAGTGCACCAGCCCATCCTCACAGACGTACAAGTAGCGTGAACCGGCGCGGCAACGCCAGCTATTCGGTCTGCCATCCGCGATCGCGTCCTGGAAGTGGTTAAAGCGCGAGTAGTTCTTTTTCTCAAACGACTTCATGCGGCGATAGACTTCGCGCTCTTCCGGCTGCAGCGGCTTCAGTTGTCCACTGCCATCGTGAATGATTCCGATGGTGGAGGTGAATCCGAGTTCCAGCGCGCGCGTGCCCACAACTACGGCATCCTGCGGATTGTGAATGCCTCCGCCCACAACGGAATTGATGTTCACGTGAAACACGGCATGCTTCGAGAGAAGCTGCAGCTTCTTGTCGAGAACCTTAAGACTCTTCTTCGAGATGTCGTCGGGTTTGACGTTATCAATCGAAATCTGCAGGTGATCAAGTCCGGCATCGTTCAGCCGGTGGATGCGTTCAGCCGTCAACAGATAGCCATTGGTGATCATTCCCGCAATGATTCCGTTTCTGCGGATGCGTTCAATGATCAAGTCGAGCTCTGGATGTAACAGAGGCTCGCCACCGCTGATGGTAATGATCGTCGTTCCCAGTTCACCGAGCCGATCGATTCGACCATACATAGTCTCGACAGGAACCGGTTTTGAGACATCGTCGTATTCGTTGCAGTAGGCGCAGGAGAGATTGCAGCGCCGCATGGGCACGATGTGTGCCATTACGGGATGATCAGTATTTGCCAGAGCCTTGCCGATCATTAAAAGTTCGCGAACGCGCCGCCTGACAGCGGCGAAGTCGCGCCGCATACGGGAGGGCGTTGGGGGAGTCGGTCTCTCTGGCATTTCGGTCATCTTCTATTTAAGCATAGAGTCACAACCTGCCGAGAAACAACCCTCGAGCGGTGCCTTTTGAAGATCGAATGGCACAGAATGCAGCCTGATTTGTGCCAGGGCGATCGTTGGAATGGCTTAATGTTCCGGAATTCGCGGTGTGAGGGCATCGACTTCAGTCGTGCCGATTGATTCGAGGTAGACTTCGGCTTTTAGCCGCTGAGGCCTTGCTGCGTAGGCGCCTGGAACCTGCGCCGCCGCTCGGACAAAGCCCAGTGGCTGAAGCCAAAAAAGGAAGAGAGCTCTCTGGTGACACGATTAAAGTCGATGCCCTGACACGAATCAGCCTTCAGTTAGGAGAACGCAGCTCCAAGGGCCGCTCCGCAGACTGTAAGCAACAGCCACCATCCTGCCATGACTGCTATGCCGGTAGAGACTTTTTTCTTTCCCACAACGGCAAAGCCGATGCCAAGTACCGCGTAGATCCACAGGGTGATTACATCGATGCCAGCCAGCATCGAATAGAGGAAACGCGGCGTATCGGTGATCGACAAAAAGAATGCAGGATTCGTTGCCACTGGATTGGAAATGTTGAACGCGCTGGGGTCGGAATTGGCCAGGACGGCTCCTGATAATAGGACTACTGAGACGAGGCGTATCAAAAGCGAGTAACTGGTAATGGCTAGCGCCTGCTTGAAAGTCACTTCCGTTCCCACACCGAAGTTGAATGTCCCCATCAGAACCGCTGCAATGATCACCAGGAACAAGAGGCTGCTGATCGGGGCGCCATAACCAAAGGTGTACTTAAAGAAGTTCGCGCTTGCGTGAATGCGCTGCTGCTGTTGCTCCGGCGGGAGTTGCTCCATTCTTTCCTGAGCTTTCGGGCTGAGCTTGATTTGGTTCTCCGATATCTGGTCGTATCCGATCTTCTTGTCGAGCAGCACGGTGAATCCAATCCCGCATAGAGAGAGAATCAGCCACGGCACCCACCAGCTTGCGTTTCGTCTTATGTCGGCGAAGGTCTTTGACGGCGCAACGAAGACGTTAATGATGCGTTGAGGCTCAGACAATCCGGGCTGTTGGTTCATTTCTGGAACGGCTGAAGAAAGCGAAGCGGTGCTCATGGTTCTCCTTCGAAGATCCGGCAGATTGCCAACAGGCAATACGCAAATCGACTTGCGAAAAGTTCAAGGGATGTCGCGGATTCTGGCGGGACAGTTATACCCTAACTTGGGTGGGTACGGCGTCAGTTTTTTCGATAAGCGGAGAGTCTGAGAGTTCTTTCCGATTCTAGCGTTTGCGTTTTGTCTTCCTCGAGAAACTCCTGCAGCCAACGCAGCTGAATCACGATCAGCATGACGGTTACTACGTAAAGGCAAACTTGAAGGGCGCCGACCGCTGCAGCTTTGACCCAGTGCGAATCATCTTCGAAGCTCGACGGGAGATCGCGCAGAAACTGACGATGGTATCCGGCGAGCGCAAGCATGAGCCAGGAGCATACACAGGCCGCCAGGGTCGCTATGGTTTGCATGCCAAGGACGCTCTTCAGTAGAGCCACTAACACTGGAGCGAGCACAACCCCAACCAAGAAGCCGCGCGGGGAGGTGAGATCAACTCCACTGTAGCGTCCGTAGAAGGCAAGCGAGCCGAACAGAACGGACATGCAAAAATAGACCGGAGCAAGCGGCGCATCGTAGGCGGCACGATAACTTAGGCCGAAGACGATGCCCTGCAGACTGGCATAGGCAATCAAAGTTGCTACCGCGACACCCGGCATCATCTTGTCCACTTTTCGGGAGATTACGTAGGCCAGCAGGAACATTCCACCAGTCAAGGCCAAGAGCGTTTTGCCCACCAGCATTGGCATCGAGGATTGGTCCCACTGATCCGAATAGCTGGCAAAAAACGCAGAGATGAAGAGTGACGCGGCGATCCAGCCAAACACATTCGCAATGAATCTGTGTAGAGCGTTTTCCACCGGCTCCAGATCCGATTCCGGAAGGTCGGCGACACGCTCCGGGCGCGGTTCGAGCGGCGGACCAGAGTAGATCGTTTCCGGAACGGAGCCTGGAGTAGCCACTATCGCGCAGCGTAGCCGAGGGTCTCCCAATGGCACAAGATTACTGCTGGGAACCCCCTCAGTTTCAGTGGCTTACGCCGACTTTGTAACCACTCTTCCCTGGGCATCCTGCTCCAGATACGCCCAAGGTGTTTCGTGATCATGGGTGAAGATCGTCAGCCATTTTTCAGCAATCGCTTGCTCGTAGTAGCGCCTGCGGCTTTCGATCGTCTCAAGGGGAAACAAGTCATAAGCCATCACCCAGGTTAGGTCGAGGTGCCAGGTAGTCGGAATCAGATCTGAGATGTAGCATGCCTTCTGGTCCCCACTCTCCAGGATGATGGCCTGCATGTTTCTGGTGTGGCCGGGGTAAATAACGACGGAGATTCCAGGCATTACGTCGCCATCGCCGTCGAGCAAGCGCATCTGCCCATTCCGGATCAATGGGTCGTAGTTGTCGCTGAGGTAGCTCACGCGGTCGCGCTCTAGCTGCTTGTTTCCGTGCTCCCACTCGCCACGCTGGGCGTAGTACGTGGCGTTAGGAAACGTCGGTTCCACTTCGCCGCGCTCATTGCGGAACGTGTTCCATCCGCAGTGGTCGAAATGTAAGTGGGAGTTGATGACGACCTCGATCTCCTGCCGCCTCACTCCGACTGCTTCCAACTCGCGCAGCAGCTGCGCCTTGGCATCGTAGATTTTTGCGAGCTTCTCGGGAAGCTTGTTGCCAATGCCGGTTTCGATTAGCACGAGCCGGCCAAGGGCACGGACCAGAACGGCATTCGTTCCGCAGGCAATCCGATTCAGTTCGTCCGCCTTCACCTTCTTTTCCCATAATGGTTTGGGAACCACGCCGAACATTCCACCTGCATCCAGGTAATAGGTGCCATCTGAAATGACTGTTAGCTCAAAATCACCCAGCTTGCGTGTGGGGCGATTGGCGGCACTCACCGACCACCGCCCTCAGAGCCAGACGGCGAGAACGGCGGGTTCGAGGCGGCGATTTTCTCCGCCGACCAGCCAAGCAAGTCGCTGTCGAATACGGCGCGAATGCGCTCGAACAGGACTGTGCGTGGGACGGGACCGGCGATGCCGTGAGTTTTGCGCGGAAATACTAAGAGTTCAAACTGCTTTCCCGAATTGATAAACGCCTGCGCCAGCTGCATGGTGTTTTGCATGTGCACATTGTCGTCGCTAGTGCCGTGAACAACCAGCAAGTGGCCAGAAAGGTTAGGAGCCGCCAGCTGCACCGAGCCTGAGCGGTAGCCATCTGGATTGTCTTTGGGCAATCCCATGTAGCGCTCCGTATAAATCGAGTCGTAGTTATGCCAGTCGGTTACGGGAGCGACCGCGACGCCTGCCTTGAAGCGCTTCGAGTGAGTCAGGGCGTAAGAGGTCATAAATCCGCCATAACTCCAGCCCCACCAGCCAAGACGGTTGCCGTCGAGTTGGAGGAAGCGATTGAGCGCCTGGTCGAGCGCGGTGAGCTGATCGTTAAGTTCCACTCTGCCGAACTCGTGACGCAGGGCTGTGGCAAACTTCTTTCCCCGATATCCCATGCCGCGATTGTCGACGCGTAGTACTGCGATACCGTCGTGGGCCAAAATCTGATCGAAGAAGAAACTGGCTCCGCCCCAGTGATCGTGAACTTCTTGGGACTCAGGCCCTCCATAGGGGTTCATAAGCACCGGAACTTTTTGATCGGGCGATGCTGTGGGCGGCATCAACAGCTCGCCGTGAAGAATCGTGCCATCGTCGGCGGTGAAGTCGACAAACTGTGGGCGAACAACCTGGTCGGAAGTTACTGGACGAGACGTCCAGAACACGCTGCACGTTCCCGAAAAGGAACAGAGCTGCATCCTCGGCGGCGTTAGTAGCGCAGAATATGTGTCGGCGTAATATTTGCCCTGCTCCGGGAAACTGGCCTTGTGTGCGCCATCTTCATGCGAGACCCGTTGTTTATTGGTTCCATCCAGCTTCACCGAGAACAGATTTTGCTGCCGGTCATCGCCTTCATTCGATGTATAGAAGATTGTGCCGTTAGCCTCGTCTATGCCGTCCAGGCCAGTAACTTCGTAATTGCCACTGGTCAATTGACGGTCAAGCTTGGCAGCCGAGTTCAGTGGATTCCCTTTGTCGAAGCTGTACAAATAAAGATGTGTATGGCCGTCGCGCCAACTTTCCCACAAGAACTTGCCGCCCGATTGGAGGATGCGGAAGCTGTCGTTCACCAGCAGCCAGGCTTCGTCTTTTTCCGACAGCATCAGCTGTGAACGTCCAGTCGGCGTGTCTACAAAATAGATATCAAGCTGATTCTGATCACGATTGAGAACCTGCACGTAGAGGACATCTTTGTTCACCCAACCGAAACGGGGAACGTAGTAGTCGTTCCTGTTCTGCTTACCCGTGAGACCGGGGATGTTTACCCAATGCGTCTTGCCGCCGTTCGCATCGACCACCCCCACTCTGACTTCAGGATTCGGATCTCCCGCATAAGGGTACTTCTGATGATCGACAGTCGGATGATCGGGGATGTAGTCGGTGATCGGATATTCGGGAACCTGGACCTCGTTCATCTGGAGATAAGCGATGTGTTTGCCGTCTGGAGACCAGAAATAATTACTGCGGACTCCTAATTCCTCTTCATAAACCCAGTCCACTTCGCCGTTCAGGATATTGTCGCCGTCGTTCTCCGTCGTGAATGTCAGCTCGCTCTCGCGCGAATCTCCGGAAAGGGAACGCACGTACAGGTTGTGCTTGCGTACATAGGAAATCCGCTTGCCCTCGGGAGAAAACTTGGGATCGCCGCTGGGATCTGCTCCCGAGGTCATCTGGACTCCAGTGCCCGACTCCAGCGTGTAATACCAGAGCTGACCCTTGGAGTCGAACAGCAGATGCTTGGAATCCGACGCCCAATGATATCCAGCGATAGAGTATCGGCTGCGCCGCTCGCGCTCGCGATCGTCCTTGTTCTGTTTGCCGCCGATGTTCTCCGGCGGTGAGAGTGATGCCAGCTTTTCGGTTGCGACCAGAACCGCAGGCTTACCGTTGGTGACATCGACGTAGTAAAGCTGCCCGTGATCACCGGAATCATCACGCAAAACGTAAGACAGGCGAGTGCCGTCAGGACTCCACTTCACCGTTTCCGGCTCACGCCCAGTCACTCCGCCTGGAGCGAAGATCTCCGGAATGCTCGGAAGCTTTGCTGCATCCTGTGCCAAACAACAGAGACAAGCGATAAAAACGACGAGTAGCAATCGAAGTGGCTTCAATGCCTCAACCCCTTGGCCGAACGAAGTGGAACGCAAAAGTGTAGCAAGAGCGATGGAGAGGACGGCGACGGCCTTGAGGTTAGCGACTTTCCTTCAAACTCGTCCGCCAGTGAAGTAACACGCGGGAGTAATGCCATTTCGATCGCGAGTCTTGTTCGCTCACATCTGCACTTGGGGATTCAGGCGTTCTGAAGACAAGAGCGAAGAGGAACAACCAGTTCCACTTTCAAGGAGGCGTTATGAGTCCACTCGTAGTAATCGCCATCATCGCGGTTCTCATTGGCTTGTTGCTGCCAGCTGTTCAGCGGTGATCGTCCTGAAGTTGAAAATCTCGGCCGACCGGGGACTTTATCCTGCGGAGGTCGGCCGAGTCCCTGATATGAGGTCAACCTAAGAAGTCGGCACTGGACATTGAGCCCTACCAGTCCGCTGGCG
>QIBC01000209.1 GCA_003225215.1 Acidobacteriota bacterium
GGCCGCTATGGACGGCGAAGTGCTTGGAAGTAGCGATGGTCTTCAGGTATTTGGGATCGTCCCCCTGCAGACCGGTGACGAACGCGACGCCCATGCGCGACGTCAGATATGGATCTTCGCCGTAAGTCTCCTGGCCGCGTCCCCACCGCGGGTCGCGAAAGATATTGATGTTCGGCGACCATATGGTCAGGCCACGATACCAGTCGCTCGATCCATCACTGTGAAGATCGTGGTAATACTTCGCCCGAAACTCCGTGCTGATGATGTCGGCGACGCCGTGCATCAGCGGCTCGTCGAATGTAGCTGCCAGAGCAATCGCCTGTGGGAAAACCGTCGCATGTCCTGCACGAGCGACGCCATGCAAACCTTCGTTCCACCAGTTGTATTCAGGAATTCCCAATCGGGGAACAGCGTCGGCCGTGTGGCCGAGCTGCGAGACTTTCTCTTCGAGCGTCATCCGTGAGATCAGATCATCGACGCGCTGGGCGATGGGGAGGTCTGGATTCTTGTAGAGAGGGTTAGATGTTGCCTGTTGCGCCAGAAGCGTGGAACAGAGTGCGCCGCAAAGCAGAGTTTGCACCAGGCAGGCTAAGAGCGGAACGCCGGCGGACGACAAGGGTCCTCGAGTTTTCACGATTTGCTTTGTTCCTCCCGCAGAGCTGGGTCTTGATGACAGTGCATGGGTAGAGCGCAATCTGGAGCAATCTTTACAGCATGTAGAGACGCGCATGCTTCGTCTCTAACCCAATTCGGGAGTCAAGTAAACCACTTGACACGGTGGGAGATCAAGACTTAGTTTGCCCTGCAAACTAAATCTGAGGAGGCCAACCCATGTTTGTCTTGCCGATCGCTGCTGTCGTTTGCCTGCTCGGAACCTCTTCGGAGGCCGCTACGCTCCGCAGCGCTGCCCACGGCAGAGTACACATCGGAACTGCCGCCAAGCCAGGATTCATCAGTGAAGACGGCCGCTACGCGACAACGCTCGCGCGCGAGTTCGACCAGCTCGAGCCCGAGAACGAGATGAAATGGTCACTGCTGCGTCCTGCCAGAGACAGGTTCGACTTCGCAGCCGCTGACGAACTCGTACGTTTTGCAAAGCAAAATGGGATGCTGGTGCGCGGGCACACGCTGTTGTGGTATCAAGCAGTTCCAAAATGGCTCGGCGAGGGGCAGTGGACCTGGAACGACTTGTCGCAGCTCATGGCAAATCATATTCAGACTGTCGTTAGGCATTTCGCCGGATCGGTGTATGCGTGGGACGTAGTCAACGAAGCTTTTCATCCTGATGGCAGCCTGCGCTCTTCCATCTGGTATGACTCACCGGGAACCGGGGTCGGAGGCCCCTACGGCTACATCGAACGCGCGTTCGTGCTCGCGCACGCGGCTGATCCGCGGGCCAAGCTGTTTTACAACGACTATGCATTTGAGGGTGGAGGGCCAAAGTTTGAGGCGATTCTCGCAATGGCTCGCGACTTCAAGAAGCGTGGTGTGCCAATCAATGGCATCGGCTTTCAATGTCACTTCACGCTCAATTCCATCCCCGCGGCGACGCTCCAGAAGAACATGCGGGCTTTCACCGACCTTGGACTCGAGGTGCACATCACCGAACTAGATGTACGCCTCCCAGTGGACGGGACGGGTCACGCCACGCCCCAAGACCTCGAGCGCCAGGCTCAGATGTATGGTGAAGTCGTCCGGGCGTGTTTGGCGGTCCGAGGCTGCAGTGCAATTCAAGTCTGGGGCTTCAGCGATGCTCGATCCTGGATACCACGCTTTTTCTCCGGCCAGGGAGCGGGCACTCTTTTCGATCAGGAGTTTCGTCCCAAACCAGCCTACCGCCTGGTCCTCGACCTCCTCACCGGAGCCGCCGCCGCAAGATAGTAACCTAATGTGGAGCTATCTTGATGACCGGCTGCTTCCGTTATTCTCCTGCGGAAGCGCGCGATTAGCTCTGCCTGCTTGCCGGATTGCGCTGGGCATGTCAGGCTGTTGTTACCAATCGTGTTAAGCTCGAATGCCGAAACCAAGGCCAATGGTAGGACAAAATCATCACTCTAACTCCCTAAATGGGAACGGAAATCGAGTTACGCTGAAGTTTCTCGCCAAGCAGCTGGATCTCTCGCCTACGACTATTTCCGTGGTAATTAGCGACTCCCCCCTGGCGGCGACCATTGCGGAAAAGACGAAAAAACGAATCTGGGAGGCGGTGCGAAAGTTCAACTACCGGCCGAACGTCTTCGCCCGCTATTTGCATGGCAAGCGGACTTACTGTGTGGCGGTGCTGGTTCCCGATATAGGAGACGAGTTTTCTTCCTCGCTGATCAGCGGCATTGAGAAGCGGCTGGCTCAACAGGGCTATTTTTATTTTGTAGTGAGCCACCGAGGCGCTCCGGAACTGATCGAGAAATCGCCCGACACGCTTTTGGATCGCGGAGTGGAAGGCATGATCTTCATCAACACTCCGCTTGGCCGGGTTCTGCCGGTGCCCGTGGTTGCTGTTTCGGATATTACCGAAGCTCCGGACGTGAGCAGCATCGTCATCGATAATGCGCGCGCAGCCCGCTTGGCGTTGAAGCATCTGCGCGCCCTGGGGCACCGCAAGATCGCATTCTTCCGCGGCCCGGACGGTAACGGCGATACCGAGGATCGATGGGAGAGCGTGAAAAGTGCGGCTGCCGAATTGCGCGTCCAAATCGATCCCAAACTGACGCGTGGGTTGGGAAAGTATCCGGAGTGCAACGACACGACGATGGCCGATTTGGGATATCACGCGGCCAAAGAGCTGTTGAAGGCTTCGCGCGATTTCACCGCTCTGGTCGCCTTTAACGATGGCTCCGCCATCGGCGCCATTCGCGCATTTCGCGACGCCGGACTCAAAGTTCCGAAGGACATCTCTGTAATTGGTTTTGACGACATCGATCAGGCGGCCTTCAATGTCCCTCGGCTAACGACCATTCGCCAGCCTCTGACTCGTATGGGCGAGTTGGCAGCAAGCACTCTGATCAAGAGAATCGAACATCCTGAAGAGAAGTCCGCCGAGATACTAGTGGAACCGATGCTTGTAGTGCGTGAATCGACATGCGCGCTAGCAGCCTCTCAAACGGCCGCGAGGAATTCCCGACTACGTAAGACAACCAAGCGGTAGGCACTCAGCTCTGAGCCACAGCCGAGGGCGGCTATGCCACAAACTAAGGCCGTTGCTGCGGGCAAATCCATCCAAAAAAGGGTTTGACAACTCCTGCCCGCTCGTGACAGAGTGTCGGGCCGAGAAAAAATCTAAATCGATTTAGATTTCAATCTACAAGGTTTTAGGGGCTAATGCCGTAAGCAGCAAAATCTCCTTCCCGGAGGCAGGCAAATGAAGCTTTCGTCCACGTACGCCGAGAGTTTTGTTCAGGCTGTAACTCGTCACCGCAGACACCTACTCACCGCACTGTGTGTACTCCTCGGATTGTGTGCAACTCAGGCCTTCGCGCAAGAAGCCACACTGGTTGGCACTATCAGCGATAGCTCGGGAGCTGTAGTCCCGAATGCCGCGATCACGATTACCAATATGGCAACCGGCCAAGTTCGTAAACTGGCGAGCAATGAGGCTGGCCAGTATGTGGCGAGCGCGCTGCCGATCGGAAACTATGACGTAAAAGTGCAGGCGTCCGGCTTTAGTCTGGCCGACACGACCGGAGTCGTTCTGAACGTAGGTGACCGCAGGCGCGTTGATTTCGCTCTCAAGGTAGGCGCGACCCAGACGTCGATCACGGTCGAAGCTGCTCCCATTGTGGTCAAGACCGAGAATGGCGAGGTCAGCAGCATCATCACCGGCGAACAGATCACGCAGCTCAAGACCAACGGTCGCAGCCTCTACTCGATCGTCAATCTGACTCCGGGAGCGAGCAGCCTGCAAGGAGACTTCCAAGTTCCGACTCCGATGGGTGGCGACCAGAACGTAGCCTTTAATGGTCAGCGCGTGGCGCATAACTTGTACATGATCGATGGTGCCGAAGCTGCAGATAGAGGCGGTTCAGGCGCGATTGTGATGCCATCGATCGATGCCATCGCCGAGTTTCGGCAGTTGACCTCCAACTACAGCGCGGAATACGGGCTCTCATCTTCGGCAACTGTGACTTCGGCGCTCAAGTCCGGCACGCGGACGTTGCATGCCGCAGCCTGGTGGTTCGGGCGCAACGATGCCTTCAACGCCCGAAATTACTTCACTCCCAGATTCAACGCGAATGGCTCAGAAAACAAGATGCCGAAGCTGCGGTTTAACACTTACGGCTTCAACGTTGGTGGGCCCGTGAAATTCAAGAGCGGCTCCGAGCCCAAGACGTTTTTCTTTTACAACATGGAGTGGCGCGACCTGATTCAGGGCGGCGCCCTGCGGACGAATGTGCCATTTACCAGCACCTATGGCGGTAATATGAACGAGGCCCTCAACTTCGGGGGCGTTCTAAATACCGGCCAGACCACGCTGCACGTACCCAACTTCTCCACGCTCTCTTCCGCGCAGCAGGCGAAGTTCACCGCCGCGGGTCTCAGTTCGGGTCAGCCCTTCCCCAACAATACGATCCCCACATCGCTGCTGGATGCCAATGCGCAGGCGTTACTCAAGGCTGGAATATTTCCGGCTCCCACTTCGGGACGCACATTTATTGGCGGCGCCGATTCACCGACCAACGTGAAGGAGGAACTGGTTCGGGTTGACCATACCTTCAACGATAAGTTTTCCGTCTTCGGGCACTTCATTGCAGAACAGATTCTGCAGACCGACATTCCCACGCGCTGGAGCGGCGGCGCTAACTTGCCGACCGTTTTCGACACGTTTGGAAATCCGTCGTACAGCGCCGTCGTTCATGCCACTCATATCATCGGTCCAACATTGCTCAACGAAGTGGCCTTCAACTACGGCGGGAACCGTATCAACATACTGCCCGCAGGCAAGTACAAGTTGACCGACACGGGCTTCTCGCAACATAAGCTGTTCGGCAGCCCGACCGATGTCACTCCGATCATTAACCTGAATGCGGGTGGAAAGACTGGATCGCGTTACGACGCGAACTGGTGGCCGTGGAGCAACGTTGCCGACAGCTATCAGATTCGCGATGACCTGTCCTGGACGAGGGGTGTGCATCAGTTTAAGTTTGGCGCCGGCTGGCTGAACTTCCGCAAGCTGCAACCATTGCAGACGACCACGCAGGGAAACTTCGGGTTCAACGGAAACTTCACAGGCTACGATTTTGCCGACTTCCTGCTCGGTCTCTCCAGCGGCTACAGCGAAGCTGCTCTCAAAGACAACCGAAACTGGAACAGTGCTTCCTGGTTCGGCTACGTGCAGGATAACTGGCACGCCACCAGGCGTCTAACGCTCAACCTTGGGCTGCGCTGGGATGGAATTCCGCACACGGCAGAAATCAACGGTCAGATGTCGAACTTCTATCCGGCTCTGTACAACCCGGCGAATGTCCCAATGTTTGCGAATGCGAATGGGACGCAGATTTGTTCTGGAGCTGGTGTTCCGAATTCCTCCTGCACGGCTGCGAGCCCAGCTCTGGCGACTGGTCCCAATCCGGCACTCAATGGGCTCTTGCAGTACGTAAACGGTCTTGGAGTGCCTGGCCAGACTCCCGGGGTAACCAACGGCTTGGTGGACAATCACTGGAACAACTTCGGTCCGCGCCTGGGCTTCGCCTATGATTTGACGGGGCGTGGAACGACGGTGCTTCGTGGAGGACTCGGCATCATGTTCGAGCGCATCCAGGGCAACGACATGTACCAAGCTGGAGGCAATAACCTGTTCGGTGGATCGGCTTCGCTAAGCAACGTATCGCTTTCTGATCCGCACACCGGAGTAGATCAAAGCAACGCCAATATCAGCACCTCGACGCTTCCAGTCACGGTTAACAACATTCAGGAGCTCGACGCCAAGCACTACAAGAATCCAACCAGCTACCAATACAGTCTTGGTATTCAACACCAGCTTGGCCGGCAAACTGTATTGTCCACATCGTATGTAGGAAACCAGAACCGGTACTTGAGCTTCCGGCAGGAACTCAATTTGCCCAATGCAAGCCTGCTGCCGACCTTCATCACCAACTCGACGGCAGCCGCACAGTACAACAAGGCTGTTCCCTTTTTGGGGTATCGCAGCATTAACGTAGACCAAAACGGGGCGAACTCGAACTACAACTCGCTTCAAGTAGAGTTGCGATGCAAGATACGTGACCTCTCACTGCAAGGAGCGTACACGTGGTCTCGCGCTCTGGATCCCACAACCGGAACCGGCGGCGATGGTTTTGATCTCAACAACACCAGCAATCCGTATCTCGGATGGAAAAACGATTGGGGTCCGTCAATCTTCGACCGTACCCATGTTGCATTCGTCAATTTCATCTACAACGTTCCGTTCTTCCGCTCCAGCTCAAACAATTTGCTGAAGAACACGGTCGGAGGATGGGAGTTGTCAGGGATCGTGACGATGGAATCGGGAGCGCCGATCAACCTTGGCGTATCAGGTAACAATGTCTGCCAGACGCTTCAGAACTGCTCGGTGCGGCCAAACCAGGTTGGATCGATCAGCTATCCGCACACGGCGACAACATTGAGCAGTGGAAACAACACGATTCAATGGTTTGATCCGTCAGCCTTTGCCATCAACCTCATACCGGGCAGCACAACCGCGATCTTCGGCAACATGAGCAAGAACGCACTGCGCGGTCCCGGGCGTGACAATTGGAA
>QIBC01000407.1 GCA_003225215.1 Acidobacteriota bacterium
TCGCAGTTAGGCAATACGGGCGTTTTCCGTTGGTCGTAGTGCCGGATGTACTTCCATCGCGAGGTTCGTACGGCACGCTTCGGCTCGTACGCCGCGTGGTGATTGACCTCGGCAAAGACTTCCTCGTTGATCTCTTTCTTCTGGCCGCGCAGAACGGGCAAGAATGATCTGCCTTCCAACCACCCCGGCTTCTCGATGCCAATGAATTCACAGATCGTGGGAAAGACATCAAGATGCGAGATCAGGCTGTCGCACACGACTCCTCCTGTGAACTCGCCCGGACCGCGCATGATCAGCGACACTCCCCAGCCGTCATCTGTAAGGTTGCATTTCATGGATGGAAAGGCGATGCCGTGGTCAGTCGTACTAATGAACAGCGTGTTCTCCAAGAGTCCTGCTCTTTGGAGTGCATCGAATACTTGCCCAACTCCCTGATCCATGACACGGGCGCTGGCATGGTGGCCTGCCATATCGACTCTGGTTTGTGGTGTATCCATTATGGGAACAGGCGGCAGGATGTAGTTGGGATTATCAGCGCGCGTGGGCTGCGGATACTCGCGATGGGTCTCCTGAAAGCCTACGTCGAGAAAGAATGGCGTGTGCGGGTTGGATTGAATGAAGGCAGCCGCTGCCGGAGCTACAGTCGTCGCGCTCTGGTTCTCCGGGACTAACTTCGTCGGCTCCAGCATTTGATCGAAGCCGATCATTCCAGGTTCGGCATCCTGCGCGGCTCAATGTATGAATAATGTGTTTGCGATAGTCATTCAGGGCGAAGCCCCGGTGCGCCAGTCCCAACATCCCATTCCGGTGGGGGCATTGTCCGGTGAGCAGAGCGGCGCGACTCGGCGAGCATGTTGGCGCGGCACTATAGGCCTGGCGAAAGAGGACGCCCTCCGCGGCGAGGCCTTGGAGATTTGGCGTGGGCACGGCATAGCCAAAAGGTTGGAGATATCGTCCTGAATCGTGAGAGTGAATGTAGACAATGTTGGGACGATTCACTTGAGGCGACGCAGTTTCTCCCAGCCCGCCTAACCTCGATGCGACTCCAACCGAAGCGATGCCCTGCAGAAATTCGCGGCGCGAGCTCATTGAGTCACGACCTCAGGATGGACAATTCTAAGGATTCACAGCGGCTTTGTGAACATCAACGTCTCTGCGCAACCTGCTGCGACGGTTCGATGGCGTGGCCAGTTACATAGCTCACGTTCAGAATTTCGCTGCGCACGATGTCCACGCGCAAGAGTGCCTGGAAAAAAGGAGGGAGTCGGTTGTTTGCAGATTGGGAGCGGATGGCCAGATGCTTCGCCAGCTCCGCCATTCCCTCCTCTGACGTGGCAAATTCTGTGGCAGCCTGCGTTCCAATGGTTGTGAGCCCCGCGAGCACCACAATTCTTCGGTTCGGAGCCAGTCCGGGAAGGAAGCTGATGAGAGCGTAATCATTCCGCAGCGTGTGAGTTTTGGGATCGCGCTCGATGTCGTAATACTTTGCTTCCCCGTTCTGCGGATGCAGATTCGTGACCCTGCCCTCCCACATTCCGCCCGATCGAGGCCAATCGAAGACGAAATCCTGCCTGAGAGGCAGACCGAGCAACAACTCATTTGCCCTTGTAGAACCCAGGAAGATGAAATCATGCCGGCTCAGGTCGTCAGTGGTGACCAGGCGGCTGCGCTTCACTTTCAGCGTTGCTCGAGGACCAAACATTCGCATCAGGTAATAGACGCCCATCACCTCGCCGGTCCCAGTGTAGGTATCGTCGAATGAGACCGGACCGGCATGCAGCAACAATTGCGGATTATTGGAAACGCTACTGGCCAGATCAGTATCTGCAGACGCGCCCAGATTGCCCACTTCCTGGCTCTTCACTCGGAGTAAGTCGGAGCTCCCGGTTCTGAGGAAGACGTCGTTGGAGTAGGCCACCATCGGTGAGCTGTCTCTTCTCAGGAAATCGGCCCACATCTCCAAGTTTGCAGCAGACGGCGCTACTGAGGAGTTTGCGCCGGCCGCGGAAGCCCGTTCCGGCGCCTTCGCCGGGAGTTGCGGACGAACCCAGACAAATGCCGTTACCACCAACAACAACGCCACCGCGCCACAGACCAGCAATTTCATCGTGAGAGTCGCACGGCTCCGCTTTATCTCCTTTAAAGCGACTTCACCGATAATGGAAGAAGTATCGGTTTCCTGCACAGATTGGCTGGGTGACTTGAGCGGGGATGGCCGCAACGGCTCCGGCGCCTGCTGAGCTGATTGGCAGGACGACCGAATACTTCGGTCCCAATCGCATATTCCTTCACCTCGGCGGAGAACCCAGCGAGGGCCTTGGAACCAACATATTCAAGAAACTTGCGCAGAGCGTGAGCCGACTTAAAGACGTTCGAGCGCAGCACTCTGTCCAGTTGCTCTCGCTGCTCTTCCAGCTTTAGAACCGGCTCTTCAACTTCGTTCATCAGGACCCCGTTTCTGCCGTGCATCGCCAGACATCGAAGGGGAAGCTCGCTGCCGCCGAAACTCATTCAAAAATCAGGATTATCGGAGGGTTGTTAACCGTTACATCACCGTGAATCACTTTGCCTGCGCGGGCCGATACGCTAGCAAAGCCTATAGAGCTTAGTCAAGCAAGGTCTCGGTGCGGTGCTGTGTCTTCGCACGTAGGTGTAGGTCTGTGTCAGAGGGGATGATGCTTAGGTTGTGGGCTTTTAGCCTTCACCTAAAGCCAGAAAGGCGCTCGTCAATGCCATCGATTGTCAGGAGGGATCTAATGAATAAGGGCCGAAAATTAGCCTTAAGCGTGCTGCTTTTTGTCTCGATGGTTGCTGTCACCAGGTCGTCTGGACAGGCGGTCTTTGGTGGCATCGCCGGAACTGTTACCGACCCTTCAGGCGCGTCGATTCCGAGCGCAAAGGTCAGCATCACCGAGACCAGCAAGGGCGTCAGCTATAACACGGTGACCAACGACTCAGGAAACTACACCCAGTCTCACCTCACAGTCGGCAACTACGACGTGCGCGTAGAAGCGCCCGGCTTCGAAGCATACGTGCGCCG
>QIBC01000041.1 GCA_003225215.1 Acidobacteriota bacterium
ACATCGCGAAACATCGCGCGTATCGCCGCCTGGGCTCTGGTAATTTTCGTAATTATAGGTTTGATGTTGTACATGCGATCTCGCGCAGCGAGAACCGCTCCAGTGCGCATCAACTCACTCGCAGTTTTGCCGCTCGAAAATCTGTCGAAGGATCCGGAGCAGGAATACTTTGTAGATGGGATGACCGATGAGTTGATCACCGACTTGGCCAAGATCCACTCGGTGCGCGTGATCTCGCGCAACTCGGTGATGGCTTACAAAGGCAGGCACGAGCCGATTCCGCAAGTTGGGCGCGAGTTGAACGTGGACGCCGTCATCGAAGGAACGGTGATGCGCTCCGGGAACCGTGTCCGCATCCGAGCCCAGCTAATCGAGGCCCGCAGCGACAGGCACATTTGGGCGCAGGCCTATGAGGGCGATGTGCGTGACGTGCTCAAGCTGCAAGAGCAGGTAGCGCAGGCTATCGCGGAGGCGATCAAGGGCAAACTGGCTCCAGAAGAACAAGTCCACCTGACAAGCGCAAAGGTCGTCAATCCCGACGCACACGAAGCCGACCTGCGCGGGTTTTATGAGTTGCACAAGCATGGAGCTGCCGGAACATTTCTTCCGGCGGGTGAGGAAATCGAAAAGGCGATTAAATTCTTCCAGCAGGCGCTATCAATCGATCCTGACGACGCGCTCGCTTACGCGGGATTAGCGGACGCTTACTATGACCAGAGCACGTTTTTCCGAGCACCTCTTGAGGTGATGCCGAAAGCCAAGGCTGCAGCCACCAAAGCAATCGAATTAGATGAATCCCAAGCGGAAGCCCACGCCTCGCTGGGATACGTCAGACTCACATTCGATTGGGACTGGGCTGGAGCGGAGCAAGAATTCCGTCGAGCGCTTGAACTGAATCCGAACCTGGCCAGCGGCCACGCCGGATATGCTCATTACCTGCTGACACTTGGGCGCAGCCAAGAAGCAATACAGGAACTTGGCGAGCTTAGGAATGTGGACCCGCTCTTTCCACAGTCACACGTTGGGCTTCCGTACACGCTTTGGAATTTGCGGCTCTACGAGGAAGCGGTTGAGGCGGCAAAGAAAGAGGACGACAAGCGCGTGGTTGCGCTGTCCCGAATTGAGGAAGGAAGAACACAGGAAGCAGTCGCTGCGGCTGATCGTGCAATGAAAGTAGCGCGCAACCCCGTGATTCTGGCGCAGCTTGCTTATGTTTACGCGCGCGCCGGCATGAAGGATAAAGCTACGACAATTCTGAACGGACTTGAAGCCGAGGTGAAGCAGCGGTATGTGTGCGGGTTTAACGTTGCGTGCTTATATGCAGGATTGGGCGATAAAGAACAGGCCTATGCGTGGCTCGAGAAGGCCTACGGCGACCGGTCGGATTGAATGCCTTTCGTCGGGGTGGATCCCCGACTCGACCCACTGCGAGGTGATGCGCGTTTTCAGGAGCTGCTGCATCGGATTGGCTTGCCTAAACGATGAACTGGTCCGACATGCTCAGTTCTGATCTGCGGTTCGACAACCGCCGGATGCAACCAGCCTTCGTCCGGACCCATGTAGGTCTTGCTCTTCTACGTCGTTCTAACCTGAGGAAATCTTGACGAGCAATCAATCACTTGCCGGCGCACGACCGGCGGTATGCAATGCCGCGATCGCGTCAAAATCACGACTCTGTGCGCGAGCCTGAAGCCGGCTAAGTCGATGAAAGGCAAGAACCATGTCATCGCAGAGTGAGTCGCGAAAGGAGACGAACGCCGGAATCTACGATCCATGTTCTTAGATTTAGTTTTTGGGCGAGGGCAAGTCCGTGCTGGACGCAAGTTCCATTATGGAACGAAAAATCCCTGCAAGATCCCTGATCTTTTTTGCGATATCGCGGAGGAACAGCACTAAACCGAGAAGAATGTTGAGCTTTGGCGGAAATCGACGGAGGTCCCTGTTAGGTCCCTGCCTCGGCGTGAAATTCGCGGATTGTGGGCGAAATTCGACAGCAGGAGACGGTCGCAGCAAAAAGTCCCTGCAATAATCCTTGTTAATGGATTTGTGAATCGAAGAATGGCGGCCAGGCACGGAATCGAACCGCGGCCGCCGGCCTTTTCAGGAAAGTTCTGCAAAGATGGCTACCGTATTCGCTTAGCGCTCCACCTTCCTCAGCACCACTGGAACGCTCGACGGAGGGCGGGAAGGCCCTCTCGAAGGATCTGAGCCATCCGGTGCAGGTCCGATATCGGGAGCGTCGGCTGCCTTCTCCGGGGGATTTGGCAAGCTGCCAGGACTGGCGGAGCGCTGCAGCTCAATGCGCTCTCCTTTGATGTTCCCCGTGAAGCTGCTGTTTCCCACTGTGAAACTAATGGCGCTTCCATTAATGGTCCCATTCACGATGGGAGCAGGGACGTCACCACCACCGAAGAAATTCGCTCCGGTGCCTTCCACCGTCCCAGCTAGGCTGCTACCTTCCTGCTTCAACGAGTAAATGGAATCGCCGACAGCCGGAAGGGTAGATGACTCCGAACGGCCTTCGGGAGGTATTGGTCTCCACAAACCTGTAACCCCTTCCCCTTTTGGAACCTCACGCTCCCATAGGGGTACTTGCGGCCGCAACCTTACGGCTTTCACTGGAAGAGTAACGGTAGCGGGTGCGAGTCCGGGTGAGGCTGCTTCGACCGTAATGTTCCCGCCCTGCTTCGCTGATTGCACCACCGCGATGCAATATCCGCAGAAAGCCTTTCGCGCTGTCCCCTTGTCTGAGGCTTGATCGGTTGGGTCACCGTTACCGACGCCGATTAGCTTTCCTTCGCCCGATACCTTGAAGGTCACCTCATTGTCCGTAACCGGCACAACACGGTCCTGCGCGTCGCGAACTTCCACGGCAAACATTGAGACGTCCTCGCCGTCTCCTGAGACCTGTTGCCGGTCCGCGGACATCGCGAGTCTGGCCGCGGGACCCGTGGTCTCGCGTTTAGTCGTCATCACGACCTTATCGCCTTTGTAACCACGGGCTTCGATCGTCCCCGGCGCGTACTTCACCACCCAGGCAACGTGCGAATCCTTCTTCATCTCTTTTGCGCCCAGGCTCTGGCCGTTGTGCAGCAATTCCACCTTGTCCAGGTTCGAATAGACCCACACCGCGATCCGCTTACCTTCCATTTCAGCCCAATTCCAATGTGGGAAGAGATGAAGGAGCGGCTCGCTGGTCCACCATGCCTTGTAGTAGTAAAAAGAATCCTTGGGAAAACCGCAGATGTCTATGATTCCATACTGTGAGCTGATGTTGGGCCACCCGTTAGGGGAGGGTTCGCCGCGATAGTCGAAACCCGTCCACACGAATCCCCCGGAAAGCCACTGCTGTGCATTGCAGAAGCGCCACCAGCCTTCTGCCGAAGCGCGCCCCGTGGTCGTATATGGATCATAGGACGCTACGTATCCTTTCGAATAATCGGTGATGTAGATTCCGCGCGTGCCGACGGCGCTTACTGTCTCGGTGCCTATCATTGGTTTTTTAGGATTGTCATTATGGAACTGCTCCGCCTGTGGATCCTGGTAGTTGTAGCCGATCACGTCGCACACGGCTAGCCCCCCGACTCCAATCGCGCGTATCGGAGCGATTGACACCGGTCGGGACCCGTCGAGCTGGTTGGCCATTGCTTTCATCGCAGTAAGAATCAACAATCCTTTATCTGTATTCGCTGTTCCTTCCTCATTGCCCATGGACCACATGAAGACGCTGGGGCGATTGCGATCGCGCCGGACGAGATTCGCGAACTGGCTCATCCCCTCGGGGCTTGACGACATCATGCGCGTCTCGTCGAAGACCAGCATGCCGAGCTCATCGCAGGCATCGAGCAGTTCAGCGGTCGGTGGATTGTGCGAGGTACGCAGCGAGTTGCAGCCCATCTCCTGCAGCTTGCGCACACGGTAGTACTGCACTGCGTCCGGGACCGCAGCACCCACGCCGGCGTGGTCCTGGTGATTGCATGTTCCCTTCAGCTTCACGACTCTGCCGTTGAGAAGAAATCCCTTCTCGGGATCGAAGGCCACAGTACGAATTCCGAAAGGGGTTTCGTAGCGGTCGACGACTCCGGTTTCCGTCTGCACTTCCGTCACCAGCTTGTATCGATTCCGCGTTTCGAGCGACCAGAGGAGTGGCTTAGCTATGTTGATCTTCTGCTCGTATGTTTGCTTCTCCCGAGTGCCAATTGCTAGCGGGGAACTGCTCGCGCGTCCAATCGTTTCTCCTGTCGGGCTTAGAACCGTGGAGATCACGCGAACGGTCTTCTCGACGCTATTATCATTGTTGACCTCTGTGAGTACCGACAGACTCGCTCCCGGGGGCTTCACATCGGCTTTCACGAACGTGCCCCATTGCGGCACATAAACGGGATTCGTCTTCACTAGCCACACATGACGGTAAATTCCGGCGCCCTCGTAGAACCATCCATCGCTCGAGGTGGCATCGACGCGCACCAGCAGTACGTTGCGGCCGCCTGCCGTCGCGAAGTCTGTGAGATCAAAACTGAATGGATCGTATCCTCCGCTATGACGGCCGATGTAGAAGTTGTTGAACACCACCATGGTTTCGCGATACGCGCCATCGAACTCCACCGTGATGCGCTTGCCTTTGGCTTCGGCAGGCAGCTCGAACACGCGGCGATACCAACCGACACTGGTGGCTGGATACTTCTTTCCCAGTGGATAAAAACCCTTGGACCTCAATGCGGGATCGTTCCGAAACGGCAATTCGACAGCCCAGTCATGCGGCAGATCAAGAGCACGCCACTGGCTGTCATCAAAGGCAAGTGCGCCGGCAGGTACGAAATTGCCCGTTTTTTGGAAGTTGCCGATGAATCCGAAATCCTTCGACGGATCGTCGGCGTGCCCAAAATGGAAACGCCAGCCAAAATCCAAAAGCAGCCGCTCCCTTCCGGCCCTCTTCATCGCTTCATCGTTCGTCTCACGCAGCGGAGGTTCAAAAAATGGCTCCGTAGCCTCAGGCGCAATCTCCATTGCAGCAGCCATCGGTACTAGCTCACGTACCGTGACTGCAGCCGAAGCAAGCACACTGCTCTTCAGGATGTCTCGGCGTGAAAACTTCTTCATCGGTCCTCCACATAATCCAGGATTATGCAACTTATGCAAGTTAGGGAAACTTGATTCGTCTATTGGAGCTAGGACATCCAGGAAAGCAGGTCTTTCAACTCAGTCGCGCTATTTGATTCCGTCGCTCGCGGCATCGAAGGACCGATAGCTACGGCCTGGCTGTGCCCTTCGAACCAAACCAGGAAGGAGGATCGTTCTGTTCCGGGGAGCCGCTGCTGATTGAGCCAGTTATAATACGCGCCCATTTCTGCATCGATGAGCGAGCCGATCACATCGGGTTCAGCTCGCTCTCGACTTGCGGATAACAACTCATTCATCGGCCTTTGTCGTTGGCGTGGGGCAAAGCGCGCCAGGAGCGTCAGCGGCTGAGCACGTCGCAACGCCTCGCGAGCGGCCCACTGCGTGAATGTTGTACTGAAGATCTGAGTTCCGGAGCCTTCCGTCAGCAGTTTAAGCTGAAAGCGATCCAGGATCGCGTTCCCAGAGTTACCCAGGCCGATGTCAGCCGGCTGCATACGAGCAAGGATCGTCCTGAGCGTCTCGGGTCCCATTCCGGGACGATCTATTTCAGACCGCATCTTTCGCAACAGATTGGCCCTTGCTGGCTCCAGCGACTCATAAGAGATAAAGGTCAGCGCACTATCGTGATCAGCGGGTTCGCCACCGTCGATATACCAGTGTGCGAAGGCGACGCGATGGGCTTTCGCCCTCTCCGCAACCGCATCGAGCAGTGTCCTGAGTCCATTCTCCGGATTGACGCGGCTGAAGTAGGCGCCATGGACGCGGAGTTTTCGAAATAACGGCTCATCATAAGATGAGACTCCCTTTCCAATAACACTGATTCCGAGCCGCGGTACTTGCGGAGGTTGCGAGGGGGCCGCTGCGCGCAGACGATCCGCATATGCGATCGCAGCGCTCCGAAAGCCGTCAAGTTGATGGGTCGTCCAAAGATGTGCCGACAGTTGTTCGACAAACTGGGCTGGGGCATTCACCCAGTCCGAATGCTCCAGTTCAGTTGAAAGGCGAATCTGGGCGAATCCGCTCAACCAGGAATCCAATTGTTCTGGCGCTAGCGAACTCAACACTTCGAGTTCCTTTTCCAAAGCCTCACGTTCAGTTGGGAACTTGCAGTCGTATTCGACGATTTCACGCAGCACGCTCGGAAGGAAACTCAGCGGCCAGCGTCGCAATAGAAGCAAATACTTGGTCGCCAAATTCCTGGCTTCGGGAGCATAGCTCTTAAAGTGCTCTGGTGTGAGATCGCGTGGGTGCATATTCACAACAGCTCGGGTATCGTTTTTCCTTGCGCTAGAGACGCGGAGAAGCCCAGCATTGAGCCGATGGTCGGTACAAGGTCGGTGGGCTCAATCCTTCGGTCAAAAACTACTCCTTCGCGAATTCCTGGCCCTAAAGCCATCATCCATGTTGTTCGCGAAAGCGCATCGCCGGTTCGATGGTGCTGAAAGCCATTTCCGCCTGAGTCGTCGTCTGAGTCGCGGCCAAAGTCTGGCAGAATGAAAAGCGTCGTACGGCCTGCGTATTCCGGTTCTGCCTGAATTGTCTTCCAAATTTCAAGACAGAGCCGATCTGTTCGCCGAACTCCCTCAATGTAGAGTGAGTAAGCGCCAGCATGCGCAATGTCGATATCGTGTAGCGTGACCCAGAGAAGGCTGGGAGCAACTTGGCGCATCAGGCGGCGAGCGATAAACACTGAAAGCTCATCTGGACTCAACAGGGTTCGTGCGTTTGCCTTGAAGTCGTCGACGGATAATTTCAGAATGCGCTCTAGCTGTTCTAGTTCGAACTCTTTGCCAGCGAGCTCCGGTGCATAGAACGGCGTTTCGTAGTTGTCCCTCAATAGATGTTCGTAGTCTGCGGCAGAGCCGGAGTTTGCTGCCATAAGGAGATGCTTAGGGAGGATAACGCCGGCACCAAGTCCCGCTCCATAAGATCGGTGGTTGCTTTCTCCTATTCGATTGAAGCCATTGCTTGGAGCAACTACCCACGCGTCTGAGGCGGGGCGTCGCAATTCCTTGCGAAAGTATTCAAAAACCGTTGGATATTCCGGCGGGAGTGAAGCGAAATTGTTAATGGTTTCATAAACGCCGGTAGCGAGGCTTGCCGTTGCAACGTAGTGCCCTAGAATTCCTCGATTCACTACTTGAGTGAAGAAAGTGGATTGCGGAATCAGCTCGTGCATTAAGTGAGGAATGTTTTGCTGGCCATCTGGTGCGAAGGTCTCCTCGTCGCGAGCGCCGCCTCCAAACGTTATTACTACTACTTTCCGTTTCGGAACTCTGGAAGCCAGAGCAAAAGAACCCGAACTCAGTACCGCGCTTCCAAGCATCAGGTGTGCAGCGCTGCGCAGGAAGTCGCGTCGACTATGGGCTAGTCCACGAGCGAGTTCCCCGGATGAACTGGCGTTCGTGCGGCTCGATCCGGTGTCGCGCATTGGGAAAAAACAGGACATGAAAACTCCAACCGCCGCAAGAAACTACGATTGCTGCTTTACGAAGTCAAGCGAGATCCACTTCAGTGTTTTGCAGTTGGCGAGTCTTTTGCTGCATAGACGAACTGTCGAATATCCGCCCTTTGCTTATCCGCCTCCGCTAAATGCTCCGCTCGGAGTCGCTGATACAGCTCAAATTCCTTCTGCGCCCGATCCTTATGACCAGTTCGAACATAGGCCTGTCCCAGCCGATAATGCGCGTCAGCCAAATCAGGGCTGTGTTTGGCAGCAATCACGTACTCACCGATAGCATCCGCATACTGCTTTTGGTCGGCGTAGAGATTTCCCAACTGCAGGTGGGCGTCCGCGAACGAGGGGTCAAGCCGGATGGCTTCCCTTAGCAGTGATTCAACCTGATGCAGGTCCGAGCCGGCATCCTGCATTCTGTGTCCCTTCCATAAACTCATGGCGGAGTAATAAAGGGCGGCTGGATTCTTGGGCTGAAGCTCGGCAAAGCGAAGGAACCGCCGGATCACCTCTTCGGCCTGTGCCGGAGAACTGTCGTAAGCCCGCGACAGAAAACGATAGCAGTCAGGATCAGATGGATTCAGATCAGCTGCCCTGAGCAGGGACTTCACTGCGTCGTCATAATTTCCCCGCGAATACAGCGCTACACCCAGGCCAATTGCAATTCGAGGTGAGTTGGGATATCGCTGGGCGGCTTGCCGGAAAACTTCTATGGCTGGATCGAGAGTGCGATGCAGAAGCAACTCGCTGCCCCAATCAAACAGGTTGCTCTCACTGGGATCCAGATGCGCCGCAGTTTCGAATTCAGAGGCTGCCGCGACAAACTTTTCGTCTTTCTCTTCGACAACACCTAACAGGTTATGCAATTCAGAAGTGTTCTTACGAGTCAAGAGATCATGAATGAGATCCTGGGCATCTGAGAGCTTCCCCATTTGGACATAAACTAAAGCCAGGTCATATCCATTGTCATAGGAAGAAGGGTTGAGTTGATGAGCCTGCCGGAGAAACGGTTCGGCCTGAGAAATCTTCCCAGCGCGAATGAATAGTTCACCCAAATTGTGACTGGCGTCGAAGTTTCCCGGCTCGAGTTCTACGGCGCTCCTAAGCTCTTTTTCGGCCAAATCAAGCTTTCCCCTGCGGGCCAGATTCGCAGCATAATTGGTTCTCGCTGCTGCCGAATCTGGTTTCAGCTTTACCGCTTTCTGAAAGTGCGTGGTCGCTTTTAAGTCTTGCGATTGCGCCGAGTAAGCTAATCCCAGAAGCTCGTGAACTTCAAAGCTTTCTGGTAGCTCGCGCAACAAGGTCTCGAGGCGGACGGTGGCTTCAGCGAAGCGGCCAGAGTTGTACTGAGCCACGGCAGTCTGAAAGTCGCGATCTAAGCGGTCAGTTTGCTCGCTAATGATCGCTCCAGCTCCCGCGCACCCACACGCGACGAGGAGCACGAGAGATGTAAGCAGCCTTAGTGGTACCACGGGACCAGTATGCTATCACCGCAAACCGGGCATCGACAGAACGAAAAGCACAGGAGAGGCGCTTCGCAAGCGCCTCTCCGCCCGGTGCCGTCAAAATTAGTAATAGAACTTCAGAGCGAACTGGATCTGTCGCGGATCGTAGGGAGCATCGCGAGTCGATCCAATTTTGCCGAAGTTCGTACTCGTGTAATTGAGCGAATTGGCGATGGCGACTACACCGTTGCCGCCAAATCCGGGAGAATTGAAATTCGGATGGTTTAAGATGTTGAACATCTCGGCCCGGAACTGCAAGCGAAAACGCTCCTTGATTGGGAATTCCTTGAACGTGGAGAAATCCAACCGGTGGAAGCCCGGTCCTGCAACTTGCCCTTGCTGACCGCCTAATGCAGCGAGTCCAGTTAACGGAACGCAGCCCGCCGGCGAACTTGTGGGGTTGCCACTTGAATCAAGGACGCACGGTTGAGTAAATGCCTTCGGATTCAAAAACTGCGTAACATTGTGCGGTCCAGCATAAGGATCCGCGCCTGGGATGAGGATGTCGTTACACGATGTGCCTGTCGTAGTACCAGATGGGCAACGAAGTGTAATCGGCTGTCCACCTTGCAAAGTCGTGCTCCACACGATTGTCCAGCCGCCAGCGACGGCATCTGCAAAACCACCGGCACTACTCATGTAGCGCTTACCTTTCCCAAATGGAAGCTGGTAATTGCCGCTGAAGTGAAAGACGTTTCGGATGTCGAAAGAAGCCAGCCCATAGTCGCCCGTAATCCCGAAGCCAGGAACTGCCGGAGCGCGGTAGCCTTGCAGGCTACCGTTATTCAGCAAATCAGTGGCATCACTGCGCACCTGTGACCATGTGTAGGTAGCAAGGAAACTCAGTCCCGTTGCAAACCGTTTCTCAATCTTAGTTTGCAGGGCATTATAGTGACTCGAGCCCTCAGTGATCGCATAGCTCGAGCCGCGCGCGAAGTCTGGATAGGGGATGAAATTAGTGATCGTCTTTCCGGTTGGCAGAGTTTGTCCAAGAATTTGGCTTACCTGATTGGAACCGGGGAAGACCTCGAGATGGCGACCTAGTGAGGTCACATAGCCGACTTGGAGAGCCAATGATGGAGATAACTCATACTGGAGGGTAAAGTTCCCGCCCATCGAATAGGGTGTCGCATAATCGAACTGAATGCCACGAAGAGTCAGACCCTTCGCGTTTACCTGTAACGGACTGAGGGGACTGCAAGAGAAGCCGGTTTCCAATGTGGCAGTGTTGCCAGGCCCAGCCGTTGAGCAGCCGGCGAACGTTACAGGAGTGTGATCATCGTTTGCTTGGAAATTAAAGTTGAATTGGAAAGGATAGTTCTCACCGAGATTCGGAGAGAATCCGCGATTCTCAAATCCGTTGTAGAAGAGCCCAAATCCTCCGCGAGCTACAAGTTTAGGCGTGACTTGATAGGCAAATCCCAATCTGGGAGCGAAGTTCGTCTTCTGTGAATTTCCAAGGCCCGCTCCATATTTGTCGGTGATCGCAAGCTGGATCCCGTCTTGCCCGAGCAACGTCGTAAAACTCGGCGATAGATTGTTCGCGTTTGGCCCATTAGGAATGATGTACATCGCCCCGCCAGTCGGCGGGCCGCCAGGTACAAAGTTCGCCTGGTTGTGATGGTGCTCAAAGACAAGGCCGAAGAAGTCCCAGCGTAGGCCGAGGTTGAGCGTTAGCTTTTGAGTCAACTTCAAATCGTCATTGATGTATGTGCCATAGTAATTCTTGCCGTTATCCGTCAGTGAAATGTTAGAGAGTTGTACCTGGTTGGCTCCGCCCACATAGTCAATGCCGTTAGGCACATTTGCTGTTGTGCAGAGACTATTAGCCTTGCCGCAGGCGGTTGTCGGTATCAGTAAGAACGCCGCGCGCCCAACGTTGGAGGCTGTGCCTCCCCCAGCGATATCGGTAAAGCCATTGTCAAAATTGTACTGACCGTGTGAGTAGGGAGGCTGTAAAGTTGAAAATTTTACGTGCTGAAATTCAAAGCCCATCTTGAAGGTGTGCTTCCCATAGATCTTCGTGAGATCGTCCGTAGCCTGGATCGTGGAACTGACTTCGTCTGACGGCAGGAAGGCGTTACTTCCCAAAGTTTGCAGACCATTAATGACAAAAGCGGGAAGTCCACCATTCAGAGTTGATTGTGGTACTCCTTGGATTCCATATTGAGCGGGGATATTGCTCAGATCGTTCGCAACCGGTCCTGCACGGGTGGTGTGCAGGTAGTTGAGTCCAACGTGGGCTACGTTTACCAAATTGGGAGAGAAGACATGAGTGTGAGCCAGCGCTGCCTGCTCGGCCAGAGCCGTCTGAGGACCTTGGAAGAACCCCCCGCCGTCCGCCACTCCGCCGAAAATGCTGGGAATGAAAATGGGATCATCTACCAGACTGAAGCGGAAGAATGTCTGGTCCTTCTGGCTGAAATTGACATCCATTCGCGAATCGAATGCGTTACGGGACTCATTCAGTTTCGGCGAATTCGCGAAATTGGAAAATAGACTTGAACTGGTCGCCGCTGGATAGAGATTCAGCAATTTGATCGCATTCACATCCAGGCGATTAGCCGGCAGATGGTTGAGGTTGCAGGCCGCTAAGGAGAAGGTGGTCGTACTTGCAGCGCATGTGCCAAATGGATCCCGCACAAATCCCGTGTTAGTGGCAGGTAATCCGGAAACGGGATCAACCGCGTTCTTCGTTACTGCTCTTGTCGTTGCCGGATCGAGGATCGTCCCGAGCGGCAGCGAGCGGCCTAACAGGTCCGTTCGGGCCGCGCCTGATTGACCAGTGATGAGATCGCTGAGATCCGTGTAATTACTGTTTCTCTCCGCTACGGTTGGAACCGAGCCGGTAAGAATCGTTCCCTGGATTCTCCGCAAGCCTTCGTAATCGGCGAAGAAGAAAACCTTGTCACGACCATTAAAGACCTTCGGAACAACTACCGGACCCCCAACTGAAAATCCAAATTGGTTCTGGCGAAGTTCACCTTTATGCGTCTGGCACGGACCGCTTGCGCCACACGTGCGCTCGAAATAGTCAGCAGCATCGAGCTTATCGTTGCGCAGAAACTCCCAGATAGCTCCATGCAAGCTGTTGGTACCAGACTTGATCGTTGCATTCAGCACCGCGGCTCCGGAGCGACCATACTCTGCGCTGAAATTTGAAGTCTGAACCTTGAACTCCTGAATCGCATCAACCGGCGGCAGCACAACAAAGTTCGTGCCATTCAGGAAGTCGACTGTGTCAGAGTTATTGTCGATGCCATCGAGCAGATAATTGTTCTGCGCGGGACGAAGACCGTTGGCGGCAAAGGCGCCACTTGCAGCGTTGCCGCGCGTGTCGGCTTGCGGCGTGTTTACGCCGGCCGAGAGCTGCGCAAGGAATGTGAAGTTACGACCGTTGAGTGGAAGGCTGTCCACGTTACGCTGGTCCACAACCTGTCCGACTGCAGCGCTCTGGGTTTCGAGCACCGGAGCGGTGCCTGTCACCTCCACCGTCTCCGTCACGCTGCCAGGCCTCAACTGGAAGTTGGCCAGCGAATCAGAGCCGACATTGACAACGACATTGCGCTGAGTCGCACTCTGGAATCCCTGATAGGAAACGTCGACCTTGTAATTGCCTATTTTGACCGGAGAGAACTTGTAGGAGCCATCCGCTGCCGTTGTGGTAGATAGCGCTGCGTTGGTGCCAAGGTTCGTGAGGGTAACCTTAGCGCCAGAGATGACGGCTCCCGACTGATCGGTAACCGCTCCCACGATCGTTCCGGTATCAACTTGCGCATAAAGAGACTGCGCGCCAAGGCACAGAATGCCAACCGTTATGGCCAGAAATGATCGAAAGTTAGCGGAGGAAAGGGAAGGGGATTTCATGACGACTCTCCTAGTCTCGCTGGCTGCGACGTCCGATAGCTCGGAGCATCTGTTGTTCACCAATACGTCGACGTTCTGGAGGGGCCGATACTAAGGCGCCGTTTCGGCGAAGTCCGAAACCTGCACTTGCTCACTGCTCAAGCAAGAATGCGCTGGGAAGCAACTCACTCTCGTCAATTAAGCCGGATGACTAATGCAACAAAGCCGAAAAAGAGATTAAGCGTTTAACCTAAAGCGCGACAGAGTTATCATGTCGTTACATTAAGTGTCAAGATTTTTCTTCGGAGCGATATCATGCGCAATGCTCAGAGCCGTCCCGCCTTATGGTCGGCGCCAGCGCCAGGAGCATGCGCACCTTCATGACCCTCACTATTCGTGATGTAGCGAAGGCAGCAGGAGTATCAATCGCAACCGTGTCCAATGTGTTGAACGGGACAGGGAAGGTTGGACGAAATACGCGCCAGCTCGTCCTCTCCACTGTCAAACGCCTTGGATATATCCCGGATGTTCATGCTCGCCACCTCGCGTCGCGAGAGCGCCGCACGCTCGGCATCATCGTCTCCGATATTGAGAATCCATTCTTTCCCGAAGTCATTAAGGGTTTCGAAACGCGCGCACGCCAGCTCGGCTATAACGCAATCCTAAGCGACACCAATTACGATCCGCGCCGCACCCGGGAAGCCGCCGAGAGAATGATGGAACACAAAGTTCGTGGCGTTGCGATAATGACGTCCGAGGTCAGTAGTCGACTGATACATGAGCTTGCTCGCAGAAAGATCGCGGTCACATTTCTGGATCTTGTGCCGGTTCGGCAGTACATGAGCAATTTGCGCATTGATTACTTTTCTGGGATCCAGCAGATTGTTCACTATCTTTACGACTGCGGACATCGCCGCATTGCGTTTGTTGCCGGGAGATCCCATCTCAAGTCAAACGTCGTCCGCTTGGAGGCATTTGAGAGATGCATGACCGACTTAGGACTTGAACCCGGACCGATCCTGCCGGGCGACCTGAGATTCGAAGGCGGAGTTGCGGCCGGGAAGGTCGTCGCGAACCTGGCGGTTAGGCCGACCGCCATAGTGGCGATCAACGATCTTACTGCGATCGGTGTTATCAAAGCCCTGCTCAGCGCAGGCATTCGCGTGCCAGATGACATCTCTGTTACTGGCTTCGATAAGACCCGACTTGCGGACTACAGCAACCCTTCGCTTACCACAGTAGATATTCATCACGAAGAGCTCGGGCATGTAGCAGCTGATGCTCTCCATCAGCTCTCCAGTTCGCCGCATCCTCAGGGCAAGGAATATCGTATCGGCGCCGAACTGGTTTTGGGCGAGTCTTCCGGGCCAGCGCTGCTGGAAGAGCCGCTGCGTCGCGCTGCATCGATAGCCGGGCAAATCTGACGCTGGTAAGCGCCACATTTAAAAGGTTACAGCCTGGTGCTAGCATGCGGAGCCGGCAGTCGCTCCGCGGATTACGCTGATGGCAGGGAAAACGGGAAAAGACCGCATCGTTCCACGTCGAAGCTTTTTAAAGGGCATGCGTTGGGCGCCGGTGCTCTTCCTGCCGGGACAAATCCGTTTAACGCCCTTTGCCTCGGGATTTTCGACCGTCTGCACAGGCCAGAAATTCCCTCCTGCGACCGCGAACGGGAGCTTGGTACCCCACTATCCAGTGAAATCTTCGCTGGATGACGTTCTGCGTCACGTCATACCGGGCGGGGATGGATACGTCCATGAGAAGGATGCGTTTGAAATCGCATATCGACTTGATCAGTGGGGCCAAAAACTCAAGGCCGCACCGGCCCAAGTCGGAGACGTTGCTAAATTATTGCATCCCTCGATCGAGGTTACAATGCCAGTCCCGATTAAGGAAACGACGATTCGCTCCCAATATGGCATTGAGGTGTTACGAAGGCAATTTGCTCCAAAGATATCGTCCTCACGCGAGCGATTTGTGCAGCAGATGCGGATGTACTTCGCAGAAATAGCGGGACTCGATACGGTTGAGTTCTCCGTTATCAAGGTACAGGAGGTCTCAGGGCCATCGCCGAGACTTCATACCGATATTCGCTACGACTTTGTCGGCACGCGTAAGGATGGCAGACGGGAGCAGCGAATCGGGAGTTGGTGCACTGAATGGAGACGCGACAGCGAGAGTGATTGGCGAATACTAAAATGGGAAGTTGTTGGCGAGACTGTAAGCCGAATCCACGCACCTACCTTCATCGACATCAGCTCACAAGCGTTCGGTAAAGCTGAGTCATACAAGCTCCAGATGCTTCACGGAACGGATTATTGGCGCTCCGTTTTAGATGGAGCCTGCGGAATTGATGTCTACAGCAACAATGGCTTAGCTGTGGGCGATGTCGACAACGATGGCCTGGATGATCTCTATGTGTGTCAGCCTGCGGGTCTCCCTAATCGGCTCTACCGAAATCTTGGGGACGGAACGTTCGAGGACATCACCGAAAGGTCGGGAGTAGATGTTCTCGATAACACCTCGTGCGCTCTCTTCGCCGATTTCGAGAACAAAGGCGTGCAGGACCTGCTTGTTGTTTCCGAAAGCGGCCCGTTGCTCTTTCTTAATCAGGGAAAGGGAAAGTATTCGATCAAACGCGATGCCTTCAAGTTTGCGCGCAATCCTCAAGGGAGTTTTACGCAGGCTGCAATTGCGGACTACGATCGGGACGGACGTCTCGACATCTACTTCTGCGTCTACAACTACTACGTCGGTCTCGATCAATATCATTATCCCGCTCCCTACTTCGACGCACGCAATGGTCCTCCGAACTTCCTATTTCACAACGAAGGGAATGCGACCTTCCACGATCGAACCGATGAAGCCGGACTGAACGTCGACAATGACCGCTACAGTTTTGCCTGTGCCTGGGGCGACTTGAACTCCAACGGATGGCCAGACCTATACGTGGCCAACGATTTCGGACGCAGCAATCTTTATCGCAACAATGGCGATGGAACGTTCAAAGCCATTTCTGGTGAGTCCCATGTTGAGGATGTCGGTGCAGGGATGAGCGCATGTTGGCTTGATGTGGACAATGATGGGCATCAAGACATCTACGTCGGGAATATGTGGTCTCCCGCGGGGCTGCGAGTTTCGGAAGAAAAGTTGTTTCACGAGAACGAGCCGGAGAATATCCGTGCACTTTATCGTCAACACGCCCGCGGTAATTCGTTATATCGGAATGATGGCAAGGGTAATTTTCGGAATGTCGCGCAGCAAGCGGGCGTAGACGTAGGCCGTTGGGCATGGTGCTCCGATGCATGGGACTTCGACCACGACGGTTATCCCGATCTCTACGTCGCAAACGGATACATCACAGGGGATGACAATCGTGAACTATCGAGCTTCTTTTGGAGGCAGGTTGTCGGAAAATCGCGGCAAGACGCCATACCATCCTCACAATATGAGCAAGGATGGAATGCGATCAATGAGCTCATCCGCTCCGATGCGTCGTGGAGCGGCCGAGAGAGAAATCTGTTCTATTGGAACAAAGGCGACGGTACGTTTTCCGATATCTCCGGGACAATGGAATTGGATTTTCCAGATGACAGTCGATCCTTCGTGTTGACCGATCTGGACCATGACGGCCGACTGGAGGTCTTTCTCAAGAATCGAAATGCACCGCAACTCCGTGTCCTGCGCAATGCGATGACAGAGATCGGCGATTCGATTGCATTCCGGCTGCAGGGTACCAAAAGCAATCGCGATGCAATTGGAGCGGCGGTCACTGTTGAGGTTGGATCGCTTCGTCAGACTAAATATTTGCAGGCGGGCTCAGGCTTCTTGGCGCAGCACACCAAGGAGATTTTCTTTGGCATTGGAAAGCAGCAAGGGACAATTCGTGCATCCATCCACTGGCCGAGCGGTTTGACTCAGGACTTTAAGGACATCCCGGCCAACCATCGCATCGAGATCGTCGAAGGCGACAAGAGCTTCGCTCCCAAGGCATTCGCCATTGCACCCGCTTCTCTTAGTCGATCCAGCGATTGTCCCGATGTGGAACCTTTACCATCGCCGGTTGAGACATGGCTCATAGAGCCTCTCAGCGCCCCAGAGTTTTCACTCCCGGACGTCAGCGGAAAAACTTGGGATCTACGATCATTTCGCGGCGATCACTTACTCCTGCAGTTATGGACGACTTCTTCGGTTGATTGCCGCGATCAGATGAAAGGGTTCCAGAGACATCAGTCGGTATTACATGGAAGCGGAATTAAACTCGTTGGCATAAATCTGGACGACCCCTCTGATCCCGTGAAGATGCAGGCATTCCTTGATCAAAACCAGATTTCCTACACAAACCTGCTCGCGACTCGGGATTTCGCCGGCATATATAACATCATCTACCGCTATCTTTTCGATCGTCGCAGGGACCTCAGTTTTCCTACATCCTTTCTGATCAACGACCAAGGCATGATTGTGAAGCTGTACCAGGGACTGGTTGATTCAAGAAGCCTTCTGTCGGACATTCCAACGCGTCCGACAACTGTGTCCGAGGGTATCCGGCGAGCGCTTCCCTTTCCGGGAACACTCTACGAAGGAAAATTTCAGCGCAACGACTTCACTTACGGTGTAGCGCTCTTTCAGCACGGCTATCTGGATCAGGCAGCCGCTTCTTTCCGGCAGGTGATCGCAACCAAGCCTCGGGATCCGGAGGCGTACTACAACCTTGGGACGCTAGAGCTACGTCGGGGAAATTTGAAAGAAGCTCGCGAGCATCTGGAGCGGACGCTGAAACTGCGTCCGAACTATTCGGAAGCCTGGAACAATTTGGGAATGTTGAATGCTCAGCAAGGGCGAGCGGATGATGCGATACGTGACTTCGAACAATCGCTTCTCTTACGTCCGGACTATGCGATTGCACTCTTGAACCTTGGGAATGTGTATCGGCGACAGCGTAACTTCGATCGCTCGGCCGCCCTTATCTCGCGGGCTGTCGAACTCGAACCCGAGAATCCTGACGCTAACTACAGTCTGGGAATGCTCTATGCCCAACAAGAGCAGCTCCCTCTAGCGTCGGATTATCTGCAGCGAGCAGTGAATCTGCGTCCTAATTACGCCGATGCACTCAATAATTTGGGGGTGATTCTGATCCGCGAACAGCACTATTCGGAAGCGGAAGTGAATTTCAAGACCTGTATTCAGGTCGCTCCTGAATATGATCAGGCCTATCTGAACCTAGCGCGTTTGTACATGATAGGAAGGGACAACGAGAAGGCGAGAGAGGTGCTGCTCGCGCTATTGCGGAAACAACCCGAGAACAAGGTGGCTCAGCAAACCTTGGAAATGCTACATTGACCTCCTGCGACACCAGCATCAATCCGCGGTGGAGGCACCTGGAAGTTGCTGATCATCGCATTAATGACCGCGAAGAATTGGCGGTGGCTCATACCGTTGGCGATCTTTTGTAATTCTTGTGCTGCCCAGGCACACCCCTCAGCTCTGACAGCAGCCCCGATACATCATCAGCTTGTTAAGCCTGCAAATTTGGAGAGTCAGCTTGACCTGCTGCATGCTGACCTGAAGGCTGGCAGGACTGCCACAGCTCTGAAGGTCGCCAATGAAGTTTCAGCGCAACATGCAGATCACGTGCAATTGCATTTCACTCTCGGCATGTTACTTGCGTC
>QIBC01000210.1 GCA_003225215.1 Acidobacteriota bacterium
TGGTTTTGGGATTGTCGAGCGCGAACTGAATGATGCGGCCAACCTGCTCGTTGTTGATGCCGTTGACGATCGTCGTAACTGGAACGATCTCCACGCCGGCGTTATGCAGGTTGTGAATGGCCTTGAGCTTTACGTCGAACAGATTGCCGACTTTGCGGTGCGAATTCGCGGCGTTTCCGATGCCATCGAACTGGAGATAAACATAACGCAAACCAGCTTCTGCGGCTTGGCGGCAAAACTCTTCACTCTTTGCGAACTCAATGCCGTTGCTGGCCGCCTGCACCGAGTTGTAACCAACCTTGCGCGAATAGGCGACCGCGTCGAGGAAGTAAGGCGAAAGCGTGGGCTCGCCGCCGGAGAACTGGACAGACATCTGACGACGCGGCTTGATCGAGATCGCGTTGTCGAGCATCGTCTTGATCTCGTCCCAGGTGAGTTCGTGGACGAATCCAACCTGGTTGGCGTCCATGAAGCATGGGTCGCACATCATGTTGCAGCGGTTAGTGAGGTCAATCGTCAGCACCGATCCGCGGCCGTGTTTGATCGTCGAGGTGCCGTGGTTGTGAAGCTTTTCGTCGCTGTGTGCGCGGATGTCGCGGCCGGGGAAGACTTCTTCAAGGTGGCGGAAGAACGTGGTGTCGATGGCCATTACGTCTTCGAAGTGGCCATGTTTGGGGCAATCCTTCACCATCAAGATTTTGCCGTCACGCTCAATGATCTGGGCCTTGATCTCACCCGCTTTTTCATTCAGTAGGATCTCGTGCGGGAGCTTGCCATCGACGATCTGCTGGCGGATCTCAGGGACGCATTTCGGACAAAGAGAGTCGGTGGTGCGGGGCCAACCTAGCGGCGGTTTCTGCTTCTCGTAGGACTTGAGCAGAGGCTTGTCCGACCATTTAGGCGTGAAAGAAGGGTTGGGTTTAAAGCTGTTGAGCCTGTCAAAGACCTGCCACGCGCCGTTTGCGGCTACTGTGACAGCCTTCTCAACATACTTAATGGCTTTCGGCATCCATGTGCTCCTCGCCGCGATACTGCGCTTGGGGGCGGCGCCAGAATTTGAAATCACTACAGGACTGCGGTGAGTTACACGACAACAGCATCATCCTAAGGGCAGCCTAACCGTACCCCAATCAATAAACGCTGAACGGGGGTTACAAATCAGTGAACGGCGATTAGGGCGGGCCCAATGGAAAATCGCTGTATGTAGCAGAAAATACGTAATTTGGAAGGTACGGCACTCATCGCTCAACACTCAGCATTCAGCCGGGAGCCATTTTCGTGTCCCCTCTGCAGACGCGCCGAAGTAGGGCACTTATGCCGTCCTCTTTCTTGTGACGGCTGCTGGCTGAAATGCTGGGTGCTGAACGCCCCTTCTACCCCGGGGTTACGCCGAAATGTCCACGGCGTTACCCCGACTTTTCCACGGGGTTACGCCGAACCTTCCTCAGGGTTACCCCGCCGCCAACTCCCGGCGCAGCCGCTCTATGGTTTGCAGATGTTCTTCCAGGGACTTCTCCGGAGGATTGGGATCCTCTGCCAATAGCTTGTCCAATTTCGCTGTGTACAGCTCTTCTTGGTCACTCATACTTGCCCTGCTACCACACAAGGTTCAGTTGTCAAGGAACATTTTTGTTCCGGGCGCACGCTAAGTCGAGACGCAGCCTGGGCTGAACAGGCTGGACGAGTGCCCGACGCTGCACTGCCTAGACGCAGCATGCTGCGTCTCTACGCTTCTCTTCCATCCACTTTCCTCGCAAGAACCTGCAACTCTGGTGTCAATACCTTAGGCTGCGTAACTTTTCTCTCCTGTAGCCAGATCACCTCTATTGGAGGACTTATGAACTATCGCCTCATTCTGCTTCTGGGATTCTTTGCTTCGAATATGGGAACTATGGCCGCTCAGCGCCTTGCTCATTCACGGACTGAGGCGATATCGGTGGCCGCGGGCAATCCGGTAATTGCTACTCCCGGAGCAACGGTTACCGATCGGCTGCCGGTGCGACACGTGGCGCTGTACAAGAACGGCGTCGGCTACTTTCAGCATGACGGTCGCGTACGCGGCAATCAGACCGTTACCATCGCCTTCACGACGGCACAACTGAATGATGTCCTCAAGTCGCTAACGGCTATCGACCTGAACGGCGGACGTATCGCCGATGTCAGCTACAACTCGACCGCGCCGCTCGAGCAGCGGCTGAACACGCTACAGATTCCTATCGGACAGAAGACTACGACCGCCGAGTTTCTCGACGCCCTGCGGGGAGCAAGAGTCGAAATTCGCAATGCCGGAGCCGTCGCGACTGGCCGGCTGCTGAGCGTCGAAATTGTTAACTCAACTTCGAGCGATGACGACAAGGAAGGCCCGAAGCAAATCACGCCTCACACCGAGCTTTCGGTCATAACCGATTCCGGCGAGCTGCGCACCTTCCGCCTTACTCCGGCAACGAGCGTTCATCTGTTGGAACACGATGTGAATCAGGAGGTCGGCCGATATCTATCACTCATCTCCTCCACCCGCGCCGCGGACGTACGAAAGATGGCGATCTCTGCGGAAGGAAGCGGCGACCGCGAGCTGATGGTTAGTTACATCAGCGAAGTCCCGGTTTGGAAAAGCACCTATCGCATCGTGCTTCCGTCAGATGCTAAGCAGAAGCCGCTGCTCCAAGGGTGGGCTGTCGTCGATAACACCGTCGGAGAAGATTGGGACAACGTCGAACTCGCGCTCATTGCGGGTGCCCCTCAGAGCTTCGTCCAGAACATCTCGCAACCCTATTACGCTCGGCGACCCACAGTCGCACTCCCGGAGTTGGCGATGCTCACGCCACAAACGCATGAAGGGACTTTGCTGCCAACTGTCGAAGTCACCAATGGATCTCCAAAACTTGCGACTGACGGCAATAGGGACGCTTTGGAAACATTTGGAAAGTTGACATCACCGAAATCAGTTCCTCAAGACCTTGCTTTTTCTGCCGGAGCAGCCGTTGGCGGCCCATTACATGGAGGCGCGGGGGGAGGTTTCGGAGGGGGCGTGTTCAGAGCTCGACCCGATATGGCTGCGATAATGGAGCAACAGATAAGCACTACGGCAGCTCAAGATTTAGGGGATCTATTCGAATACAGAATCAAGCAGCCGATCACTATCCACAAGAATCAGTCGGCGCTCGTTCCGATTCTGCAAGCGCGCATAGACGCTGAGAAAGTCACGCTTTGGAGCCCCGGAAAGCCACGACCCCTACGTGCGCTGTGGCTCACAAATTCCAGCGGAGTCACGCTCGACGGCGGAACCTTCAGCATCCAGGAAGCGCAGACCTTTGCCGGAGAAGGTTTGATGGATGCAATCCGCCCAGACGAGAAGCGGCTCATCTCTTATGCTGCCGATCCCGCCGTTCAGGTGAAGCCGGAAGTAAAAGGCGAGGGGCAGCTAGTCACGCTGGTGCGCATTCATCGCGGCGTAATGTACCAGGAGTCGCAAGAGCGCCAGCATCACACGTATACCGTTCGCAATCAGGACAGCGCTCCGCGCGAGGTGATCATTGAGCATCCGGAGCGTGATGGATGGCACATCGCCGATGGAGCGAAGCCCGAAGAAACCTCCGCGTCTGCCTATCGCTTCCGCCTGAAGGTCGAGCCTGAGAAGACTTCGTCTCTCGAATTCGAGGAGGTCCACACTCTTGGCACGAATTACTTGCTCAGCAATCTGACGCCCGACCAAATCACGCTCTTCGCCCACCAGGGATGGATGAACCAAAGGCTCGAGAGCGCGCTTCGCCCAATCATGCAGCAAAAAGATGAGATCGCCGGCTACGCCGAGCAGATCACGTCCACCAAGAGCAAGGTTGACTCCATCTTCGAGGACCAGAAGCGCCTGCGCGAGAATCTCACAGCGCTCAAGGGGGGCACCGAGGTGCGCGCGCTGGCGCAGCGTTACACCAGCGAACTCAATCGCGAGGAAGATGAATTGGCAGCGTTGCGCAAGCAACTTGCCGACTGGCAGGACAAACACAATACTGCGAACCAAAAGTTGAACGAGATGATGGAATCGTTGGCGATGGAGGTAAAGCTCTAGCTAGCTCGTCTGAGTGCAGCTCGTTCCGCACCGTGTTGAAGACACAGCGAAAGCCCGCGCGAGGGCGCGCGTCGGTCCCATGATTCCATGAACTGAGGACCTGCGGCCGCCCTCGGCCGGGTGTCTTTGAAGGCCGCTACAAAGGTCAGTCTATACAGTCACAGCACCTGAAGTGAATTCGTCTTCTTGTCTTTCCGTAATTGGGACACGCGAAACGAATCTCTATTCCGGAATTGGCACTCCCGCCCGAACCACGCGGATCTGGTGGTCGGTAAATTTCACTGGAATGTCCTCAACTTCGTATTGAGGCATATGGCAAGAAACGCAATTCTTCTTGCTCGTAGAGCAGGCTGCTCCGGGATGATCCGCGGTGGCTTTTCCTGTGGTGACGTGACAAGCAAGGCAGCGCTCGTCGTACGCAGCGGCATTAGTCACCAGCGGGTGATGCGGATCATGGCATGCAACGCAGGTTAGACGGGCGTCGCCTTTGCCCCAGCAGCGACTGTTCTCGAGCCGGTAAGGCTGGAAGCGCAAAGACTTCAGGCCGGGTGATTCGTCAAGGGTCACATCCCACCACGTGCGGTGGCAGGAGCCGCAGTAGTCCACTGAATCGACGGGATTGAGATTACCGGGATTCATGATCAGGCTGGCGATCTGCTCGACCATCCCCGATTTAGCTGCCGCGACATGCTTCGCGCCAGGACCGTGGCAAGTTTCACAGGTCACACCCGGAATCGCATGCTGGGCATCAACACGACCGTTGACGACTCCGGCGGTTGTATGACAGTCGAAGCAACCCCGCACTTCGCTGGCGGTCAGGGGGCGCCCAATCGCCTTGTCCAATGACGGAGGCGCTGTGTGGGGCTGATCGACAGTGAAGGTGAACTCTTTCGTGTCCGGATAATAAGTGATCGGAACAAGAAAAGTCCGCGAGCCATAGTCGAAGAACCAGCTCTGTCCCATGCGAATGCCGAAAGCCCAGCCAAGCGGGCCGGAGATGGAACGATTGGCATCAGTGACGGAATACATCTGCGTGTTTCCGCTCCGCGTTACCGCATAGTTGTAGGGACCAAGCTGAAAGTGCACTGGATTCGCACGCAGGATCTCGGAGTCAATCGCGGGGCTCGCTGCGCGCGCCATCGCTGTCTGCCGTTGGATTGCCGCAATCCCCGAGTGACACTGCGCGCAGACTGCGGATCCCACATACTCTTCGCGATGCGACGTGCCCTTCGTCGGCCACCAGCCCGATCTCTGGAGGCGCTCGCGTGTGCTGAGTTGTTCAGACATCGTCGCCGGTCCCTTGGAGCTGGAGTTTGGACTTGTAGCCGGCAATGAGGTCTGCGCACGCGTGATCAAAGCGAGCGCAAAGCCTGCCAGCGCAATCAGAAGACTAGTTCTGCCTATCCGGGACCGCGTCACAAGAGGGCCTTGATACACATGAATACAGCGAACTTCCTACAAAACCAAGCAGATACATCCACGGCTTGTAGCAAAATCGTAACAATTTTCGCGGGATCAGCCCGCACCCAGCGTTGACAGCTTCGAATCCGAGGCCGAGAATAACCCCCGCTGAGTCTGACGGCTGCAAGTTATAGCGTCGGTTGTGCTTTTCAGCCTGCCAGAGGGAAGCAGGATGTCGCGCCCAAATCGCTAACCCCTTTTGCGAAAGGAAGGTCCGACGTGAACGCTACACGGAGAGATTTTCTTAAGGTCAGTGCCCTGGCTGGGACTGGCCTTTCCCTTTTTGGGTTTGATTTAACTCCAGCCTACGCGCAGGTTCGCGCACTCAAGATCGCGCGGGCAACGGAAACGCGATCTACCTGTCCCTATTGTTCGGTAAGCTGCGGCGTCCTTATCTATACGATTGGCGAT
Source organism: Acidobacteriota bacterium (assembly GCA_003225215.1). Lineage (GTDB taxonomy): Bacteria > Acidobacteriota > Terriglobia > Terriglobales > Acidobacteriaceae > Gp1-AA112. The sequence goes on from QIBC01000210.1 coordinate 5,939, forward strand.
AAGGCGAAGAACGTTACGCCGCAGGTGATCCACGTCGAGGGTGATCCGGATCATCCCATCAATCGCGGAACCTTGTGTCCAAAGGGCGCTTCGCTCGAGCAGGACATTCTCAATCCCCGCCGTCTGCTAAAGCCTCAAGTACGTCGTCCTGGGTCGTACCAATGGGAGGACATCGGCTGGGATCAAGCGATCGACGAGATCGCGCATCGCGTGAAGAAGACCCGCGACGATACTTTTATCCAGCAGGATGCCCAGGGGCACACTGTCAACCGGTGCGAGAGCATCGCCTGGATCGGCGGCTGCACCGACACCAACGAATTCAACTATCTGGTCGGCAAAGCAATGCGCAGCATGGGGGTCTGCTACGAAGCGTACACGCAACGCCAAGATGATTGTGGTTGATCCGCGGTTTACGCGCACCGCCGCCACCGCCGATCTCTTCTGCCAGATTCGCGCCGGCGCTGACATCGCTTTCCTCGGTGGCATGATCAAGTATGCGATCGACAACAACCGTATCGCCAAGGATTACCTCGTCAACTACACCAACGCCGCCTTCATCGTGAAGGACGGTTTCAAGCTGCCGGACGATGGACTGTATTCCGGCTTCGATCCGGCCACGCAGGTCTATGACAAGTCGACGTGGAACTATCAGGAAGGCGGCGACATGAGCCATGCCGCGGCTGCCGCGATCGTTTCCGCGCCTGCTCTGGCAGCGGCGAGCAACAGACCTGAGCCAAGGGGTTCCGAATCGGGAGAGGATCCGCAGCAGGCGAACCAAGGTGGCCCGCAGACTCCGGGAGGACATGGCCAGGGCTATCAGGGAGCTAGTCCCGCTGGGGCAAAGGCAACCGAATCGGCCAAGCCTACGCCGATGCTGCCTCCGAATGTGGCGTATGACTTGACGCTGCAGCATCCACGCTCTGTCTTTCAATTGCTGAAGCAGCAATATTCGCGCTATACGCCGGAGATGGTGGAGCGGATTACCGGCATTCCCAAGGATCAATTTCTGAAAGCCGCCGATCTCTACACTTCGATTCGAAAAGACGGCGACATGAAGAAGGCCGGCACCGTCATTTATGCGGTTGGCTGGACGCAGCACACTTTTGGGACACAGATCATCCGCACTGCGGCGATGCTGCAGTTGATCATGGGAAATGTTGGACGCGCGGGTGGCGGCGTCAATGCTCTGCGTGGTCACTCTAATATTCAGGGCGCCACTGATATGGGTGGCGTGTTTGACATCTGGCCGGGATACTTGAAGGTTCCGAATCCTGCCGACGTCGACCTGAAGACGTACCTCAAGCGCATTACGCCCACGCCTTCCAAGCCGAACAACTGGGATTCGTTCAACTACTGGTCGAACACGCCGAAGTTTGCAGTGTCGTATCTCAAAGCGATGTACGGCGATGCTGCCACCAAAGACAACGACTTCGCCTTCCAGTACATGCCCAAAATCGACCGCAACTACTCCTGGACGCAACTGTGGGACAACATGTATCGCGGCAAGGTCCAGGGCATGTTCGCCTTCGGCATGAACGGCGTTGCCATCGGACCGGACTCGCAGAAGAACATCGACGCGCTCAAGAAAGCGGATTGGCTGGTGGTGGGCGAGATCTATCCCGACGAGACCAGCGAATTCTGGCGTTCACCGGGAATCAGCGCCGATGATGCGAAGAACATCCAGACCACCGTCTACCGCCTGCCTTGTGCCGGATTCGCCGAAAAAGACGGATCGATGACCAACTCCTCACGCTGGGTGCAGTGGAAGAACATCGCGCTCCCGACGCCTGGCTACGCGCGTCTCGATCAGGACATCGTCGCGCAGATCTTCCTTCGCGTTCGCGCTCTTTACCAGAGCGAGGGAGGCAAGTTTCCTGATCCCATTTTGAACCTGACCTGGAAATACACCGATCCTCAACACCCGTCACTTTCCGAGCTCGCGAAGGAGTACAACGGCAAGGCGCTCTCCGACCTCACCGATCCGAAGACGCAGCAGGTGATCAAGACTGGGCAGCAATTGCCTGGGTTCGCGTGGTTGAAGGACGACGGCACTACGTCGTGCGGCATCTGGATCTACTGCGGGTGCTGGACCGAAGCGGGACCGCAACTCGCGCGCCGCGGTACCGAGGATCCGTCCGGTCTCGGGATCTATCAGAACTGGGCCTGGTCATGGCCGGCGAATCGACGCGTCTTATACAACCGCGCCTCGTGCGATCCTTCGGGCAAGCCCTGGGATCCTGATCGCAAGCAAGTCTGGTGGAACGAAGCCACGCAGACCTGGGTGGGAAACGACGTTCCCGACTTCAAAGCGGACTCGAATCCCAAGGACCACATGGGTCCGTTCATTATGAATCCCGAGGGCGTAGGCCGGATCTTCGGACCGCTCGCGGCCTTCGCTGATGGTCCGTTCCCGGAGCACTACGAACCCTTTGAGAGCCCGATTACGAATCCGCTGCATCCCAATCAGCAGACGAACCCCGTGGTAAAGAAGTTCACTACCCCAGCCGACAAATATGGAACGACCAAAGACGGGTTCAACATCATCTGCACGACCTATCGGTTGACGGAGCATTACCACTACTGGACGAAGAACAATCCCATGAATGTGCAGCTCATTCCTGAGCCGTTTGTCGAGATTCCCGTCGAACTTGCGAACGATCTGGGAATCAAGGGCGGCGACAACGTCAAAGTCACGAGTGCGCGGAGCTACTACGTCGCCAAGGCATTCGTTACGAAGCGGATCAAGCCCATGACGGTTGACGGCAAGATGGTGTACCAAATCGGGATTCCAATCCATCAGGGATATCGCGGCATTCAGGAAGACGCCGACCGAAATGCGCGCACCATCGTCAACCGCCTGTCACCAACGGTGACCGACCCCAACGCATACACACCGGAATTCAAGGGCTTTCTGGTAAAGCTCGAGAAGGCATGAGGGACTGAGGATGAGCCAGGGGACGTTACAAATCCGCAAGATCTCAGGTCATCCCGGGCCGGTGCCGGGCGCGAACGTGGAGCGTGCCGAGCAGGTCTGCAAGATGATCGATACCACAACCTGCATTGGCTGCAAAGCGTGCGAAGTCGCCTGTCTGGAATGGAACGGATACAGCTTCAGCGAGACCCACTTCGACAACAGCTACCAGACCATGCCGGAGACGCAGTGGAACTACTGGAACCTGATCAAGTTCAACGAGCACGAGCGCGACGACGGCAGCATGATGCTGCTGATGCGCAAAGATCAGTGCATGCACTGCGCCGATCCGGGATGTCTGCGTGCCTGTCCTGCCGACGGCGCCATCGTCCAATACTCCAACGGTATTGTCGACTTCCAGCAACAGAACTGCATCGGCTGCGGCTACTGCGTCAGCGGATGTCCTTTCGATATTCCGAAATTCAATCCCACCACTAAGAAGATGTTCAAGTGCACGCTGTGCTCCGATCGCGTGAGTGAAGGGCTGGAGCCCGCGTGCATCAAGGCGTGTCCGACCGGATGCCTGCATTTTGGCACCAAAGATGACATGGTCGGCATCGCCGAAGGCCGAGCCAAGCAGCTTCGCGATCATTTTGGATTCGACAAAGCGGGAGTCTACGATCCGCCGGGAGTGGGCGGCACCGGGGTGATCTATGTCCTCCACGACGCCACCAATCCCGAAGCCTACGGCGGCCTGCCGAAAGATCCTCACGTTCCATTAATGGTGCGCTTATGGAAGGGGCCGGCGAAGTGGATCGGCAATCTCGCTATGGCAGGCGGAATTCTCGGCGTGGCTCTGCATTACCTGCGCTTCGGACCGAAGATCGTGCGTGAGCAGGAAGACAAAGAGCGCAGAGATGATCGAGGAGGCAGACCGTGAGCACCGGGCGAACCATATCGCCAACTCTCACCACAGAAAGCCGAGGCGGCCGGATTCTGCGCTACACCTTTGGCGAACGACTCAATCACTGGATCACCGGTATCGCTTACACCTATTGCCTGTGGACTGGGTTAGCATTCTGGTCAGCTTATCTTTATTGGATGGCCACGATTGTTGGCGGCGGTCCGACCGCGCGCTTCTGGCACC
>QIBC01000211.1 GCA_003225215.1 Acidobacteriota bacterium
AGCGCGTGCTTTCATTGCGGGTGGTGCGATAGCTGATGTTCTGCACCGCGTCGAGGCCAATGAAGGTACTCTCGTGGCCATTCTTGAAGATGCGCATCGCTTCCACCCCTGCGCCGATTGCACCCGATTCGCCGCAATGCTCGTGGACGATCACTTCGGCTTCGGCCTGTTCGCTGCGGAAGTGCGACTTCACGAAATCGACTTCGGCCTTTACCGCTGCCAGGTTCTTTTGCGTGCCACCTTGCAGGATGAAGCGTTTCCCTAGCTTTGCCAGATTGGGAATGCTCGCGACGTAGAGGAAGATGTTCTTCGGCAGAACCGCCGCGAGTCCTGCAAGAATTTCTTTTGCCGCCCAGCCCTGGCGCTGGAAGTTGACAATGTCTGACTGCATGAAGACGGCGCAGCCGTAACCAAAGATCGGCATCTGGTTCGCGGAGAAGGCAATATCGGAGTACTCCTCGACTTTTATGCCGAGAGACTCGGCGGTCGACTGCAGGAAGTATCCGTTACCAGCCGAACACTGCGTGTTCAGCTTGAAGTCCTTTACGCGGCCGTCTTTCAGGACGATGAGCTTGATGTCCTGACCGCCGACATCGACGATGCAGTGCGGATCGTCGTAAAAGCGCATCGCCGACTCCGTGTGAGCGACGGTTTCCACGAGCGCCACGTCAGCGTGCAGCGTTTCCTTCAGAACATCCTTCGCGTAGCCGGTTGTTCCCACGCCGAGCACTTCGAGGGTCGCGCCCTGCGCCTCCACCTGCTGTCGCAGTGAGCGGAACATGTCGATAGTGTCTTGGATCGGATTTCCGTTCGAGAGCTGGTAGGCCTTGCACAGCAACTCGCCTTCGTCCGATAACAGCACGGCTTTCGTCGAAGTAGAACCGCCGTCGACGCCCACAAAGCCGCGCACGGTCGATCCCGGCGTGAACTTCGCGGCATTGAATTTCGGGATCGTGTACTTCTTCTTGAATTCCTCCAGTTCTTCGTCGGAAGTGCTGAGCCCGGCCGCGCCGGAGCTGGCCTTCTCTTCGAGGCGTCCGACATCAATGTAGTGCTCGAGTTTGGCTGTGCCCTGATACCAGCCCACATCGGGATCTTCGTCCTTGCCGAATTCGACCGAGCCCAGCGCAGCGAAGTACTGCGCGTTGTCTGGGGTCTTGATGAGCTGTTCGGGAGTCATGCCCTCGGGAATCTGTACCTTGCGCTCTTCCCAAGTCTTGGGAATGTTGTGCTGCCACGCCTCGCGCATTCCCTTGATAAAACAGTTTGGGCCGCCAAGGAGCAGAACGTGCGGGCGCAATGTGTGTCCGCGCGTGAGAACGGAAAGATTCTGGAGAACGATGGCGTCGAAAAGCGAGGCCATGAGCTGATCGGGCGGAACGGCTTGCTTCTGCAGGCCGTTGATATCGGTCTCGGCGAAGACTCCGCACTTTCCAGCTACTGGATGCAGTTTTATTCCGTGATAGCCCTGCTGACACAGTTCGTCGGCGGGAATCTTGAGCTTGGCGTTAATCTTGTCGATCACCGCGCCGGTGCCGCCGGCGCACTTATCGTTCATCGACGGGATCTTCTTCTTGCGCCCGCTGGCTTCGTCTTCTTTGAAGACGATGATCTTGGCGTCCTGCCCGCCGAGTTCGATTACGGAATTCACTTCGGGATGAAGCTTCTCGACGGCGAGCGAGACCGCGGTAACTTCCTGTACGAACTTTGCCCCGATCAGCGGAGCGATGTTGCTGCCGCCGGAGCCGGTGATGAACATGCGGCAGTTGTTGGGCGCAATACCGGCGTCGGCCTGCATGCGATTGAGGAACTCGAGAACTTTTTCCGGCTGCTTAGTTTCGTGGCGTTGGTAATCAGACCAGATCATCTGATCCGTGGCGGCATCGACGATCACCGTCTTCACCGTTGTGGAACCTACATCCACGCCGACGTAATACGCGAGCTTGGTTTCGCCAAGAGGTACCGGATTCGCGCGCGGCTTGGGCTTGGGCCGAGGAAGCGTGGCGACGAGCTCACCGAGCTTTACGTCGAGCTTGATCGACTTGCTGCTTCCGCAGCAACCGTTGCTTTGATCGTGGTTTCCTGACACTCAAAGCCTCCTACACAGAACGTGGATCCGGCGGTCCTCGACCGGGTGTTGCCATCGGTGATCCGTGAATGAAAAATCACCTATCTCGCGTAACTCTTCCCGGCCATGGCACCCGCATTGCATAAAGGTGCCGCCCCTCCGGGGCTCGAATCCCTACGACTTTCACCCAACACTTCCGTGTTGGGCTATCATCTGCCGCGCCTCCGGCGCTCTGGGCTTCGCTTCGCTCGCCTCTTTTCGCTATCGCCGCTGCTTCTTTCGCTGTCGCAGCTTCTAACGATTAGCGGGTTTCGATCACCCGATGGCCCGATCACCCGATCACCCGATTCTCCTCAGTCGTCGCTCCAGTTCGTAATACCCTGGAAGCCGCGCATTGCCTGCTTGAACAGCCACTTGATCACGCGCGCGTCGTTGTAGCAGAAGCCTACGATGTGGTTCAGCGTGGAGAAGCAGTGTGGCTGGCACGACTTCTTCATCTCGTTCAGCGGTCCCGGCTCGAACTTGTGGTTCTCGATGGTGCCCCAGTCATAGTGGGCGCTGTACATGGGGAAACACGGCGCCAGTGTTCCGTCGGTCCGGATTATCAGAGTGTTCTGCCCGGCGCGGCAGTTCCATTCCTGAATTCCACCGCGCATGAACTCCTTCATCTCAGATATGCGTGACGTCGAGTTCGTCATCTTATAGCCTGCCCGCTGCTTAGCGACCAGCCAATCGAGTAGTTCATCTACCTGGTCCCAATGCTTCTCGGTGATGTACGTGGGATTGTTTTCCAGGTGCTTGAAGTGCTCCTGCTCTGTCAGCGGCGACTCGCAGATGTGGTAGTCGGTGGCGACGCCATTGTCGTGCGCGATCTCGGTGAGTTCGCGGACATCGTCCATGTTGTTGCCGCAGATGTTGATGTTGATGAATACCGAGTACCCATAACGGAACTGGCGCTTGATCAGGTAATCGAAGTTCTTGCGGATCGGGACTAGCGCCTTCGGAAGGCCCGGCTTTAAGTCGACAGCGTCAATCGCGAGGTTTACGACCCCCACGCCAGCGTCGCCCAATTTATCGATCACATCAGGACGCAGCAGGCGGCCATTGGTCGGAATGTAGACCCAGAATCCTTTTTTGGTCGCGTAGTACGTGACTTTGTGCGCGAAGTCCGGACGCAGTAGTGGCTCGCCTCCCATCAGCGCGAGCACGCGTCCTGTTCCTTGATGCAGCCAGTCGATCGAGCGCTTGGCGATGTCCTCGGTCATGCCCTTTACGCGATTGTCGAAGGCCCAACAATAATGGCAGTCGAGATTGCACTTCCACTCGGTGAAGAGATAAGAAACGATCGGATGCAGATGGCCTGGAAGTACACGCGACTTCAGATACGGAATGGCCCATCCGCGCATGGCCTTTGCTATGTGCGCGGGGCCGAACTTTCGCCTGCCATCCTTGGGCAGGTAATCTTCGTCGCTCCCTTGTTGCAATTTGGGACGGCTTGGGAACGGAGGAACTGGCATCGTCTGCAGGACCCGGCCAAGGGGCGAAGGTAGCACTGGCCGTGCCGCAGGCTTCATTAGCAGCTCGTGGAGCTGGACATCAAGTTTGTATTGTGGCGGAGCCTCGGGAACGGAAGCCGCCGCTGGTTGAAATTCAGGCATCTTTCACCTTTCTTGATTGCCTGTCGTCACTCTGAGTACGCCATTGTCATTCCGAGCGTAGCGAGGAATCCCTACTTTCACGAAAAAGTATGGCCAGGGTAGGGATTCCTCGCTTCGCTTCGGAATGACCAAAAAAGACTGCCTACGAAGCCGCAGCCAGAGCCCGGGCCTGAATGGGAACGCGATACAATTTCTTGCGCCCGTTAATCAGGTCGCTGACGTGGAGCACGAAGTTCGCTGCCATGCCGGTCACGCCCTCGCGATGAGGCATGGGATAGAACAACTGCCGCAGCTCAGGATGGTCGGCAATGTAGCTCTTGATCTCATCCAGCGACTTGCCAGTCGACTGCAACGCATGGTCGAACTCCGTGCGGGCCTTGACCTTGGCTTCGCCGAGCGCCATCTGCACGCGACTGTGCGCATTGATCTCGCCTTCACCCGAAGTTTCGATGGGAAGGAAGATCATGTCCTTGAAAGCGTTGGCTACAGCCGATTGTGCGCCATCGGACTGCGTGGATGGCATGCACCCGAAAGGCTTGAGAGCCAGCACCATGTGACAAAGCTTGTGTTTGGTGTAATAGATGTTCTTGCCGACTTCGAGGTGTCCTTCGCCGCCGCGCGCGAACTGGTTGTAGAACGGCATGGCTAGATCGGCCATCGCCTTCTGATCGATCAGGTGATGCGCGATGTCTCCGAGCGACTCGACGACGCGGTGGTACTGACGTGAGTAAATCATCTCGCCGACACTCAACATCGCGATCTTCTTCTGGAAGTTCAGTTCGTTGACGGCGTGCTTGTGCAGCTCCCACCAGGCGGGTTTCTTGTACTTGTCTTCGAGCGGTTTCTTCTCGCGCCACCGCTCTTTCACCTGGTACATCATGTACATGACCCAGGTAGCAATGGGCTCGACGAGAACTTGAGCGCCCTCCCGTTCCAGGAACGCAAACATATTGAAGTTGCCGTCTCCTTCCGTGGTCTGCGCCCAGAATTCACCGATGATCTTTACGACCGGCTTGATGCGTAGACGATCAACCTCAATGGTTGCGAGATGATCGTGGACAGTCTGCAAGCATTCCTTGTAGGCACTCCCGTAAAGGTGCTCCCAGACTTTCCCCAGCGAGTTCACCGTCTTTTCCCAGCCGGTGTTCTTGTGCTTTGCAAAGAAACGCGTCATCCACTGCGGCAGATCTTCTAGATCCTCGAACGGCTTGCGCTCTTTGAGCATGCCGCACATCAAGTCCACCGATTCCTGGAACACACGATCGGTTTGTCCCTTGTTGACCTCGAATGGACGGATGCGGAAGATCATCTCGTTCATGATGTCGCCCATGTTCAGGGCATTGAACATGCCCATGCCGAAGTCGACGGTGAACTTGAGTCCGGGCTCCCCTGACGCGGCCTTCACCCCGTCGTTCTGCTGGAAGAGCAGCACGCGGAAGCCGTCATACCCGGCGTTCTGTAGCGCAAGGCGGTATTCGGACTCGTACATGCCAAAACGGCACGGGCCGCAGGAACCGGCGGTGAAGAAGACGTAGTTGTCGAGTATGTCCTGCTTCGGGACGCCGGCGGATTCAAGCAGTTGTAAATACTGAACCAGGTTGCCGACGGTGAAGTACGTGGGGTTACATTGCCCGTTGTTGCCGTACTCTTTCCCCAATTGAAACGCGGCAACATCCGGCGTCGGCAGCACGTCGCACTTGTAGCCGCAAGCTTCGAAGACGGCCTTCATCACCTTCTCGTGCTTCCACGTAAGTCCACCGATGAGAATTGTGACGCGGTCGCGCTCCGCGGCGGTAAACGCGCGCTCGATCGGACGATGAAAGTGTTTGGCGTGCTTGCTGTCTAAGCCTGCTTCGCGGGACAGGCGCTCGCGCTCGGTAGAAAGACGGCGGCGAATCTCTTCTTCAACAGAAACAGGTGGAGGGCTGGTCAAACCCGCGAGCGGAACATCGATTTTGGTGACGGACATGTTGTTCTCCGTGGGGATCTCGTGAGGGAGTCAGTAAGGTTGATCGTTGTTGACTGAGCGAGCGAACAATGAACCCTGGAAGCCGGGGAACGGAGACGATATACGGCAAGTCGTCTTTGAGAGATGGAATGTCGATTGTTTTGTTTTGGGAACAGGTGAGCGGAGTGCCGACAAACCGCGGGCGCGGCGTACGCAGAACTTGACTGCCACGACAGATAACAACCGAACTGTCCATGCTCAGCGAGCGAAATTCATGCATGGCCGCACCCAGTCTAACGTCAGATGCTGACAGTGGATTTTAAGATACATTTTGAAAAATACTTTGGCAAGTAATCGGACGCGTCATCTTGCGCTACAAATCAGGCGGGTATTTTTTTCACTCTGGCACCTTTACTCCTGTTGCCTATTCGTTGCTGTCATACGAGCAATTTGCTCTTTGGATGGACAGGTAGAGACGCAGCATGCTGCGTCTCCTCCCATGCTGCCTGGGCTAATCAGGCGGTGTTTGGTTACGAAACCAAGCATCGCTTAGACGCAGCATGCTGCGTCTCTACCGGCCCTTTATAATTCTTCGGAGTCCGCTTATGGCCTTCACACCTCCGCCCGATAAGATCATGTTCGAGATCTACAAGGATGTTGCCCGAAATGGCAACTATCAGGTGATTTACTTTACGGAACTCGACGACCATAACCGCGAAGCCGAAATCAACCGCGCCGCCAACGGCGAACATATCTACGATGGCTTCATTCGCAATCGCGGGAAAGATCAGGCCAAACTAGTACTTGGTTCTATTTTGGAACGATTGAATAGTGGAGAAGAGGTTCAGGCGGCAGAGATCGAGAAGGAGCTGCAGCCGTATACAGTGTAGCCCGGCGCCAGCGGCTACGTAGAGACGCAGCATGCTGCGTCTCTACCATGCAGTTTGAGATTCCTAGAACGTCAGCTTCAACCCAAACTGGAACTGACGTGGATCGAATGCAGCTGTTGGCTGTCCCGCATTGGTCCAGAGCACGTTTACGTCGGCCACGTTGAACTTGTTGATCAAGTTGAACATATCGACGGTGCCTTCGAGTTTGAAGCGCTCGGTTAAGTTGATCAGGCGGCCGATACGCAGATCGGTGAAGACGGTTGTCGGCTTGATGCCGGCGTTGCGCTTCAGGTTCCCATTTAGAGTGCCGTTCAGGTAGCAAGCCGGCTGCAGAAATCCGGTGGGGGAAAGTCTCCCTGACTGATAAACGCTGCTGAACACGAAGCGATGACGCTGATCGAATGTCGATTCCGAACGTTCCGCATTGGGATTGAAGCTGTCCTGCGGCGCGAGTAGCGACTGAAGATCGGTAGAGTCGTCGATCGAGTGTGACCAGGTGTACGAGGCCAGGAATTCGTAGTGGTTGCTGAAGCGTTTGCGGAGATTGGCGGTCATGGCGTGATACACCGAGCTGCCATTCGCGTAATTGGCGACCATGTCGCTGAAGGGAACCGTCACGCCTAGGCCGAGGTGATTTGCCTGCTCCACAGACTGCACTAGCGCCAGGCATTGTGCAGGAACGACGGGAACAAGCGACTGGTTCAGTCCGGACGGGCGGAAGAAGTTTGTGACTGCCGCCGGCACGTAGGGCCCGGCCGGTCCAACACCGCAAGCCGCGACCGAAATCGGCAGCGTGCTCGGTGTGATCGCGCCAGCAGCTACAGCGTTCTGCCAGTTCTTCAACAGCAGATCGCCGCGGGTTGGGTTGGCATTGATTGGCCGGTTTATGTGATGCCCACCGTTATAGTTGTAATTCAGAGCGAGGGAGTAGTTGTGACCCATGTCTCGCTCCACACCAAAGTTCACTTGTTCGGAATATGCGTATTCGAAATTCTTCGCGGTGGGGAATCCGAACGGCAGAATTGAGAGGGGAACTCCCGCGCTCAGGAAGTTTTGGTTCACGAAGAGCGAATTCGCATTCAGCGCGTTGTATCGCTGCTCGGCCGGCAAGTATTGAAGTCCCTGAGCCAATGCCGGTGGTAGAGCACATGCTGAGCTAGTCTGAATACCCATGAAGCCGTTGGTAGCATTCAAACTCCCCACTCCCTGAGTTGAAGGAACCTGAGGATTGCAGAACGCACCGCCGCCCAGAATGATTTGCGGCGCTTGTGAGCCGTCCGCCACGTCGGAGTCGAATGCCAGAGCCAATAATGGATGGTCGAAGAAGATTCCGTACGATGCGCGAATGGCGGTCTTGCCGTCCTTGAATGGATCCCAGGCAATGCCAATGCGGGGAGCAATGTTATTCAGGTCTTGCGGGATGCCTTGAGTAATCCCCAGCGCGTCCTGAGCTGCAGCAGAGAGGGCATTGCTGGCCGCAGGTGTTGGCGTGAACTCAACATCGTAGCGAGCGCCATAGTTCAGCGTCAGGTTCGGCTTGATCCGCCAGGAGTCCTGCAGGAAGAAACCGAGGGTATTGTTCGTGAAGCTGGCATGCGGATTGCCCACACCTTGCACGAAACTCTGAGGAATGCCGAGTCCGTATGCCTGCACGGGAGAGAAGTCGGGAACACTGGCCCCCAAGAAGGTCGCGGGGAATCCGAGCTGTACGGCCGAAAGCGAGCCGAAGTTGTACAGTCCGCCGAAGTTTACGGTGAAGTCGGCAGTGAGCGGAATATGATTCACGTCACCACCAAATTTCACGCTGTGATTGCCGAGACTCCAGGAGAAGTTGTCGGACACCTCATGGCGTTGCTCGGTGCGGTTCACGAAAGAGAACGGCTCACGCCCAATGAAAGCGAATCCGGGAATGTTGATGGCCACATCTCCTCCGCCGGGCCCGCTGGAGAAGTTGTAGAGCAGCCCCCGGCGCGAGTACTGGTACCGGAACTCATTCACTTTATTGTTTCCGAGCACCCAGGAATCCTGCGCGGTAATGGCCACGTCACGATACGTCTGCTGCGATGTGCGCGAGTAGGAGTTTTGTCCAAACGTCTGGTTTTGGCCATTGACCTCAATTCCCGTAACCGTACTCGGACTCACATTGCCACGCAGCATGAGTTGTTGGTTGCTTGTGAGTTTGTGATCGAGCCGGAGGCTATATACCGTCGTCCCTTCAAACACGGGGAAGTTCCCAATCTGAGAGCCAAGACTGTGAAAAGAGGCGGGCAGCGGGGCACCGCTGGTAATAAATGCCGGAGCTCCGCCCAGGGCGGCAGGCAGTCTGCCGTTTACTGCGGCCCCTGATCCTCCACCAACTACGGGGACGTACTTTTGCAGAAACTGCTGAACCGCCGGATTTGCCAATGCTGCGCTGGGAATTCCATTCAGGAACGCCTGCTGGGCCGACGTGCCCTGGAAGATCACAGCGCCTTGTGGCGCACCGAAAAAGCGCGAGACATCGATCGGGAGGAGTCCGAAATTATTCTGTCCGATGCTGGAAAAGCCTGTCTCATGCCGCCGCGTAGTTTCAAATGAGAAAAAGAAAAACGTCTTGTCTTTCACGAGTGGGCCGCCAAGAGTCGCGCCCGGTTGCACGCGCGTGTATGCAGGATTGCTGACGGTCGAGAACGGATTTGTGGCTTGAATATTGCGATTGCGAAGATAGGCATACGCCGATCCGTGCCAATCGTTCGTACCGCTCTTGGTGATGATGTTCACGATCCCGCCGGCCGCCTGTCCGTATTCGGCGTTGTAACCGTTGGTGATGATCTGGAATTCCTGCACTGCCTCCTGCGAGACCGTCGAACGAATTCCGTTTACTCCGTTGTCGACGTTGTTCATGCCATCGAGGTTCACCAAATTGGCTCGGGCGCGCTGGCCGCTGAAGTTCAGGCCGGAGGTCGGAGCTGCTCCGATGCTCGGCGCATCGTCGCGCGTAAGTTGCGAATTCGTTAGCGCGAAATTGATGTAGTTTCGTCCATTGATTGGCAGATTTTCGATCCGCTGCGTATCGATCGTGGTTGACTCCGCGCTCCGCTGGGTTTCGACCAGCTCCGCATTCGACTCCACCGTTACTTGCTCCGAGGTACTCGCGACCCGCATATGCACCGGCAATTGGGCATCTTGTCCAATCGTCAACACGACTGGACTTTGGACCAGCTTGGCGAAGCCGGCGGCATCAACTTGGATGGAGTAACTACCAGGGGGCAAGTTCAGCAGCACGTATTCGCCATCAGCGTTCGACTGCGTGGTGCGCTCCAGATTTTGTGCAGCCAGCCGGGCAGTAACCTTGGCATTGGGGATGACTGCGCCGTTAGGGTCCTGAACGATGCCGTGCAGGTTGGCGGTAGCGATGTTCTGGGCGTTCGTTAGGAGGTTGAGAGATAGAAAGACGATCGCACTACAGAACGTTTTTTGCACTCGCTTCATACGGACTCCTGATCGAGTAATCGGCGCAGACAAAGGACTAAGAACGGACACGACGCACGCAGCACTTCATTCCATTGTTTGCCGTCTATTACGTTTTCTTAACTTGATTGCCGCAAGGTTTGTACATCAGTTAATCGTCTGATTACAAGCGGCAAGGTAACCTGTCGTGCACGGCAGAGGACGACATCGCACGCCAATGGGGATTGGGAGGGGGAGTTAAAAAGGACCTGCGGCCGCCCCTCGGCAGGGTGTTTGTTGATGAACCCACGAGCTCCAGAACCAAGATCCGTTCTGATACTTCGAGTGAAAGATCTCGCTACGAAAAACAAACCCGCGCGAGGGCGCGCGTCGGTCCTTCCCTCCAGATTTATGGGATTTGAATGCCCGATTGCTCTCCCGATTTCGTTCGCACCGCCCATGCCATGCGCGGAGTATTGTGAGCGATGCCGTAGCGTCCGCGGGCATCGAGCAGGATCATGCCGCCATGACCGTCCAGCCGCGAGTTGAGATATCCGATCGCCTCGCGGGCGGCGAGGTCCGGAGTGGAGCCGTTGGCGATTCTGTCCGTTGCCCACTTGCCGAGGACGAGCTTCATAATCGGCTCGCCCCATCCGGTACACGAGACAGCTCCGCTCTGATCGTCGGCATAACAGCCGCAGCCGATCAAGGAGGAGTCGCCAACGCGTCCAGGAGTCTTGTTGACAGTGCCGCCGGTCGAGGTTGCGGCAGCGAGGTGTGCGTTACGGTCGAGGGCGACCGCCCCAACAGTGTCGTGTCCGGCGAACGTAAGATCGCGTTCACCGGCTGCGGCTTTAGCTTTGGCTTCGGCCAGCCGCTTGCGTTCGCGATCAATTACCAGCTCTCGGTTGTCGATTAATTCGATGCCCAGTCCGGCAGCGAACTGCTCAGCACCTTCGCCGACGAAGTAGACGTGAGGGCTCTCGCTTAGGATCAGCCGCGCGGCCCGAATCGGATTACGAATCCGCTCGACGCACCCCACTCCGCCGGCACGCATGGTTGCGCCGTCCATGATGAGCGCGTCCATCTGGACTTTGCCGTCGGCAGTGAGAAAGCTACCGAGAGCTGCATCGAAAGTGTCGTCATCTTCCATGACTGCGACAGCTTCTTCAACCGCCTTGAGCGCCGAACCTCCGGAGGCCAGGACCTCCCAGCCAACCCGCAGCGCATTCTGCACGCCGCGACGATGATCCTGCACCACGTCGTCGGGCATTGCCCAAGCTCCGCCATGTACCACCAGAACCGGCTCTATTCGCAACCCCACACCTCGAAGTCAAGAAAAGCAAACCAATACATGTATCACGTCCGTAGAGACGCAGCATGCTGCGTCTCTACCCTTTGGCTAATCGTTTCAATGCCAATTTCGCTGCGTTGTATGAAATTGAATCCGCGCGACAGCGACGCCCAGAATGCCCTTGCACAGGTATTGCTTCAGCAAGGAGAGGTTGCAGCTGCCATTCCTCACTTCAGGACTGTGACTCGCTTGAAGCCGAGCCTTGCAATCGGTCATGTGTACCTGGGACAAGCGCTCTCGTTGAGCGGCGACCGCGAAAATGCCATTACAGAGCTGAGAACCGGCGTGCGGCTGGCCCCACAGCAGTCGGAAGCGCATGAGGCGCTTGCACGTGTACTCAGTGCGCATGGCGATGATCAAGAAGCTCAGAGTGAGATGAGGAGAGCCGTCGATCTCGCACCGAAGCGCCCAGAGCTGCACGATGCGCTGGGTTCGTTGCTGGCTCAGCAAAAGGAATATCCCGAGGCGGAAACCCAGTTTCGAACGGCGCTGCAATTAGACTCACAATACCAGCCCGCGCTCCTGCACTTAGGAGTGACTCTCCTGGATTCCGGGAAGACGCAAGACGCAAAGCAACTTCTGACACAGGCTCTACAGGTCAATCCCGAAGACGGCCGCGCACACTTCTATCTGGGCACGATTTTGGAAGCGGAACACGATTCGGCGGGAGGGCTCCGAGAATACGAAGTTGCATCCAGGTTGAGTCCAAATCTGGCAGTAGCGCGAACGCGCCTTGGATTGCTGGCTCAAAGAGCCGGAGACACTGCGTCAGCGATTGCATCGTTCCGCGCAGTTATCGCCATGCAGCCCGAGGATGCCGAGGCGCACAACAACCTTGGATTGGCTTTGTTGCAAACCGGAGACGTCGATAACGCAATCCAGAAGTTTCAGCAGGCGGTTGCGCTCGCACCACGCGACAGCAGCTTCAGAAACAATCTTGGGGCAGCTTATCTGGAAAAAACGGACTTCGACGAAGCCATTCGGCAATACCGAGAGGGGTTAACTATTGCTCCCGGTAATGCCGAACTTCATTACAACCTGGGACTCGCCTACAAGCTGAAAGACGACATTCCCGCAGCGCTTGAGGAGCTGCGCAAAACGATTGCGTTAGATCCCAGCCTTCCTGATCCTCATTACACCATCGGAGTGACCCTCTGGCAGAGCGGCAAGTTCGAGGAATCCGCCACGGAACTGAATGAGGTCATCCGCCTGAAACCCGACTATGCCGAGGCGTACTACACCTTAGGGACGGTTTATAAGCAGGCAGGTGATCTGCCCAAGGCAGCGAGTGCGTTACGGAAAGCGATCGAGCTTCAGCCTGATTTTGCAGGCGCACACACCACGCTTGCAGCAGTGTTGAATCAACAAGGAGACGCGCAGGCAGCAGCTGCGGAGCGCAAGCGCGGTGCGGAGCTTACTCAGGAAAAGATGACTCTCCAGACCGCCACCTTCGCTACCAATTCGGGAATCAGACTAATGAATGCAGGCGATCTCGACGGTGCGATTTCGCAATTCGAATCGGCCATCAAAGCCGACTCTTCTTATGCTCTTGCTCATCAGCAGTTAGCAACTGCCCTGGAACGGAAGGGCGACAAGGAGAGGGCAGGCAAGGAACTCGAGACCTTGCGGAAGCTGAGAACGAAAGGACCTTCAGTTCAGTAATGCTTTTCAGTTCAGTAATGCTTTTCAGTTCAGTAATGCTTTTCCAGTTGACGGACGAAATTCATTGCTGAGGAAGATCTTTGCGCAGGGAGACCAGCTCGCTTTCCATCGGCACGCCACGGGTCACTTTCACGTGCAGGACCGCCTCAAAAGGTTCTACTTCGCCGGTCGGTGAAACCGACAAACGAAGCAGCAATCGTTCCACAGAGCTTTGCCGGCAAACGTATTCCACGGCAGCCTGAGTTCCCAGCGTCGTTGTCCCTGCCAGAATCAGCACTGAACGCGCTGGATTTAGTCCTTTTACAAGCGCGATGACCGAGTAGTCATCTGTGAGCTGCAAGTTGTTCGGGGTGCCGAGGAACTGCTTGGGTTCCCCAGGCTGCGGATGAACGCTCGCGATCGCCAGGTCGCCCTTGCGCGGTCCGTCTGTGAGTCTGCGAAACACAAATTCACTGGTTCCGGGAATATCGCGCAGCGTGAGGTTTTCCGCGGGCGAGCCCACAAAGATCAGATTGTTATTTTTTACGTCATCCAGTG
>QIBC01000042.1 GCA_003225215.1 Acidobacteriota bacterium
TCACTGGCGCTTCCTCCGCTCATCCCTACTGTTTGCCTCAATGCTCTTCTTGAGTTGATGAGGATCAAAGACCACCACATCACTCAGCGTTTATCGTCCAGCGAATCTCAAGGAAGACTCTGGGCCAAAGCTCTGGGGCCATAGGACACCGATCCAGGCCAGAAACCCTATTTGCGTTAACTAATCTCTCGCGAGGAGGAGCAATGAATGCTCTGCGCTCAAGTCTGTCTTCGTACAAGTTCCGCCGGATGATGTTGCTGGCGGCCTTTCTCGTTCCCCAGCTCGCTCTTGGCCAGTGGCAGGCAAAAGCAGGCGCGCAATTTCCCGACTGTTTGGCGGGTGGCGATGCGGATGCAAAACTCGCTGCCGGTTGTCAGGCCAGGCAGGTCATGGCCTTTGTCCCTAACGAAATCTGGATACATCAGAACGACAGCATCATCTGGACGCACGCATCCGACGAAGGGCACACCGTAACTTTCCTGAATCAGCCGCAGCCCGCGAACCTGGGCGATGCATATCCGGCCGCTCAAACGCGTGTCTCTGGTGGAGTCGGCTGTAGTGCGTTTGCTCCAAATACCGCGACGTCACTCGATAATTCGGCATATGACCCATCAGGCGGATCGGGTTTGCAATGCCTAAACAGCGGCACTTTGGGCACGTATGGAACCACGTACACAGTGAGCTTTCCGGCAAAGGGCAACTTCAAATTCACGTGTCTGATCCATGCCAGCATGAATGGAATCGTGCATGTGCTCGACCCATCGGCCACGCTTCCATACAGTCAACAAGCGTATAACAACCAGGCGACTGGACAGATCGTGAATACCACATGGGACGTGGTTCCACTTGGTCTATTCGTGAATGGGGGAAATCCACGGGTGTACACCGTTGGCAAAGTCGTTGCCACCGGAGGTGGATGGCAGTACGGCTCGATGTTCCGGTTTGTGGATGCGCAAGGAAACGTCATTACGAAAGCTTCTCCGCTTCAGGTCCATCTTGGGCAAACAGTTGAATTTGCCAATATCGATCCTGCCGAACCGCATACCATCACATTTGGCTGCCCGACTGACGATCCAGCTTGTCCTGTAGGACAGGTCGCCAGCACGTCGGGCGCGCGCGCGTTTGTCAATGTTAATGACAACGGACCTCAGCCCAGCGGAACTGCCGGAGACGGAGCCAGGTACGTGGTCATGAACGGACCTTTCCATCCCGCTGATGAGGGTGACCGGTCTGCGGGTGACAAGAGCGCGATCAATGCGGGGCTTCTGATTCCTCAGGCTCAGGATCGCACCGGTCTCGCACAGGTGAGTCCCAGTTTGAACCGCTTTCGCGTGACCTTTAATACCTTGGGGCAGTACAGGTTCATCTGCGAACTGCACGACGAAATCGGAATGATCGGTTGGGTGAACGTTATCCCTTAGCAATCAGGAGTCGGGAGCGGAGGTGTTAGTGCCGTTGCGGAGATTTCACTTCGTCTGGTTGCTCTTGGCGCTGTGGCTGGACGGGACTGCCCAGCTACGGGCCCAGATACCTACATCTGAGGCCAAAGCGCCTGGTGGCGGTCACCTGGAAACCATGTACCGTGGTGGACTGGTGACCCCACCCATGCCGAAGCCGAAGTTCACGCTGACGGATACTTCGGGAGTTCCGTTTGATTTCTGGTCAGAGACTAAGGGTTACGTCACGCTACTCTTCTTTGGCTATACGCATTGCCCCAACGTCTGCCCTATGCACATGGCCTTCATCGCTTCTGCCCTGCGCACACTGCCTGCCGATGTTGGGAACCAGGTGAAGGTAGTCTTTGTAACCACCGATCCCGAGCGTGACAATCCACGATTGTTACGCACATGGCTCAACCATTTTAATAAGCAGTTCATAGGACTCAGGGGCGATGAAAGTGCGATCCAAGCAGCTCAGTTGGCCGCGAACATGCCGGTCGCCAAGGCTGCGCCCAGCTATGATCACTCTGCATTCATACTCGCCTTCACAAAGGACAATCTGGCGCACGTAATCTATCCCTCTGGAATCACACAGAGTGACTGGATCCACGATCTTCCGCAACTGGTCAGAGAAGATTGGCCAGACAAGCACAGAAACTAGAAGCTATCTCGGGACTCTCCACGAGCAGCGTCTCCCAGGAAGACGCGAAGTATCTCATTTCCAAATTGGAACTCGATTTCAAGACCGTTTACGATCGATGGCGGCAAGAAGTGGCTCTCTGGATATCTTTTCGCCCACGGCACGATCTCACGATTGAGTCTCTGGAAAGAGTACGGCGTCCTTCGCAAGCGCCGTTTTGGGCTAACTGTTATTTGAGCCTGAAGAAGAGCTAGCTAGCCTGTTTCCTTACGCTGCATTTCCGCATTCGGGATTTCGAGGTGTGAGTTGACCCAGCTTTTCAAACATTCGCTCCACCATCTCAACCGTCCATCCTATGAAAGCTGAGCTCTGCGGGTGCTCTCCCGCTTCCTTCGACTTCGGTGGTTGCGTGAGGTTGTAGCTTGCGAATTCGATTGCGACTCCAATGGCTCTCTCCGGTCCGAACTCTTCTACGCGCACAACGCGACCCTCGCAGATTGCTTTGAATTGGTCGTCCTGTCCGGGAAGAGCAAACTCCAACCTCGCGTTCTGACCTAGGTTCGGTCTGCACCTGCAATAGAAGAAGGCGCCAAGCATGTTGACGTCACGCAGGAACGCTGTTTGCGGTTCGATGCCCACATCTCGGAAGACTGCGGTGGCTCGAATTGGAAGATGGACTCGGAAATATCTGCGTTGCTCGGGCAGCACGCAACGCATGAAGTCTAAGGCTCGCTGACTTGGTTGAAAAGGCACATTCCCTCCAAGCTGGCAGCGGCGCACCGATAAAGTTGCAGTTAATCGTCCACTTCTAAGCTGTTGATTGGAAAGTTTTATCCGGAGCCCTGTGCAAGTGGAGGTGTGAAATATTTTCCTGCGCTCGCGATGGGTAATGTGAATTTGACATGCAAAATATTGCACTGTGAGCAGTGCTCCGAGGGAACGGGGAGCAGGGTTGCCACTGCGGGCGGTCAGCGATCGGCAACTAGCAGTCGGCTATCAGTCAAAGCAAAAGGCAAGGCGAACAGACAAGTCTTGACCTGCGGCGGTGAATCGCAGTAGCAAGCAGAATGTGGAGACTGCATTTCAGCGGAGAGGTTACAGGAGGACAGGGAACGGAGTGAGCGGACGGTACCGCTGAAGTTGGCCTCCCAACAGGCGCCGACATTGGGGGTTCAAGGTAAGAGACAGGGCGTCCGAAAACGGCGAACGTCACAGAGGAAAACAATGACGGCAGCAACGACCACGGACCGGGAATTCCCTGCTAATTCCCTGCTAATTCCCTGGCCGTTTTGAATTCGCCAGTGTTTATGCGGGTTTCGTGCCGGCGAAATTTTCTTCCGGGAAAAATTCCCTGCTCTTTTCCCTGCTACGGGAAAATCACGAAACTGCCGCTTAGGATTCCCTCGGTCGTGAACTCGAAGAAGGGCGGAGGACTCGCCGATGAAGAGGCCATGGCGTTCCGCTCATGGGCGCTTGGCGATAAGGCGATAAAATGAGGAAACTCGATGGCAGACCGTCTTTATCTCAGCCTTTGGTTTCCCAACTTCGACGAAGCGGAGATGATGGCGCGCACACTGGCTGTCCTCAAGCAGTTCCCATTTTCCGGCTCGCAGCCGGGCATTCGATATTTGGGCATACATCCCATCTCGTGGAATGAGCCGCTGGTCTTCGAGCAGACGTTCGATGCACGCGCCACTCCGGAGCAGGCCGTCGAAATCGCAAGCGAGCATGTGCACAGCGATCATGCGTATGAGTTTGAAGCGATGTGGGACTTGTGGAGTCCGGAGATTGGCGGTGGACTCGATACTACCTGGCGACTCCAGTCGCAGCCGGTGAAATTCCTGATTCATGGAACAGACTTCGAAGACGGAGTCTTCCAGGAGGACGGACACATCGAGATCGATTTCGGACTCGACACTCCATTTCTGCACGAAGAGTTGGATCTCGATGAGCTTAGCGAGGAGCGCGTAAAAGCCAATGTTCAGAAGCTTGTCGCGTTTACTTCTGCCGTCGAAACGAATGCCGGAATTACGGGCCGCATCTTGTGGTCCGATTCGGAAGAGAACCTGGTGCAGAAGCTGATCGCACGATTGCAGAAGGTGCAGTAGCAGCTTGTGGCTCCGGCTGCTCGCTTTGACTCCAAGCTCTCACTGGTTATTGATCACCAGCGGCAGCCGCATGCTTGACGAAAGCTACCAGCCAGCAGCTAGGATCCGGCAGATTTTTCGGTAACGATTTCTGAGAAGTCGGCAATCTCCGAAAAGCTGCGCTGCATGGTTGCGAGCAGTGCAAGACGATTCGAGCGAAGTTTATCGTCCTCGGCCATCACCATCACCTTGTCAAAGAAGGTGTCCACAACTGGCCGAAGCTGCGCGATGTGGTTCAGAGTTTCCTGGTAGTGTCTCCCTTTACGCAGAGACAGAACTCTGTCGCGAGTTTCCGTTACTCGCGCGCCAAGCGCCTGCTCGGCGGGTTCTAACAGATGGTCAGTCTTGAATTCGTCCGGCCATTTCTTTCCGCCTTCGCGGGCCTGGCGAAGAATGTTCTTGATTCGTTTGAAGGCAGTTGAGATGGCGATGAAGTCATCGGTAAGACGAACTGCACTCACAGCCTCGGCACGGTGTATGGCGTCCACAACGTAATTTGCATCGGCGCTCAATACCGCATTCACAACATCGTAGGCAAATCTGCGGACATCGCGCAGATAGAACTCCAAGCGTTCACGCAGGAACTGCGCTATGGCAGTGTACGTCTCCTTGAGGTCGCGGAGTTTGCCCTGAAGTTCTGTAGCAACACGGTACTGCTCCAGCGCAACGCTGAAAATTTGTTCTAACGATAACGATAGGTTATGTTCTGCGAGTATGCGAACGATCCCATTCGCCTGCCGGCGCAAGGCAAACGGATCCTTCGATCCGCTGGGTTGAAGGCCAAGCGCGAACATTCCCGCAATGCTGTCGGCCTTATCGGCCAAGGACACGATTGCGCCTTCTAATGAACGCGGCACAGGGTCTTCTGTTGATTCGGGACGATAATGATCGTAGATCGCATCCGCCACGCCTTCGGGATGGCTTTGAGCCTTCGCGTACAGACCGCCAACGATGCCCTGCAGTTCCGTGAACTCTTTCACCAACTCGGTGGTGAGGTCGGTTTTTGCCAGCAACGCAGCCTTGTCTGCGGTTTCCTTGGATATGGAAACTTCCCTTTTTACTAACGCTTCAATCAGCGATGAGACAGCCGCGCGGATCCGCTCCGTTTTGCTCCAGTAGCTGCCGAGGTCTTTCTGGAAGGTCACACTCCGCAGCATCTCGACGCGTTCCATAAGAGGAATCTTCTGATCGGCCTGCCAGAAGAACTGCGCGTCGTTGAAACGTGCGCGCAGGACGCGTTCGTTGCCGTGGCGGATCATTCCATCGCGATCGCCATCAGTGTTGAGTATGGCGAGAAAGTGTGGAGCTAGCTTTCCGCTCGCATCGTCCACGGCGAAATACTTCTGGTGATCGCGCATCACGGTGACGAGAACTTCCTCCGGCAATGACAGGAAAGCGCGATCGAAGCTGCCGAGGATCACTCCAGGGAATTCCGTCAGATTAACGACCGTATTGAGCAGTTCAGCATCCTCGCGCCAGCGGGCGCCGCTCACCTTGCGTGTCTCCGCATCAAGAGCTTTGCGGATTTGCGCCAGTCGTTCTGCGGGATCTGCCACTACCTTGCTCGCCTTAAGTTCTTCCACGTACTCATTGGCGCCAGAGATGGTTACCGGAGCTGAGGTAAGGACGCGATGACCGCGCGACCGATTGCCTGCCTTCACTCCTGCATATTCCAGCGGAAGGGACTCGTCGTCTAGCAAGGCGACAATCCAGCGCACAGGACGCACAAAGCGTTCAGGTTTGCCGGCGCGCCAGTACATGTTCTTCGCCCAGTAGAGCGCATTTAACTCTTTTGGCAGAGCCTCCGCCAAAATCTCAGCCGCGCTTCGGCCTTTCCGCACAACCGTCGCCGCGATGTACTCGCCTTTCGGATTCGTGATCTTCTCGAGCTTTGCGATATCGATTCCCGCCTTGCGAGCAAAGGCTTCCGCCGCCGGAGTTGGATTCCCATCTTTGAACGCCACCTTTGTCGCTGGTCCGATCAGCTGTTCTTCGACGTTCGGCTGCTGAGAGGAAACATGACGGGCCAATACCGCGAGCCGCCGCGGAGTCGAGAAGGAAGCAATCGCCGCTTCCGCTCGCTGCACCGTCAGGCGCTCGCGTTGCAGCAGATCAGTGACTCTTTTCCCGAATTCTTCGCGAGCCGCTTCGATCATGCGCGCTGGAATTTCTTCGCAGCCGATTTCGATTAGGAGGTCAGGCATTGGGAAAAGGTCTCTTTCTAATAAAGGACGAAACCTTTGCGGCTGTCATCCTGAGCCCCTCTCTTGGACGAAGGATCTCCCGGAATATTTCCGAATTAATCGTCCTGTCCGGGCACTTCGGCCAAGAGTGCCGTGAAAGAGCCCTGACGGGACGAGTAAGTCCGATGTATCGTGGGAGATCCTTCGCCCAGAAGAGGGGTTCAGGATGACAGTTTTTGGAAGTGTTGCAGTTATAGCAGAATTCGCTAGTTAAACTCATGGTTCTCTTCATCAGGCAGCCGCTTCCCGAAATGAAATCTGCTGCTGATCGAGATAGGCCTTCGCAACGCCCACGGCCAAAGCACGAATACGTGCAATCACGCCGACACGCTCCGTCACCGAAATCGCACCGCGAGCATCCAGAATATTGAACAAGTGCGAACACTTCAGGCAGAGATCAAACGCTCCAAGCGCGGGATACCGGCGCACCTCTTCGACCGCTGCTCCCTCTTCCGCAGTTTTCTTCTTCACCGCGGCGTAGCCATCAATCAGCGCTTTGCATTCAGACTCGTAGAGCTGCAGATGCTGCCAGGCTTTTTGAACATCGGCGAACTCAAAGTTGTAGACAGAAAACTGCAGTTCCTCTGCAAGTCGCACGTCACCATAGGTGACGGTTTTACCATCGGCCCCGCGTGTCCACACGATGTCATAAATGCTGTCTACATCCTGCAGAAATGCTGCGAGACGTTCGAGGCCATACGTCAATTCAGCAGAGATCGGATCGAGATCGATTCCGCCGCATTGCTGGAAGTATGTGAACTGCGTGATCTCCAGACCATCGAGCATTACTTGCCAGCCGATTCCCCACGCGCCCAGCGTCGGCGACTCCCAGTTGTCTTCCTCGAACTTGATGTCATGCTTGCGCAGATCAATGCCGATCGCCTGGAGCGACCGCAAATAGAGTTCCTGAACATCGTTTGGCGGCGGCTTCAGTATCACCTGAAGCTGCAGGTGCTTGTACAAACGATTGGGATTCTCGCCGTAACGTCCATCCGCCGGACGCCGAGAGGGTTGAAGATACGCTGTGCGATATGGCTTGGGGCCAAGCACGCGCAGAAATGTCTCGGGAGCCATAGTGCCGGCCCCGACTTCGATATCGTAAGGCTGCTGCAGCACGCATCCATAGTCAGCCCAAAAGGCCTGGAGCTTGAGGATAAGTTCCTGAAAGGTTGGCGGCGACAAAAAGCTTCTGAGCTCCTAAGCTTCTAAGCGGCTTAGCAGCTCAGAAACTGAGCGGCTCAGCAGCTTGTTTGATTTAGTCCAGCTTGGCCAATGCGATGCTGGTTACCAGCTTACCTTCAATATGGCGTTCGATGCATTGCGCGAGAAACTTTCTCAGGTCCGCGCCGCGCTGCCGTTTCCACGGCTCCGCCGCAAACGCGTCGACCGGAGAACGAAACATCTCCGCTGCGAGCTGCCGCGAAGGCAACGACATCTCCGAACTGGCTAGCCGTTTGTGCTCCGCGCACATCAGGCCATCGGCGAGCGCATGAAAGAAGACGCGGCCGGAGCCGTTCAGCTCATCTCCACACACGATGCAGGCTCCCAATTCGGGAAGCAAACCCATCAGGCGCGTCATCCACAGATCAAAGTACGTGAGCGGCATCCAGATGCTGCCGGCTTCCAGATGCGGCAACACCGAAAGCGTCAGACGAAAGACAGCATCGTTGACGTCATGATCCGGGAGCAAGCCATCGAGAACTTCCGCGACATACGACAACGCTACCGTGCGCTCGTAATCGATGTCGTGCATCAAAGGCGACTCGATCACATCGAACGAGTCGAGTCGTACCAACTCCTGTCCTTGCTTCTGATCGTAGTAGGCTCGAACCCTGGTCAGCGGTTCGAGTGCGCCTCCGAAGCGCCGCTTTGACCTCTTGGCCGAGCGAGCGACGCCGCGGATCTTGCCTTCTTCGCGCGTAAACAGCGTTACCAGCAGATCAGCTTCCCGCAGCGGATACGTCCGCAGCACAATGGCGTCTGACTGCTTGAGCACCGGTTTCGCTGACCTCGAATCGATTCTAAATCAGCATCATCGTCGACCCTTAGACCGGGGATTAGCGTGCCAAAAACAACCGACACAAGAAATACTTTAGATCCCGACTCGTGTCCGCGCAGCGACGTTTCAGAGGACTGCGGCAAAACAATTGTTGACTCTAAACCTGTCATCCTGGGCCGCTCTTTTGGGCGACGGACCTCCCGTCGTGTATCGGACTAGTCGCCGTGTCTCGGCATTTTCACGAGGACCTTGGCCCAAAAGCCAGGACGCAGCAAACAAATATGAGATATTCCAGGACGTTCTTCGCCCAAAATAGGGGCTCGGAATGACAGGTTCACAATGGACGGAAGTTCATCCTCGGAGCTTCCCACAGCCTGAAAAACACAAAGCCCAGCCACCATGGCCGGGCTTACCGAATGCAAGAAAGTACCTATCGTCCGAAATACTGAGAATTCTTGCCCTCATACTCCTTCCACTTTTCGGGCAGATCGTCGGCGGCAAAGATCGCCGAAACTGGGCAAACCGGGACGCAGGCGCCGCAGTCAATACACTCGACCGGATCGATGAACAGCATGTTGCTTTCAGCATGCGGCGCTTCGTCTTTCTTAGGATGGATGCAATCCACCGGGCAGGCGTCGACGCAAGCCGTGTCCTTGGTACCAATGCAGGGTTCTGCGATTACGTATGCCATTGAATTTCTCCAAATAAGTGCGCCACGAATGTATCTAGCTGGCGCGATGAGTTCTGCCGGAAAACAAGAATTCTATCATTCAATTTTCACCAGGGAGACGCGGAGTCACGGAGAAAAGCAAAAACTGAACACGGAGTACATGAAGGTCAAGCAGAGGTTTGTGCGTATCCCTGCAATCAGCCTGATGCAAACTTCGAACAAACTCAAATTTCCTTCGTGCCCTCTGTCCTCCGTGTTTAATCCCGTGGAGCCCTTCTCCGTGACTCCGTGTCTTCGTGGTTGAAAGGCTTTTCACGCCAACGCAGGTTCGCGCTCTTCCGTCGGCTGGTACTCCGTGATGTATCCAGCCACAGCGCTTGCTGCCACTGTGTACGGACTCGCTAGATACATCTGTCCCGGTCCGCTGCGGCCCGGGAAGTTGCGATTTTGCGCGCTGATTACGATCTGGTCGGGACGCGTGGAGACTCCGGGCCCGGCATTAATGCACGCTCCGCAACTCGGTTCAATCACTTTCGCGCCCGCTTTCTGAAAGATGTCGAGATAGCCCTTGCGCACGCAGTACTCACGCGTCTCCTGCGACCCGAACTGGATGTAGAACTGGACCGACGGCGAAACACGCTTTCCCTGGCGAAGAGCATCCCTCAGCACCGAGGCGTACATATCCATATCTTCATTCTTTCCTGCCGTGCAGGTTCCGCCGTAAGCAATCTCTACCGGAACGGGAGTGTTCAGGTCGCGCACATACTTGCCATTTCCCGGATCGCCGGGAGTCGCGACCATGGGATAGATCTCTGACCCGTCCATTTCGATCACGTGCGCATACTGCGCGCCGGGCTCGCTGCGGAGTCCATCGATCAACCTCTCGGCTTCGGCACGATTCATGCCACGGCGCTCGACCAGGAAGTCAACGACTTTGTTATCGGGCGCCACGATACCTGTGAAGCCCCCAATCTCCGCTGCCATGTTGCACATGGTGGCGCGCTCGTCGACGCCAAGCTCTTCGATGGCTTCTCCTGAGTACTCCATCACCTTGGCAAGCGCTTTGCCACTGCGGATGTAATCCATCGCCAGCAACTTCAGGATGTAATCCTTGGCGGTGACATTCGGACGACGCTTTCCCCGCACAACCACCCTTACCGATTCGGGAACCTTCACCCGAACATCTTTTGTGATCCAGGAATTGAAGACGTCGGTGGTGCCGATGCCGAAGGCCACGCAGCCGACTGCGCCCACATGCGGAGTATGCGAATCAGAGCCAACGTTCAACTGGCCGGGAAGCGCGTAGCTTTCGGCGACAATCGAATGGCAGATGCCCTCCGATCCTTTGCGGTCTTTGAGTTCGCCGTGCAGTTTGATGCCCTGCGACTGCGCAAAGCTCTCCTGTTTCATCTTGAGCTGCGTGGCCAAATCGAGCAGCCCCATCTTTTTCTTTTCTTCCGATAAGACTTCATCCAGGAACGTTAGGTGGTCGCGAAAGAAGATGATGCTGGAGCGATCGTTCACTGGCATGCTTTTGCCAACGAAATGCTCGTAGAAGATCGCAGCCATCGGCGTTACATACTCATGACTGAAACGGAGATCGGTGCGCGCGAATCCAGCGTCGCTTGGCTTCACCGCAGGCACGCCTACTCTCCCGTCGGGCAAGATCATGTGGCCCGCGAAAATCTTCTCGGTAACCGTCATTGGCCGAGGCTTGGTATCAATTCCCGGAATGGTCACCTTGCCCTGCATGCGCGCGACGTTGAATGGAAACAGCCCGCCGTACTCGATCACCTGGCGCGTAATCTCGTCTTCGCCGCGCGTAAAGACCTCGAGTGGAATCTCTTCGCCGCGGCGAATGCAATCGATAAGACTGAAATCTGTCGACGTGAGGACGCCCAAGTTCTGGCAGTTCTGCTTGTAAATCCGCTCGATGTTCTCGGCGATCACCAGCTTGATGCCCGCCGAAAGCTCCGCGTAGGGCGACTGCTCGCGGCTCGATCCTTTTCCTCGCCGCTTGCCACTGACGGCTACGACGAATCCGCCTTTTTTCACATCTGTACGTTTGATCGGCAGCTCATTGCCGCACTTTAGGCCGGTATAAGGGAACTCACCCAAAGTCTCATCGAAGAAGAAACAGATATGTGCCGGAGTGATTTCGTCCGTTGAAATATCGTCGCGCAGCTTGGGATTATTGGCAGGATTATTGACGTCCCAAGGCAAGTTCTCCCCGGCGAGCTGCCGCCGGATCAGCTCCGGATCTTCGGTAAGAAAAAGGATGCGCCCGATGAGCTTCGCCGAGGCTGGACGCTTGTGCACTTCGCGCGAGAGAAGAGGATTCGACACACGTAAATTCTAGCTCAGAAACCTCCTCACCATGGAGACACGGAGCCTCGGAGAAAGACAAAAAATGAACACGGAGGAGACGGAGTTCACTGAGGTGATCTTATTTGATGTCTTCGACGCCCGAGCTGACGGAGGCGGACTTCCCAAGAGTCTCCTTTCCTCCGTGTCCTCTGTGTTTATCCCGGGCTTGCCTTTCTCCGTGCTTCCGTGTCTCCGTGGTGAATGGTTGTCTCCAAGAGCTCAAAAAAAGAGTCGCTGCCCGTGCGTGTAGCAAGCGACTCTCGTGCAAGCGCACTTTCGATGGGGACTCAGGATACGGGGCTGGATGACCCTTTCTTCATCGACTTGCGGCGTTGCCGTGCCTGCTTCTGAATGATCGAGTACGCTTCCTCTTCGGTGATGGAAAGCTCGCGCTGCATCACGCCTTTGGCGCGTTCCACGATTTTCCGCGTGGCGAGTTTGTCAGAGAGTTGCGTGACTTCGTTCTCCAGTCGCGCCATTTCAATCGCAGCGCCAACTAGATGACCGATCGTCGAAACTGCTTTCACCTCGCGTGCAGTAAAGACCCGGGGATTCCGATTCTGCACGTTAATAATACTGACCACGCGACCGCGCGAGACAATCGGTACTGAAAGCATTGCCTCGTAGGTGTCTTCGGGAAGTTCAGTCAAGATCTCGAAGCGAGGATCCTGGGAAGCTTTTTCGGGAAGGACAACGGGCTCACGGTGCTCCGCTACCCACCCGGCGATTCCCTGCCCTATTTGCATCTTGAGCTGGTCAAGGACTTCGGGATGAGGATTCTTCGAGGCGCGAAGCACGAGATCATCGTTCTCGAGAACGAATATGAAGCAGGAATCGCAACTTACCAAGTCGGCGACGAACTGGACGATTTCGTCAAGCACCTCGTGCAAGGGATCTGCTGCCGCAATGCGGGTGCCGAGATCATGCAGAAAATCAAGAGCGGGATTAAGGTTTAGCTGATCCATATTGCATTCTATCGGCGGATGGAGCGTCGGCTTATGAATTTTCTCTATCGGAGTTATCGAGACATTTCTGAAATTTGTTGTTGCGATGTAGAGACGCAGCGCGGGCTGCGCCTCTACTCGTCGAGGCAACGTGCGTTAGTTGGTTCCCGAAAGCGGAGCTGCCTGAGGAACCGCGGCGATGCTCGTCTGAGCGGCCTTCTGCGACGGACCGAAGTACACGGCTAGCGTCGATTCGAAGCAAAGCGAGCGCACATTCCAGCTGCCCTCGGTCTGCTCCAACTCTAGCGAGCTGCTTTTGCATTGAGCCGACTCCACGTACTGCGCGACGGCCATGATCGAGGCGGCATTGCGATCATCCGAAGTGACGAGCACATACGGCACTGGGCCGCTGTGGACCGAAACGGAATAGCTTCCCGCCGGCAGGATAGCGGTGCCCCAGCGTGTGGCGTGGTTCACTGTGAATTTGCCGCTTGGCTCCTGCGCCGACGCTATCAGGGACGCGGTCATCAGCAGCAAAAAGCAATATGCGATGTGTCTTGCGAGTTTCATGTCCAATCTCCAATCGAAGTTAGGTGACCGAGCCGCAAGAACCGGGCATTGGCCTCGATTTCGTACGACGCGTGCACGCATTCGTCCGCCTTCTGGCTCACTACGCGTAACTACTCAGCGAGGAGGCCCAGCAACTGCTTGCCAGGAGCGGCGCTGTAGAACGTCCCGCATTAGGAACCGCAGCGGGACGTCACGATCTAGAGATCAGCTTGGATGAGAGCAAGTGTACTTCAGGGTCACTCACTGTCGAGAGATTACGGAAGTGAACTCTGAAATGCAAATTGGAAGATTTGATAGGCGCGATAAGAAGAACGGCATTGTCATTGCCTGTTAACAACGCGTTCTCAATTGGGAATGGAGTAGATCTGGTTATTCGTTTAACTACGGGCTTTCGCAAACTCCGTCAGGTTTGGCAGAGGCTCAAGGCCACGACCTTGCATAACACGCAGCATTTCATTTTGGAGCTCTTGATGGATGAGGCCGTTGCTTGCCAACACGTCGCGGCTGGCGGCAACATCGAACTCAGTACCATCCACATGCGTGAGCTTGCCGCCGGCCTCCTGGACGAGCAACACACCAGCCGAGGTATCCCACGGGTTGAGGTTGAACTCCCAATAGCCGTCGTAGCGTCCCGAAGCGACACATGCCAGATCAAGGGCAGCCGATCCGGCGCGACGAATGCCGTGGGTCTTCATGGTGAGCTGGTGATAAAAGTAGATATTCGGATTGAGATGCCGCTTCTTGCTGGGAAAACCAGTACCGAGAAGACTTTCACCGAGGTTAGTCGCGTGCGACACTCGAATATTTTTGCCGTTAAGCCTCGCACCGCTGCCGCGCTCTGCCGCGAACAGTTCGTTCCGGGAGGGATCGAAGACTACGCCCGCGATCACTTCGTTATCCCGCGCCAGCCCGAGCGAAACGCAGAACACGGGGAAGCCATGAGCGAAGTTCGTCGTTCCATCGAGTGGATCGACGTACCAAATCAATTCGCCCGTGCTCTGCGCGCGCGATCCTTCTTCCCCGACGATTCCGTGATTGGGAAACGCTGCCCGCAGCGCCTCGACAATCAGCTTTTCCGAGGCGCGGTCCGCTTCCGTGACCACATCGACTGTCCCACTCCCTTTGTACTCAGTCTTCACCCCGCGGGCGTAGTACTCCATGAGCAAAGTGCCGGCTTGCCGTGCGATCGTTGAGGCAGTGGAAATGTAGTCGGGATGCAGAGCGCTCACAGACGCCCTCGGCGTCCGGAGTCCTCGGCGATGTAGACGATCTCGTGTTTGTAGATGAAGAGATTCGGGGAGTGCTCGCGAGTCAGCCGGATCATGTTGGTGTCGTAGTACTCGATCCAGCCGCGTACCGACTCGCCACCCACCAACTTTACGGTAACCGGCGTTTGTTTCTCGCCCAGCGCCTTCAGGTAAGAGGCCTCCATACCGGTGTCTTCCGGAGGCGTGTTCTTTGACTTCTTTTGCAGAGCGGGAGCGGCAGCGCCACGAAAACTCATGAGGGGCATTTTACGCGATTTTCACTGTCATTCCGAACCGCAGCGGCTGAGGAATGACAATTGATTCATCTACTCCAGCTTCGATGTGTAGTAACCACGCCTGGCGCGAACGACCAACTTCTCGCCGGCGTCACTTCCCTGAGCCTCTGCCGCCTCGTGTGGATGGGCGGTAACGTCGATTTCGCGGAAGTCGGAGGCAGCCCGCCGAGTGACGGGGTAGTAGGCCAATAGATACTGCGTTCTCAACTCGTCGCTAATCTGTTCGAACGCCCTATCGAGCTGGCCAACGTTCGCCGCGTAATAATACTTCCCGCCGGTATCGCTCGAGATCTGAATGAGCGCGTGCTCTCCACCGGTGTTGCGTCCTGCGCTAGCTTCCACTGGCACGTCGATCAGGCTGTAAACCAATGCCTCGGATTGCTGCGCTGCACGAAGGGCTTCTTTGTAATCAATGCTGCTCGCCGTGTCGCCGCCGTCGGTTATCAGCACCATCACTTTACGTCCTTGGCGATTGATCAGCGCCTTGGCTCCCAGGTAGATTGCGTCGTACAGGGAGGTAGCGCCGCCAACCCGCACTTCGTTAATCGCGCTATCCACCTGATGCAGCTTCGCTGTGAAGGGCGTCATCTCGCTGACGTTTGTGGCGAAGGTGTACAGAGAGACCGAGTCCTGCGGACGAATCATGGAGTGGATGAATCGTCGCGCCGCTTCGAGCTCCAGCCGAATGTCTTTGCGCGTGCTGGAACTGGTGTCGATTGCCAGCACAATCGACAGTGGCAGCTGTGATTCCTTGCTGAAGACGGCGATCTTTTGTGGGACGCCATCTTCACTAAGACTGAAGTCGTTCTTACCAAGATTGCCGATAGGCGCACCTTGCTGGTCGGTGACCGTTACGAAGACGTTTACCAGCTTGACGTCTACCTTGAACGTAGTCTCGGGTTTATCCTGGCCGCTCAAGGAAGTGAGCAGGGCCACGGCAACAATGAACATGCGGCGAAACTTCATTTGTTGCCACCAGCTTCTGAATCGCTGCTCACGCGAAGCTCTTCAGGAAACGGCTCGCCATCGGCCCAAACGACACCATCCGCGAAGTGTTCTTTTTTCCAAATTGGGACTGTGCGCTTCAGCGTGTCGATGGCAAATCGGCAGGCGTCGAAGGCGGCAGCGCGATGAGCGGAGGCAACGGCGATCAGCACGCTGGTGTCGCCAATCTCTAGCCGCCCAAGCCGATGGACAATCGCGATCTCCCTCACCTTATAGTTCGCAAGCACCTTCTCAGCCAGCGAATTCATTTGATTGAGGGCCATGGGTTCGTACGCTTCATAGTCGAGAAACAATGTCCGGCGGTGCCGCGTGTGATTGCGGACTATGCCCTCAAAGACCACGACCGCTCCATCCTTCCCCTGCTTCATGCACTCAACGATCTGTTCGGTTCGGATTCGCTCGCGAACAATCTCACACTGATAACTCTCTTCAGGCACAACAGTTTCGGCTCCGCCGCTGACTGGAGGGAGCAACGCAACTTCGTCGCCGTCGCGCAAACGGTCCCCAGGCGAGGCGTACTGCCGGTTCACGGCAAGGGCTAGTGAATGGAAAAATTTGGCCTTCTCGGGCGCTAGTTCACGGTAATGCTTGAGCAAGTCGGAAACCGTGGCGTCCGGTGATAGATCAAGCGAGTCCTCCGTGCGCTGGAAGATGTCTTTCAGTACACCAAATAGAAGAACCCGAACTCTCATGCTTTGTTAAGCATACGTGAGAAGAGACGCAAAAGACGACGAGACCGCCAGAGGCATGACAATACTGCCGCTGAATCGAGGAACGACCGCCAGTAGCCCACCAGTAGCCCACGACGATTGAGTGGTGGTGAAGAGGAGCATTCAGAGTCCGGCTTCCACAGGCTGCGGAAAAATGCTGAAATGAGCTTCGCACCAATTATGAACTGTCATCTTGAGGCCCGATGTTGGCCGAACGATCCCGGAATATTTCAAACTTGATTGGCTCTTCCTGGCACTTTCCCAGGATTCTCGTGAAGCGCCTCAACAACGCAATTAAAACTGATGCACGCCGGGAAAATCCTTCGGCCAAGGTCGGGCTTCAGGATGACAGTCGTTGAGACTTCACAGCATTCTTCCGCAGCTGTTCCAGCCAGACGATTGGAAATCTGTGAGACCTTCGCGCTGCGAAAGTCGATGTCCCGGTGGAGCATTCTTCAATGTATGAAAGTGCCTCTTAACAACTCGCTGACGCGTTTTCCACAAGACTTCAGAGCTAACACAACGGTAAACGAAAGTAACTAAACATTTCCTTCCTAGTAATGCCCCAATCGCGGTACATTATTTGCGCCCCCGAACGATTCGGGCCCCCGGAACGCAGTCCCATCACTCATGATCACGCAGGAGTCCCCTAGTTATGGGCTTTAGGCCCAAGCCTGCGCGTGTAACCAGCACGCCTGGAACCCGTGTCTCCACTCGCGGGCGACCGCGTGCGTCCTTCCCGCTGTCCCCATCGGCGAGCGCTCTTTTCAGCATTCTCGAGAGCGCCGGCGATGTGATGTACACACACGACGGCGCCGGGAACTTCACTTGGGTGAACGCCGCGGCCGAGCGATTCTCCGGTTACGGCCGGGGCGAACTTCTCGATATGAACATCCTCGACCTGCTGGTTTCTGAGCAGGCGTCTGCGGTGCAGGAGCGTTGGGCTCAGCGTAGTGCTGGGGAGCTGCCCGCCCCGTTTACCGCGGAGGTAATCGTAAAAGACGGCTCCCGGCGCACGCTGGAAGTCGGTCACTGCGTAATCTCAGACGATGGCCAGTCGGCCTCGATTCTGAGCATAGGGCGAGATGTGACGAAGCACCTGCGCGCCGAGCGGGCGCTGCGTGAGAGCGAGGAGCGCTTCCGCGCCTTTGTTGAACAATCTTCCGACCTGCTTGCATTGCTCGATGAACAGGGCAAGGTCATTTACCAGAGCCAGTCGATCACACCCCACCTTGGCTATACGCCCGAAGAACTGATCGGGCGGTCGTGTTTCGACTTTGTGCATCCGGAAGATCTCGAAACTGCACTCGTCGGGTTCCGCCAGGGGCTCGAGGATCCGGGCAAGGGCAACGCGATCGTGCTCCGTCTGCAGCACAAGCTGGGACACTGGAAGTCGTTCGAAGCCGTCAGCAGCAGCTATGTAGTTGGCGGCCGCAAGGCAGGACTGTTGGCCAGCTTCCGCAACGTCGGAGATCGGCTCGAAGCCGAGATCGAGCTGCGCTCTTCGGAAGAACGCTATCGACAGTTATTCCAGCGCAACCTTGCCGGCGTGTTTCTCAGCAGGTTGGGAGGTGGGCTGCTCGATTGCAACGATTCGTTCGCACACATCTTCGGCTACGAATCGCGCGAGCAAATGATCAGGCTCGCAGACTTCAATCCGTACTATGCCCCTGAGGAGCGGGAGCGCTACGTTGCTCGTCTGAAACGGGAAAAAGCGCTTACAAACTTCGAAATGAAGCTACGACGCCGTGACGGCAGCGAGGTCTGGGTATTGGAGAACGTGACCCTGCTGGAGGATGAAGACGCCGCAATGATTCAGGGCACGTTGGTCGACATCACCGAGCGCAAGCGTGCGGAACAGGCTCTGGCTGAGAGTGAGAGTAAGTTTCGAGCGCTCGCCGAGACCGCAACCACCTCGATCCTCATCCACAACGGCCGTGGATTCTTATATTCGAATGAGGCGGCGCAAAAGGTGTGTGGGTATTCGTCCGAAGAACTCCGGGAAATGATGCCGATGGATCTGGTGCATCCCGACCAGCGAGAGATGATGCACCAGCGTCAAGCAGAGCGTCTGGCGGGCGATACCTCGATGCAGCGGTACGAGCTGCATCTTTTACACGAAGATGGCGAAGATCGCTGGCTTGACTGTTCCACTACCGCAATTCAATTCGCCGGCGAAGGAGCCATCCTGGCGACGGCCTTCGAAATTACGGACCGGAAACAC
>QIBC01000043.1 GCA_003225215.1 Acidobacteriota bacterium
TGTCGATTTGCGGGCGAACTGGCTGTTTCGCTTGACCGCGCAAGACGCCGTCAGCGAACGAAGAAGCGCCGTCCGTCTGATCTATGTAGGTTTTGCCTTATTGCCCTCAATGGCGTCAACCGCTCCGTTCCTGCTGATAGTGATGCCGCCTTGGCGTGGGCTCTACGGGATAGTATTTGCTGGATTAATCGCCATGCTCATCATCGAGCACGAACTGGAGAACAGCGACACGATTCCACTCACCTGCTCTTATCTTCCCGGCAAACGAAACATCCTGCACACCGGAATCATTTATTGGTTTGCAGTCTTGGCAATCACCACGGTGCTCACGGCTTTCGAAGCCATCGGGGGAGCGAACCCTTTACGCGCAACGCTCGTGATTATCCTGCTGGTCTTCTTTGTTTGGCGACGGCGGCCCACAGCTACAGTCGATGCACCGCAGCTGCGATTCGACGATTTGCCCGAGCCCGCGGTTGCGACGCTGGGTTTGTTGGGAGAATGAGCGGGGCTGTTTTACACGGAGACGCGGCTTCGCTTGGCTAGGCCTTGCCCTTGAAAACGATTAAGGCCGGAAACTACACAGCTAATGCGAAGCCTGCGAACATGGGCTTTCTAAGGCATCGCTCTCGCTATACTGAGGTAAGCTTTTGACTGAGGAACCTCACCTTTGACCATCTCCGAACGCATTACCCAGGACGTTACTGCCGCGATGAAGGCGCGCGAGCAGCATCGTTTAAGCACGCTGCGGATGGTGAAATCCGCCATCAAGAACAAGGAGATCGATAAGCGCGCGCCCCTCGACGATCAGGAAGCTATGGCGATCCTCAACACGCTGATCAAGCAGCGCAAAGACTCGATCGAGCAATTCACCAAGGGCGGCCGTAAAGAGCTCGCTGACAAGGAAGCTGCGGAGATTGTCATTATCGAAGGCTATTTGCCGAAAGCGGCTGGAGCGGAGGAGATCGCCGCTGTCGTCCGCGCGGCCATTTCCGAAATGGGATCGCCTACGATGAAGGACATGGGAGCCGTCATGAAGAACGCGATGACAAGGTTCGCGGCAGCGGGTGCGCGCGTGGATGGAAAAGTTGTGAGCGAGACGGTGAAGAGGCTGTTGAGTGGCGGTTAGGCCAAAAAAAAACGACGAAGGACCGACGTACGCCCTCGCGCGGATTTTTGTTGAAGGTCCAACCAGTAGGTTAAGTACAAACGCCACGGTTGACCGACTACTGGCATCACCAGCAAAAACATCCGGCCGAGGGCGGCCGCAGGTCCTAAAACTACCTAGTCCCCGCCAGCTCCGGCGTTTCCACAACCGCTTCGCGTAGATACCGGGCTGCCTCTTCTGGCGACGTGGGATTGATGTAGAAGCCAGTCCCCCATTCGAACCCTGCAACTTTTGTCAATTTGGGAATCAGCTCGATGTGCCAGTGATAGTAGTCGGCGTGTTCTTGCGCCGAGAGCGGCGCAGTGTGAAGCACCATGTTGTACGCCGGACGTTCGAGCACCGCCTCCATCTTGGCGATCACCAGCTTGATCATCTGTGCCAGACCGGCGAAGTCTCCTGAACTGGCATTCTCAAATGACGCGTCGTGATTCTTGGGCAGGATGCAGGTTTCGAAAGGAAACCTGGGAGCGTACGGAGAGACGGTCACAAATCCGCGATTCTCGGCCACTAGCCGCGCCTCCTCGTCGGAGCTTTCCTCGTGAACGATGTCGCAAAAGATACAGCGCTCCTTCAGCTCATAGTACTGCTTAGCGCCCTCAAGCTCTTCCAGCACGCGACGCGGAACAATCGGCAACGCAATTAATTGCGAGTGCGGATGCTCCAGGGTGGCGCCTGCAGGCTCCCCGTGATTCTTGAAGATCAGAATGTACTTGAAGCGGCGATCCTGCTTGAGATCGACGATGCGGTCGCGGAAAGCCCAAAGCACGTCCTCGATGCTTTTCTCCGGCATGTTGGCGAAGGTTTGCGCGTGATTCGGCGTCTCGATAATGACTTCATGCGCACCGATGCCGTTCATGCGGTCGTACATACCATCGGCGCGGCGATCGAGGTTTCCTTCGATCCCCAATGCGGGATATTTGTTGGGCACTACACGCACGGACCAGCCGGGCTTATCACGCTCACCTTGACCATGGCGAAAGGCAAGGATCTCAGGTGGAGTCTTGGCTTCGTTGCCGGGACAGAAAGGGCAAAATCCGCCCTTGAGAACTACGGTGTGTCGGATGAAATCACTTGGTCTGCGCGCGCGGTCGGTCGCAATAATGACCCAGCGTCCGGTGACGGGGTCCTTCCTCAGTTCGGGCAACTCGGATCCTCTCCCAGAAGCGAAAGCTCATTTTATGACATATGGAATGCATCTCTGAACAGAGTTATCTCGTTGGACCCGTTACTTTCGAGGTATACGCTGATTACATCAAACCGGAACTGCGGCGGTTTTCCTTGCGCGTGGGCAAGGTTGCGCAGGAACTCGCGAGCTAGAGCGGAGAGAGTTCCCCGCTTTTCATCATCGATGGCGGCTTCGGCAGGCATGAAAGCGCGACTGCTGCGCGTCTTCACCTCCACGAAGCATAACGTTTCCTTCTCCCATGCAATCAGATCGATATCGCCACGTCGGCGTGGGGAGCGGTAGTCGCGTGCGATTACCGTGAACCCGAGTTTGCGCAGATGAAAGTAGGCTTCGTCTTCTCCGCGTGCTCCGGAGACTAGATGCGGAGCTCGTTCCGGAGTGCGCCTGAGCTTTGTGGCGAGTTCGTCGAGAGCACGGAGCGTTGAGCGCAGAAGCATCAGGTGCCGTTGTTATTCCGAACCGCCTGAAGTTCGCGGTGAGGAATCCCTAAGTTAACTCATGCTTGATGCTTTGAATAGCTGGTTCGTAGCGAATAGTGCGCCTCCAACACGCTCGTTCATTGTGTTTCTTAGAGACTGTGACTCTGATTCCTCGCGCCGCCACGACAAGTCCTTTACATCAAGACCCGGTTCTTGCGGCGCGGGGGATTTGCTTTTCTCGTAAGCAAAAGCAGATCCCACGGGGCCGCATTAGATTTGAAGGCGTACTGAACAGCTATGTGGCGGCCCCGCGGGATGACCGTATCTACGCGGTTTTGGAGCAGCGGTAGAGTATCCGGATTCGGGTGCGGCTACCACACCTATTCTGAAGCCGTCTCGATGCACTTCTCCAGTACATCCAGCGCATAGTCACCCTGTTCTTGCGTGACGAGGAGTGGTGGCGACAATCGTATCGAGGTCTCACCGCAGCCGAGAAGAAGGACTCCACTCTCAAACGCAAGCTCAACGATACGATCGCGTACTTTCGCCGCCGGAGCTTTACTTTGCTTGTCCTTCACCATCTCGACGGCCAACATGAGTCCCTTGCCGCGGACGTCACCGACCATTGGGTACTTCGGCACCCAACTGGACATGCGTTGCTTCAGCTTCTCACCCACAGTTGCTGCGTTCCGCAGGCCGTCGCGCTCGATCACGTCCATGCTGGCTAACGCCGCCGCGATTGCTACC
Organism: Acidobacteriota bacterium; assembly: GCA_003225215.1. Taxonomy (GTDB): domain Bacteria; phylum Acidobacteriota; class Terriglobia; order Terriglobales; family Acidobacteriaceae; genus Gp1-AA112. The sequence continues at coordinate 3,518 of QIBC01000043.1, forward strand.
GGATTACCGCCGAAGGTCGAAGCATGCGATCCCGGAACCCAGTCCATAACACTGGCTCGGCTCATCGTGATGCCAAGCGGCATACCTGAGGCAATGCCTTTGGCTATGCAAACAATGTCGGGCTCAACTCCGGCGTGCTCGATCGCCCACCACTTGCCCGTGCGACCCGCTCCGGACTGCACTTCATCAGCCACCAGCATGATTCCATTCTCGTCGCAGATGCGGCGCAGTTCACGCAGGAACTCCGGAGGCGCGGGAACATAACCTCCTTCTCCCTGGATCGGTTCGACGAAGATGGCAGCAACGTCTTCCGGTGGCACCGTGGTCTTGAACAAACGCTCTTCGATGAACCTTGCACAGGCTAAGCCGTACTCGCGCTCGGTCTTTCCCTCGCCGAAGCGATAGGTATAAGGATAAGGAACATGCGTCACGCCAGGAACGAGTGGAGCGAAGCGGCGACGCTGCTGCGGCTTCGAAGCTGTGAGCGAGAGCGATCCCATCGTGCGTCCGTGAAAAGCACCATAAAACGCAATTACACCCTGGCGTTTTGTGTGGTAGCGCGCCAGCTTGAGCGCGCACTCGACGGCTTCAGTTCCCGAGTTTCCAAAGTAGAACTTATGTGGGCCCGGCATCGGCGCGATTCTGCTCAATCGCTCTGCCAGTTGGGTCATCGATTCGTAGTAGAAGTCGGTTCCGGACATGTGGATCAGTTCGGCGGCCTGGCGCTGAATGGCGCCGACCACTTCGGGATGACAGTGCCCGGTGGATGTGACTGCGATGCCAGCGGAGAAATCGAGGAATTCGTTTCCGTCGACGTCTTCGATAATCGCTCCGCGGCCGCGCTTTGCGACTAGCGGGTAGGAACGCGTGTAGCTGGGCGAGATGAGACGGTCATCATCGGCGATGATGCGCTTCGCGTTCGGACCGGGAAGCGTTGTTTTAATTTTGGGTAAACCAATCTTTACCGCTGCTGCAGGACGGCTGATGGTTTCTGTTGGCATTGGAATTCTCCTCGCGAGATAACACGGAATCGTGCGATTTGGGTCGCGGGCTGCAACGAGCGATCTTTTGAATGCTTCTGAAGAGCAGCCCAGGCGAGCGAGGAATAGAGCTAGTCGCCGGCGAAAAGATTGGCGCGAACGTTAGACGGGAGCACGGCTAGATAACGACGCGGACCAGCAAGGTAATTCAGCCAGCATGGCGGAGTGGCGTGGCCGGCAAGTAACGAATTGTAGTCAGCCACCAACATGACTTCCCGGATTGATTATAGCTTGCCCGCACTAAAAACTAAGCCAATTCCACCATTCCGAACTCGCTCAGGCAACGTGTGCCGAATGAGCAGGAGCAGAATCATCCCCGCTGTCTTCGCCCTCACTTTGCTCAGCTAACCCTGGTTCCTGAACGTGCAACAAGTCATGCAGCTTCGTGATTAGAAAGCTCAGACTTCCTTTGGGGAGGGTACAGGTGACATTTGCGAGGAGAGGATCGCGGATCTCCTTATATCCAGTGTGCAGAATGATCGGAACGGTCTTGCTTTCTTCTCGCAGCATTTTTGCTACTTCGCCGCCGGACATACCCGGCATCGCGTAATCCAGAATGACTGCATCGCACTTGATCTGGCCGAACAATTCAATGGCAGAGGGACCGTCCTTGGCGCTTAGCACACGAAACCCGCGCCGTTGCAGCATAATCCCCAACGGCTGAAGGACAGACGGCTCGTCATCGACACAAAGAATTAAGAAGTTGTTCTCGGCCATTGAATCCCCGATCGCGGATTGACTTAAGCATATAGTCCGGTGAAAGCAGGGACAAGGAACAATGGGTCATGTCCTATTTCAGATCCGGTGCAATTATTTTTGAAGCGTAGTGCAACTTTTGTCGCTCTGATGTGCTGTACCGCAGTTCGCATAGCTACTGCGCTTTTCTGGGATGAAACGTTATCCGGCGAAAACCGGATAGCGAACGAGCACGCAAAGCCCCTAATATCAACAAGTATCGGCTGATTCGAAAATGGCTACCCTCACCCAAGCTGCGCCCCAGCAAGAAAAGGAGCAGAGCCATCGGCTGCGGATCGGGGCCAGTTTTGGGCTGGTCTACTTGTTTTGGGGATCCACTTATCTCGCCATCATGATTGCCGTCCGGCATTTCCCCCCGCCGGTACTCGGAGCATTGCGCTTCCTGATCGCTGGGGCCCTGATGCTGGGCTGGTGTGCTTTCAGAAGGAAGAAGTTAGCCATAACTCGCGGGGATTTCCTGCGATTGCTGCTGGTCGGAGTGCTGCTCCTGGTCGGGGGCAACACAGTGCTCGCGTGGGCGGAGGAATACATCAACAGCGGCTTGGCAGCGATGATCGTGGCTGTGGTCCCAATTTGGATCGCTATGATCGAGGCTCTGTTCGGCGGTGATCGGCTTACCCGGCTCGGATGGAGCGGCCTGCTGCTCGGAATCGGCGGGCTTCTCGTTTTGCTCTGGCCTGACATCGTGACCGGCAACGCGATTGGCCGTAGAGATCTGGTCGCCTCCCTGGGTCTAATGCTCGGCTCTCTCAGTTGGGCAGTTGGATCGGTTCTCTCGAGGCGTTTTCAGCTCACCGTAGAACCTTTTGTGGCAACCGGCTGGGAAATGGCGCTTGCAGGCATGGTGAACGCTCTGCTTGCGTTTTCGCTTGGCGGCTTCCATCGCGCAGATTGGGCCCGTACAGGATGGCTGGCCGTCGGCTATCTCGTAACGTTTGGCTCATTGGTTGGATTTACCGCATACATCTGGCTGCTTGAGCACGTACCCACGCCGAAGGTCGCGACTTACGCATACGTCAATCCTGTCGTGGCCGTGTTTCTCGGATGGCTGATCGGAGGCGAGCATATTGACCGTTACATGCTGCTCGGAATGGTAGTCATCGTCACGGCTGTGATTCTGGTGACCAGCTCAAAGCTGCGTTCTGGAAAGCTGCGGCCGGAGCGGCAAGCGTCTCCCTGCGAAGCTGGAGCGGATTGAGGATAGCGGCTTTCGGCACTCGGCTTTCGGCGTTCGGTCGATAGGCATTCCGGATCCTGCACAAGTCTTTGCTGATTCCAAGTATTCCGTTTACTCTGAAGGCGCACTCCTAAATCGCGAATGATTCTGCGCATCTCTCTGCTCTGCATGCTGATGTCGTTCGCAACTGCTTCCGCGCGTGCCCAATCCACCTACACTGACGCTTTTCACAGTGGCGCTAACGAATACCAAGTCTGGGCAGGCTATTCTCCTGGCTCGATCACATGGATTGGAAAGTCGGAAGCTCGCCGGATTTTTCAAACGGGAGCCGGATGGCGTCGTGTTCTGCTGGCCACTGACCAGATTGCCTGGAAATACACCGTCGATATCGTTCCGCTTGCTCTGGTCTCGCAGCCCACGATAAACGGAGTTGAGGTCGTGCCAGACCCGAAACATCTGTTTTTCCCGGCAGTATGTGCGCCCATTGCATGCGGAGTCACAATCGGCAGAAGAACAACTTATGGAGTGGGCTTTGCTCCAATTGGATTTGAATTCAACTTCCGCCGGAAGCACCGCGTTCAGCCTGTGGCAGGAATCAATGGAGGTTTGTTGCGCTTCTCACGCGAAGTCCCAATCCCGAACTCCGCGTCGATCAACTTCACATTTTCTCTAGGAGCCGGATTGGAGATCTTTACCAGCGAGTCTCGTTCGGTGACTATCGGGTACCGCTATCATCACACCTCAAACGCAGATTCGGGAACACCGTTCAACCCAGGAATCGATTCGAATTTCATCAGCGCGGGATACAGCTTTCATCGATAACGCCTCCCTATCTAAACCTAAGGAGACAATAATAAACATAAGGCCACCCGCAATGGCGGAGCTACTCCTTGGCAGGAGTGCTGCTCTTGCTCTCGCCTTTCGATTCGCTCTTGCTTTCTGTCTTACTCGGAGAAGTTGTGTCTGCCTTGTCGGTTGGCTTGGAGTCTGACGTTCCTTTCGCACTTCCTGACTTGGCGTAATCGGTTACATACCATCCGCTGCCCTTGAACTGGACAGCCGGAGCGTGCAGCAGGCGTTCAACCTTGCCTCCGCACTTCGAGCATGTCGGATCAGGAGCCGAGACACTCTGAATCTTCTCGAAACGATGCTGACACTTCTCACATTGGAACTCGTAAAGAGGCACAGTTCTCCTTCAATGGGGATACCTATTGCGATTCTAGAGGCATTCAGCCAGACAAGGCAAAAGGCTTCTCCCACCCGATTCAGGATCGCCTTGTCCAGGTACGGACAAGACCGAGGTGGTTCAGAAGCCTTCGTCTTCCGGCAGCGTGTGCCGGCTTTCCGCGCGGTGTAACGCCGTAGAACTCTATGCTGCCCGTTCCAGTACGTCTGCTCGGCTCGCAGTTACATAGTCTTTTTCCGGGCTCTGCTCCTTGCGCATCCGCATTGCACGTAAAGCGAAAGCGCAAAATATGAGAGCACCCATCGCTAATGGATCCGGCACGAGTGCAACTTTCAGCGACGAGCGCACCGCCCGCTCAGTCGCTTGAGGGCCGTACTTCTCGAAAGTTCGGTCGGGATTTGCCAGGATAGTACGTGGCGCATGGCCGCTCAATTGGGCCGGAACAAATCGCGCAGCCGGACTTGGAATGTTTGTTTCCGAATCCACCGGAGTAGCACTTCCCCATGAAGTCGCCGCAAACACCACAAGAATAGCGGCGAGAACGAACTCTTTGCTGTGGGAACTCACAACAGCATTAGATGCCATGGGGTGCTCCAGGTTGGACGCAAATTACGTCCATCATCAGCCTTTCTAGCAACGGTTGGCGCCGTTTGGCGTTTCAGTAGAGCAATCACACCGAAGAGCGCATCTCAGAACGCGGCAACCTCCGGAGTCGCAGCGATCAACGCCTTCGTGTATTCGTGCTGCGGCACGGAGGTGACTTGCACCGCATCACCGATCTCCACAATTTTGCCTTTGCGCATCACCGCGATCCGAGTCGATAGATAGCGCACAATCGGCATGGAGTGCGAGATGAAAAGATACGTAAGCCCAAACTCGCGCTGCAATTTGGCCAGCAGATTCACGATTTGCGCGCCGACACTCACGTCGAGAGCTGACACGGGCTCATCCAGAACGACAAAGCGCGGTTTAAGCGCAAGCGCCCGCGCAATGCCGATACGCTGACGCTGTCCTCCAGAAAACTCGTGCGGATAACGGTTGAGCGCGCTCTCTTCCAGCCCCACTGCGCTTAGCAACTCAGTCGCGCGATGGCGGTGATCACCGCTTCTATTGGCCTCATCGCCGGCTCCGGCGTGAATGATCCAGGGCTCGCGGACCATGTCGAAGACGCGCATTCGGGGATTGAGCGAGGCAAACGGGTCTTGAAAGACGATCTGCATATTGCGGCGCAAACGGCGCAACTCTGCTCCAGACGCGTTCAAAACACTACGACCATCGAAGCGGATAGTCCCAGACGTAGGCTCAATAAGCCGCAGCAGCATTCGTCCCAGAGTAGTCTTGCCGCATCCGGACTCGCCCACCAGACCCAGAGTCTCACCGGGAAAAATATCCAATGAAATGCTGTTAACCGCGCGGGTTTCTTCCTCGCCAGAGCGTGAAAGCAGCCCGCCGCCACGGATGTACGTCTTCGTGAGTTCCCGAACTTCCAGGAGCGGCATGGGCATGCAGCGATGCTAGCAAATGAGTGCCAACCCGCTGCGAGTAAATGGGGCAGGCGGTACAATCCACGTCATGGGCGGCTCTCCCAATCCCGTTCCCTCGTTCGGCGCCCCGCCTGGTACCGAAGAACAATCGCGGCCACCGCTGATTCCGATAGCGATCGGCGCTGTAGCCGTCCTTGTGGCCATCGGCCTATTCGTCCTTTTCGGGCGCAATAGCCCGTCCGCGAGCACAAGTCCGGCAGCGGCCGATCCATATGCCGCAAACCTCACGATCTCTGATGTCGCTATGAGCACTGCGGCGAACTTTGCCGGACAGCAGGTGACCTACATCGAAGGCAAGATCAAGAATAACGGCAACAAGACAGTCAACAATGTGCTGCTGCAAATCGTTTTCAAGGATTCATTAGGCCAGATAGTTCAACGCGAGCAGCAACGACTGATGGTAATCATCACTCGCGAGCCCTATATCGACACCGCACCGCTGAGCAACGCCCCGCTCCGCTCCGGCCAAACAAAGGAATTCCGCCAGACCTTTGAGCACGTGAGCGGCGACTGGAACATGCAGCTACCCGAAATCTCGGTCGTGAAAACCTCCACAGAGTAGCTAAACAGGGACACGAGGATCGGGCACGTGCGCGTTCGCATAGTACAGGTCTTCGATCGCCCGCTGCGTCGCAGCAGCAAGCTCACCCATATCTCGAGTCGTGTAATTCGCCGGGGAAATCGGATCGCCAATCAGCAGCAGCAATTCGCGTGGCTGTATATGAAACGTGTTCATCGGCAGGGCTTCATAGGTGCCGGCGAGGGCCATTGGCACAACCGGCACCTGCGCTTTGATCGAAGCGTAGAAGGCCCCGCTCATAAAGGGCATGATGTGCCCATCGGCTGCGCGTCCTCCTTCAGGAAAGATCACCAATGGCATTCCTGACTTCAGACCTTCGATCGCTTTGCCCAGGCTGCGAATCGAGGCGCGGGCATTACTGTGATCTACCGGATACTGCCCCGAGCGCTTCAAATAACCGCCCACAAACGGGTACCGAAACAAGTGCTGCTTAGCCAAAATTCGGAACTGGAAAGGCAAATTCGCAAATAGCACGGGGATATCAAGTGCAGAAATATGGTTAGCCGCATAAACCGCCGGACGTGATGTGTCCACACGGTCAAGGCCCACAACGCGCACCGGACACATCGCCGTACTCAGAATCCATCGCGACCACGTTCGCGCAATCGCATGTTGTTTTGCGCCTCCACGATCCACAAACGACGCAGCAAACGACGCGCTCCCCAGCAGGATCGTGTACGAGAAGATCAGCGGATCGAAGAGGAAATAAGAACGCAAGCGGCTAAGCCAATGCGGCAACCGCGCCGCAGGAGCCAGGGAACTCTGCTGCTCTTCCACCTCGATCAAACTGGAGCGATCATCCACTTAGACATTGTAAAGAAGCTTCTGGACTCCTTAGCTTGGCTTCGTTGCGACAGTTACGGTTTAACCATCATTCTCGTAGAGATGCAGCATGCTGCGTCTCTACCATGCTGGCGGAACTGCATGTGTCGTGACGGCGAGATTTTAGGAGACCATCGGCGCCGATGCCGAAAAGATTTGGCCAAAGCCTGGCCAAGATTTCTGATGAGATATTCGCCTTGGTGCCTCTCCGGTCTGAGGATTCGTTACGGCTTTCCTCTTGCGTAATGCCCATTCTTAGCGACCTGCGAGCATTTCCAAAGCGCCTCCCACCAGATACACCGAGCCGGTAATCACGATAGGCCGCTTGAGCTGACGTGCAACATCAATCGCCTGCTGCAAGGAATCCGCGCTGCTAATCGGGGTTCCCACGTGACTGGTCAGCTCGCGAATCTCTTCCACCGAAGCAGCTCGTGGACTGTTGACTCTGGTGGCGATCACTTCTTCCCCTAATGGGAACAGAATCTCGCTGATGTCGGCGATGGCTTTATCGCGCATCGCCCCAAAAATGATCGTAACCGGACGCCCGTGATAGCGCGAGGTCAACGCCGAGCGCAGCGCCCAGGCGCCATCAGGATTATGAGCCACATCGAGCACTACCTCAGGTGAGCCGTGGATCACTTGGAATCTTCCCGGCCAACGCGTACTCGCGACGCCGGCGGCGATCTGCTGAGTAGAAATCTGATATCCGAAGCTCTGCTTCAATTCCACGGCAGCGGCGATAGCCAGAGCGGCATTGCGCAATTGATGCCGTCCGGCCAGCGGCGAATCAATCGTCACTTGCTCGCCCAGAACCTCGAGCAAGTAACGATTGTGCGGCGCCCCTCCCGATTCGGCCTCGAACGCCTCTGCCGCAGGCGTAATCGGCGGAACGTAGGTGCTCGCGTTCACCATGCGCGCGCCGAGCGCGCGAACCGCCTCGCCGATCGCATCGTTTACCTCGGGATGCTGCGGCAGAGTCACCAGCATTCCATTCACTCGAATAATTCCCGCCTTCTCCCGAGCGATCTCGCTAAGGGTGTTGCCAAGCCATTCCGTGTGGTCAAGCGAGATGTCTGTAACGATCGACAACAGCGGATCGGCCATGTTGGTAGCGTCGAGCCGTCCACCGATCCCAACCTCCAGCACCGCGATATCGACCGCGACGCTCGCGAAGTGCTCGAAGGCCATTGCCGTGAGCGTCTCAAAAAAGCTGGGATGCTGTTCAAGCTTTCCCTCCTGCATCAAAGCCTGCGAAATCTCTTCGATGCGGCTATGCATCTCCGCAAATTCGGCATCGCTGATTGCCTCACCGTTGATGGCGATGCGCTCATTCACGCGCATAAGATGTGGGGAAGTGTAGAGCCCGATGCGGTAGCCAGCTTGGCGAAGGATGCTGGCCAGCATCGCCGAAGTCGATCCTTTGCCATTCGTGCCCGCAATGATGATGCTGGGAAAACGCCGCTCCGGATGCCCCAGGGCCTCGATGAGTGCCCGCATGTGTTCGAGATCGAACTTGCGCCGTGGCTTCTCTCCGTGCTGTGTCCAGAGTTCCGGAGCAAGCGAGAGCAGACTCTCAACCGCAGATTGGTAGGAAGTGGCCAAAGCTGTGTCTATTTTAAAGCCGACGGAGCCTTGACGCGTGCCAAACCTGCTGCGTGCGCGTACTCGTCAATGAAGCATAGCCCGCCAGTTATCTAAGCTGATTCAGCAGTCTCCCCAGTCCTGGTCCAGGAATTACGATGGCCTGTCCGACATGGGAATTTACGTTGAGATATTCATTCACGGCTCGATAGATGAACTGTGGGAGAAGACACAGAATCCCGGAATGCATCAGAGGTTGGACCTGCGATTTTCGGAGATTGAATATCTGCCGCACACCGCCGGCGAGCCTCAGAAGTTCCTATACGCCGCTCGCATCGGAGCGGGGATGCGCATTGCCGGCGAAGGGGAGAGTATCGGTGAGCGTGACGACGCGAGCGGCCACCGAACTTCCGCGCTGAAGTTCTGGTCTGAGGATCGCAAGTCGCTGATTGAGACTGGCTCGGGTTATTGCAAGTACATTCCTGCCGGAATGGAATTGTCTTTCTTACCTGGTATGACTATCGCGTTCGGCGTCCGATCGAGCATAGGCTAATGATGTTGCGGCGCAGCTCTCGCCAAGCGTAGAACCTGACAACCCAGGAGAAATTGTGGGAATCCCAACTTTGTTCCTACACACAAGCAAATCGTACGTGCCGTGTACGCGTGTCACTCGGGATGACAGCCGCTCGCAGATGCTCATATGTAAAGCATGCGGAAGATCCTCCCTGTCCAGTCGCCGCCTTCTACTTGCTGGAGCTGATTTCCAGAGAGGGCCCGCGGTGCCAGGTGAAGCTCTGCCGCGACCATGTCCATAAGGCGTGGGAGTTTGGGCAGTTCACGCTTTATCATCGCTTCCCAAAACAGGAGCTGAAACTCGCTGCAATTCGACTTATGCCAATCCTTGAGCAAAAAGCAGAAAAGAAGAAGGCGAAGGCAAAGAGCGCTGGCCAGTCTTAGGGGACAGGAGAGGGTAACGCAAGTCTCACTCAGGATCTGGCGGAGATTGGAATAGACCTTTCCTGAGTCGCTGGGTGTCGATGCAAACGTGAACTTCAAACTGATGCGAGACCGAACCCAGGTCATCGACAGTTACTTCGCTGAAGACCTGTCCGCATTGCGAGCAGTGCCCTCTCACGATCTTTTCCTGAAGAGTGGCGTCAGGGATCAGGAAGCCTTTCGACATGTTCGGATTATAGGCAAGAGTCGAAACCGAGACATGACTATCTCTTCTCTTATGCAGCCATGAAGGACAACGCGCGCGAAAGGTAAGATTTCAAGTCCTTGCGGTGGACTACTGCGTCGAGCATTCCGTGTTCGAGCAGGAACTCACTACGCTGGAAACCTTCCGGCAGCTTTTGCCGTATAGTCTGCTCGATCACGCGTGGGCCAGCGAAGCCGATCAAGGCTCCCGGCTCGGCGATGTTCAAGTCACCGAGCATTGCGTAAGATGCCGTTACCCCGCCCGTCGTGGGATCGGTGAGCACGGAGAGGTAGGGCAGGCCGGCGTCGTCCAGCTTGGCTAGAGCGGCGGAGATTTTTGCCATCTGCATGAGAGAGCCGACGCCCTCCATCATGCGGGCTCCCCCCGATGCCGAGATGATAATGAGTGGTTTGCGCTTTTCAATAGAGCGTTCGATCGCTCGAGTGATCGCTTCACCTACTACCGCTCCCATACTTCCGCCGATAAAGCGATACTCCATGGCGCTGGCGATTACAGGCTTGCCGTCGAGCACGCCTTCGGCGTTGATGATCGCATCGCAGATTTCGGTTTCTTTCTGCGCTTTGATCAGACGATCCTTGTAAGCCTTCGTGTCAACGAACTTGAGCGGATCGGTGGAACTAAGATTGGTTTCGGTTTCTTCCCATTCGCTGTTGTCGAGCAGTGTCGCCAGGCGCGTGCGCGCGTCGACGCGGAAGTGGTGCTGGCACTTGGGGCAGACGTTCAGATTGGCGTCAAGATCCTTCTTCCAAATAATCTGGCGGCAGCCTTCGCACTTTTCCCAGAGACCTTCGGTCCGGACGCGCTTCTCGCCCGACGAATCCAGTTCGGAACTTTCCCGCTTAAACCACGTCATTAGTACTCGATTCCTCTTTGCGCAAGAATACCTGCTTCGTACGCGTGTTTCACCTGGCGCATCTCCGTCACGGTATCAGCAACCTCAACGATTTTCGGATGCGCGTTCCGTCCGGTCAAGATTACATGCACCATTTCGGGCTTCTGCTTCAGTGTCTCGACCACTTTCTCAGGATCCAACATGCCGTAGCTGATCGCGTAATTGATCTCGTCGAGGATTACGATGTCCCACTTTCCGGAGAGGATCTCGTTCCGGCTTTCTTGCCATGCCTCTTCCACCATGCGAATGTCCTCCGGATCGGTTTCGGCGCCGCCAACTTTTACGAAGCCGCGTCCAAGCTGCTTCATCACAAAGTTGTCACCGAATGCCTTTACTGCGTCGAGTTCGCCGTAATGCCACGATCCTTTCAGAAACTGCAGCATGAGAACTTTCATGCCGTTGCCGACGGCTCGAAGCGCTGTGCCCATGGCAGCAGTCGTCTTTCCCTTTCCGGGACCAGTGTTGACGATGATAAGACCGCGGCGAACGTCAGTCACGGCTTTGTTTTGATCATCGGGAGAATGATGCCTGCCAGCCTCCGAGCAATCGCGACGGTATCCCTCGCCTCTACTTCGGAAGGCCACTTTGTGTCGGGATATCGAGATCCGAAAAGAAGCATCAGTTTGTCCATCTGTTGCGATAGGGAGGCGTCCCGAGCAGCAATCTCCGGGCACATGTTCAAGAGCAGCCCAAGATCGTGAGTGCGTGGTGGCACGTTGCCCTTCTGAACGACAATTGCTTTTAACAATTTCTCACAGGCCTGCTGAGCATGAAACACTATCGTGTCCCAGGGAATTGTGGGCGAATTTAAATTGTTGTCGATGTTTAGCAGATCACTTTGCGCCCTCAGCAACCATTCACGCACATCTTGCTCAGGAGCGCTCATAGATAACTTTTCCCTCGCGCTCCACCGTAGAAAGTAGCGATCCTGATACTCGCCTCTGCTCGGCGAATTCTTCAGGGGTGTAAACCAGGAGATCCATTGCCCATCGTCGATCACGAAAGAGGGCTGCTATGGGCATACCGCGCTCATAGAATGGCTTGTCGGTTTCCATCTCCACAATGAGATCAAGGTCGCTGTCAGATTTGTGCTCCCCCCGGGCGTAGCTCCCGAAGGCGATAATCCGGCGAGGATGGACGTTCTCGACGATCTTTCGGGCAATTTCTTGCACGAGTTCCTCGGTAATCGGTTCCTGAGTGAACATCTAATGCCCAGTATGGTATGGATGTTTCCTGATTATTGTAAATGCCCGGTAGATCTGCTCCAGGAGCACGATGCGGGCAAGTTCGTGAGGAAGCGTCATCTTGCCGAGTGAGACTATTTTGTTTGCCGCGCTGCGGGCGGCATCAGTGAATCCGTCTGCTGGACCGATGGCGAAGATAAGTTGCTGCACATCTGCCGAGTGCTGAGCCTCGATGAACTCGGCAACCTGCTCCGAGGTCATCTCCTTGCCTCGACTGTCGAGCAGAACCAGCAGGGGCTTGGTGCGCCCCGCAGACTGCTTGAGCAGTTTGAGTAGTAGGCTTTCACTTGCCACATCGGAAGCTTCCACGGATTGATACTTGGAGATGCGGCTTACGTATTCCCGAGTCAATGAATCGTAGGCTGGTTCTTTGCTGCGTGACTTCGGCGCGATCCAGACAACGCGCAACCTCATTCGAGCTGTCCGAAGTAGATGTTGGTGTCATATTCAAATTTCACTAACGCCTCGTTTGCGTACTTGCGAAACATTCTTTCCAGTTCGGCCAGCATGAGAGCATGATTAGGATGATTCGGTTTCGGAGCATAGGAGGCGGAGAGTAGTCGGCCCTTAAGACCAGCGAAGTCGAAGAACTGCGAATTGTCCAAAGAGACTCTCTCGAAGCGGTGCGAAAAGAATTCGGCAATCGCGTCAACAGCAGCTCGTCCCTGAGTCTTTACGTGAGCATAATCGGTCCCATACTGAAGAAGAAGTTCTTCATAGTCTTGCTGAAATGGGCTTGAGTGCAAACGCCGATCATTCCAGAGCAGCACGACCCACCCACCAGGCTGGAGAATCCTTCTAAATTCTGATTTTGCTCGCGGCCAATCAAACCAATGAAAGGCCTGGGCCGCAGTGATGAAATCGGCAGAACCATCCCCGAGGTGCGTCTCTTCTGCCTTTCCTTCCACACTGTGATAGCGGGGAAGATAACCGAGCAGACTGGCTCCAGCCTCTCGCATTTCGGCGTTCGGTTCCACGGCAAACACTTCGTTGCCGTTGTCGAGGAACAGGCGCGCAAGATTCCCAGGCCCTGAGCCTATATCGGCGATTACCGAATTGGAACCAAGCCCGCAACGATCTTTGAGAACCCGAATTACCTCTGCCGGATATCCCGGACGATACTTAACGTAGTCATCCACGCGATCGGAGAAGCGCGTGAGTATTTTGCCAGGCTTCATTTAGGAAGACTTACGTCGCCGCGCACTCGCTGGGGCAGGCTTTCGCGCGCTGGAGGTGCGTGCCCGGAATGCTGCCTTGCCGGGTACTTTCGCCTTGGCGGTCCTAGACGCTCGGGCCCGCGCTGCAGGCTTCTTCAAATCGGCGACGGTTACTTTACGCGCTGACTTCCATAGCCGCTCCAGATCGTAGAACTTACGCGAGGCTTCCGAGAAAACATGGACAACAAAATCCACGTAGTCGATCAGAATCCAATCGGCCTGGTTATAGCCCTCCACTTGATTGGCGGGAGAGCCCGCTTTCTTCAGGCGCAGCTCTACCTCGTCGGCGATGGCCTGGATCTGCCTGGGATTCTTACCGGTACAGATGAGGAAGTAGTCGGTGAATGCCGATGAGTTTTTGTCCATTTCGAGGATGCTGATGTCCTCGCCTTTTTTCTCTTCGCAAGCCTGAACGGCGGAAACTACCTGGCTTCGGATCTGGGCATTCATTCGTCTGGTTGGATTCTTCTCCGTGGTTGGGGTTTTCCTTGTATTCGATTCTAGTCTGTGGAAGATTTCAACGTCGTGATTTCTTTTTCGGCGAGGGCGTACTTTCCGGCTTTGGTGCGGTGCTGTCAGAAGTAGCAGCCGCACGGTACAGCCGAGTCTTGCGGATGTACTCGGCGACGGCATCTCCTACGTATCCCTCGAGCCGCCTTCCCGAAGAAGCCGCCGCGGAGCGCAATTGTGTGGATGAGACGCGCTCGGAAACATCCTCCAGCAGATGAAGAGTCACGCCAGAGAATGCCATTACAGCGCCTGAAGGAGCCAGTCCCCCGCCCGCCTTACGCGCAGCCTTCAGCACCTCAGCTTTAGGGCGGAGCTGCTCAGGAAGCGCCGCGGCTATGTCGCCGAGGGAATATCCGGGACGGTTCGCGACGATGAACTCGCATTCCTTGAGCAGCTCCACCGCCCGATGCCAATTCGCGATGCCGAGAAATGCGTCAATGCCGACCAAAAAGTAAAGCTTATCGGCCTTCTTGAGTGTGCCCTTGAGCCGGCGAATCGTCTCCAGCGAGAAGTTAGGCTTGCCGGTTTCAGCGTACAACTTGGCCTCAAAGTCGGAAGGAATGAATGTTGAGCGCCCTTGAGCGGCGAGGGCCACCATCGCCAAGCGATGCGCAAAGGGGGTAAGCACGTGATCTTGCTTATGAGGCGGCAGCTCTGCAGGAACGAACAAGACTCTGTCAAGTTCAAAATGTTTCGTCGCGCTCTCGGCGACGGCGATGTGTCCGCGATGGACAGGATCGAAGGTACCGCCAAAAAAGGCGAGGTTCACGGGAGACAGTGTATACGTCTGATGCGGCTTCGCTAATCGGGTGATCGGGCCCGAGGAATCGGGTGATCGGATGATCGGGTCATCGGGTGAAGTAAGAAACCGGCAACCCTATGCTTCTTGGGTCTCGAACGATTTCTTCACTCACTGCAATCCCGAAACGAGGTGAAGGATCCGT
>QIBC01000406.1 GCA_003225215.1 Acidobacteriota bacterium
GTGGCATCTAACGAATACGCAATTAAGGACTTGAGAAGCGGGGATCAAGAGAAGGTGAGTCGATCAATGCTAACCTCGAATATGATTTCTCTTATCACTGAAAAAGACCTACAAGTGGACAACCTAATCCGGACCGCCATCCAGGAGAAACGACTCATTCGGTTCAGGTACGACGATAAGTTGCGAATTGCAGAGCCGCACGATTACGGAATTCAGAACGGTCGGCTTCGGCTACTTGCCTATCAAGTTCATGGCGCGAGCACAGGAAAGCTTCCAGGTTGGCGTTGGATCGAGGTACCCCGAATTTCTGACTTGGAGATTCTGGCAGAGACCTTTGAAGGGTCCCGAGGAAATGAATCTAACAAACACCATGTATGGGACGAAGTGTTTGCGAGAGTCAGCTGAGAGGCATTTTTGCATACGTGGTTCCGGCCGCCCTTGGCCTTTTTTTGCCGCCTGTGGTCGGGTACTTCGCTGGACCGATGCACTTGACGGACTGTCATCCTGAGCCCTTCTTTGGTCGAGGGATCTCCCGGAATGATTCAGATTCAACTTGCAGCATCGCGGTTCTTGGGCAATGGGCGTCCGGCCTAAGTGCCATGACAGGGCAATCGTGTTTGACGCATCTCGGGAGATCCTTCGCCCAAAAGAGGGCTCAGGATGACAGAGGATGGGTGTTCCCGGACAGAGACGCAGCATGCTGCGTCTCTACATTCACTTGGGGTATCCGTCCAATCCGTTGCATCCGTGCGATCCATGTCGTGTTTCGTTCCTTGACGCTAGCTAGCTAGGGCTCGCACCACATCCACCGAGCTTTGCAAAGCTGAATCCAAAGCGCCTGGCTCTGTGCCTCCCGCTTCAGCGAGATCGGGTCGCCCTCCGCCTTTGCCGCCTACTTTCTTTGCGACTGCGGCGATGATCTTGCCTGCCTGCACGCGTGTGGTCAGGTCTTTTGTTACTCCGACGATGAGAGCGACTTTGCCATCCTGCACTGAGCCGAGCACGACCACACCCGAGCCCAGTTTGTTGCGCATGTTGTCGACCAGAGTGCGCATCTGATTGCGTTCGAGATTGTCTACGCGTTGCGCCAGCACTTTGATTCCGTTTGCGTCCTGCACTTGATCCGCAGCCGATGAGACTGCGGATGACGCCGACTTCATGCGCATCTGTTCGAGTTCCTTACGCAGACGGCGAATCTCTTCGTCTCTTCGCTCAAGTTCAGATTTCAACGCCTGGGCGGGCGAAGCGCCCGCCGCTCCGATGAAACTTGTCAGAACGTGCTCGAGTTCGTGATCTTTGCGGAAGTGATGCAGCGAGCCTTCACCGCTCACTGCTTCCACGCGACGCACGCCTGACGAGACGCTGCCTTCGCGCAGAATCTTCAACAGGCCTATTTCGCCAGTGGCCATCGTATGCGTGCCGCCGCACAGTTCGGTCGAAAACTCGCCTATCTTAACCACGCGCACGCGTTCGCCATACTTTTCGCCGAAGAGCGCCATAGCCTTGAACTCGTTGATAGCGACATCGAGCGGCACATCTTCAAAGGTTTCGACGCGCGTGTTCTTCAGCACTTCGCGATTCATCAGGTCTTCGATGTCCTGCAACTCCTCGTCGGGTACCGACGTGAAATGCGAGAAGTCGAAGCGCAGATGCCCCGGCGCAACCAAGGAGCCAGCTTGTTTCACGTGCTTGCCCAGTGTCTCGCGCAGAGCGGCGTGCAGAAGATGCGTTCCCGTGTGATTGCGTTTCGTCGCTTCGCGAACATCGGCGTGCACAACTGCTTCGAGCTTTTGTCCAAGACGGATCGGTTGGCGTGCCTTCACTTTGTGTGCACGCACGCCTTGCACCGGCATAAAGCAGCCGTTTACATCCGCGATCACGTTGCCAGAGCTATCGCGGAACACTCCCATATCACCAACCTGTCCGCCAGAGTCGGCGTAGAAGGGTGTGTGATTGAGCACGACCTCGCCTTCCTCGCCAGCTTTCAATTCGGGAACGCCCTGCCCGTCTTTGACAATCGCCAGAACTTCGCAGTCGCCCGAGACAGTTTGCTTGTAGCCCTCGAAGACTGTCTTATCGATGTCGCGGTAGATCGGGCTGGCAGTCTGTTTGGCTCCGCCTTTCCATGAGGCGCGAGCGCGCTCGCGCTGCCTTTCTAAAGCTTCATCGAATCCGGCTCTATCAAAAAGTACTCCCGAGCTGGATGTATTCTTCTAACCGCTCAAGCCCCTGTGTGACAGTGTGCGCGAATCTTTTTTCCTCCGAAAGGATTACATCAGCCACTCGCTTCGCACTCTCGACCAATTCGGGATAAGCGTCCTTCATCAAGTCACGAACCGCATTGACCATGTCGTGCATGAACGGCTTGGTTTGACCAAGGAGGCGTCCGTGACGGATTCCTCGACGCAGGATTTTGCGCAGAACGTATCCGCGTCCATCGTTCGCCGGTAGAACGCCGTCGCTGATGAGAAATGTGCAAGCACGCGCGTGGTCGGCGATTACGCGGAGCGATGCCGCTGAGCGTGCGTGCTGTTCCGCCGCCAGCTCTCTCTTCAAATCAGTGCCGGTCAGCTCTGCAGCTCGCTTGATCAGCGGCGTAAACAGATCGGTGTCATAATTCGACAGCACGCCCTGCAGCACAGCTGCAACGCGTTCCAGTCCCATTCCGGTATCGATCGACGGCTTGGGGAGCGGCGTGAGTTCGCCTTGCGGGTTACGGTCGAACTGCATAAAGACGAGGTTCCATATCTCGACGTAGCGTCCGCAGTCGCAGGGGAACCTGCAGTCGGTGTGACCTTCATCGGACGCCGCCGGGCCCATGTCGTAGTGAATCTCGCTGCAAGGACCGCAGGGGCCTGTGTCGCCCATCGCCCAGAAGTTGTCCTCCATCCCCATGGCGAAGATGCGATCTTGCGGAACTCCTACCGCCCGCCAGAGACCCTCTGCTTCTTCGTCCTTGGGAATGCCTTGCTCGCCTTTGAAAATTGTGGCGTAGAGCTTCTCTTTTGGCAGGCCGTACCACTCATCGGCGGTCACCAGCTCCCAGGCATAGGCAATGGCATCTTTCTTGAAGTAGTCGCCGAAGGAAAAATTCCCCAGCATCTCGAAGAACGTGTGATGACGTCGCGTGAAACCTACATTTTCAAGATCGTTATGCTTGCCACCTGCGCGGACGCACTTCTGCGAGGTAGTGGCGCGCGAATAATCGCGCTTCTCGACGCCCAGAAAGACGTCCTTGAATTGATTCATTCCGGCATTCGTGAACAGCAGGGTGGGATCGTTGGCCGGTACCAGCGAGGAGGAGTGCACGCGGCGGTGTCCCTTGCTCTCGAAGAAGCGAAGGAAGGTCTCGCGCGTTTCAGATCCGGAGAGATGGCGCATAGGAAGTTCTAGTTTAACAAGCTGTGGGTTTTCACCACGGCGATGCGGAGACACGGAGAAAGGTATCGGAGGACACGAAAGGCACAAAGAGAATGGC
>QIBC01000212.1 GCA_003225215.1 Acidobacteriota bacterium
TACGCCAGATCCGTGGTGTGCTGGCCGACGATCCGGACAATCCCCGGTTCGTTCAGACAGTTCCGCGGAAGGGTTATCGCTTCATCGCCCCGGTCGCTTCAGGAAATGGCATCGCCGGCGCTGCCAGCACCGTCACTGTTCCACAAGCAGCGCTTCGCTCGACGCTACTCAGCCGCAGACTCCTGCTCTTTGCAAGCGTAATGGCCGTGGTACTGGCGGCACTCGCAGCGATTTATTTCGTTCAGAGACGAGCTTCCGAGACGCGCTCAACCGTGAAGATCATGCTGGCTGTGCTTCCTTTCCAGAACTACAGCCCGGACGCCGAGCGCGACTACCTTGCCGACGGCTTGACGGAAGAGATGATCACGCAGCTTGGCTCGCTGCAGCCTGAACGGCTGGGAGTGATCGCGCGGACGTCAGCGATGAAGTACAAAGACACGCGTGTTGCGGTCGACCAGATTGGGAAGGAGCTTGGCGTCGACTACGTCCTCGAAGGCAGCATCCGGACAGAAGCCGACCGCGTGCGCGTCACCGCTCAGCTCATTCGTGTGAAAGACCAAACCCATCTGTGGGCGCGCAGCTATGAACGCAGTCATGGCGGGATTCTCACCATGCAGCAGGAGGTGGCGAACGCCATCGCCAACGAGATTCAGGTTGAGCTCACTCCTCAGCATCAGCAGCGCCTGGCCGCGCTCCAGTTCAGCGATCCGCGCGCGCATGAGGCATACGCCCGGGGACGGTATTTCTGGAACAAGAGGACCAACGACGATCTGGCAAAATCGATTCAGTACTTTGAGCAGGTGCTGCAGTACGAACCTCGTTATGCGCTGGCCTATTCGGGATTAGCCGACGCCTACTTCTACCGCTCTTACGCCTTCGGCAACATGCCGCCGCGCGAGGGAATGCCCAAGGCCAAAGCGGCGGCGTTGAAGGCGCTGCAGCTGGATCCCAATCTCGCGGAGGCCCACACGTCTATGGCACTGGTGAAATTCTTTTATGACTGGGACTGGGCAGGCGCCGAAGCGGAATTCAAACGTGCCATCGAGCTGAATCCGAATTACCCCACGGCGCACCATGGATACGCAGTGTTGCTCTTAATCGTGCACGGGCGTTGGGATGAAGCGATCGTTGAAGCCGATCGCGCGCTCCAGCTCGATCCTCTCTCCGTACCTCTGAACAATATCGTGGCTCTGATTCTCCGCTATTCTCCTCAACACGATCAGGCCATCGAGCGCGCCAAGAAGCTGCAGGAGCTGAGTCCGAATTACTCGGCCGGGTATGGATATATGAGTGTCGCGTACGAAGCCAAAGGACTGTACCGCGAAGCGGCGGAAGCTTCATTGAAGGGGCGCACGCTCGAGGGTTTCAGCCCTCAGGATCTTGCGCGCATGAGAACGGCGTACGACAGTGGAGGGATCACGGCTTATCGGCGAAAGGAAGCCGACATCATAGTCGAGATGGCAGCCAAGCATGCGCCGGAGGCAATTCTGGATCGTCTGAGACTAGTGGACGCGTATGTCCATATTGGGAATAGCGGCGCAGCTCTGGATATCTTAGAGAAGATCTCTGATGAACGCTCCGGAATGGCCGTCTGGACCAAGATGTATTCCGAATCTCCTCTCCTGCGTTCCGATCCCCGCTTCCGGGCGTTGATACACCATATAGGCTTGCCGGAATAATTAGGGCTGCCGATAGTGTCTGCGGCGCCACTGGCTGCGAACGCTTTCGCTTTCCCATTTGTGGAACGCCGTGACAGGTCCTCCATCCTCTTTCTTGTTTCAATGTGGAACTCCCAAGCCCGCCGAATGGCGGGACGTTCGCCAATAGCCCACCACGGCTGAGTGGTGGGAAAAGCGAAAAGAGAATGTTAGAGTCCGGCTTCCAGCCGGACGGTTGAGATCTGTTTTATGGCGGTTTCATAGTTGGTGTGGCCAGAAAGCAAACACAAGATGTTTCGACTCCGGTCTCCACTCCGCCGTGGTGGGCTATTAGCGTGCGTCCCCGCCAGTTGGCGGGACTGGCTATCACGGGCAGAAAGCAGAGTCGAACGCGATCCGTCGTTCTAACCTGAGGAAATTTTGACGAGCAATCAATCACTTGCCGGCGCACGACCGGCGGTATGCAATGCCGTGATCGCGTCAAAATCACGACTCTGTGCGCGAGCTTGAGGCCGGCTAAGTGGATGAAAGGCAAGAACCATGTCATCGCAGAGTGAGTCGCGAAAGGAGACGAGCGCCGGAAATCTGCGATTCATGTTCTTAGATTTAGTTTTTGAGCGAGGGCAAGTCCGTTCTGGGCGCAAGTTCCATTATGGAACGAAAAATCCCTGCAAGATCCCTGATCTTTTTTGCGATATCGCGGAGGAAGAGCACTAAACCGAGAAGAATGTTGAGGTTTGGCGGAAATCGACGGAGGTCCCTGTTAAGTCCCTGCCTCGGCGTGAAATTCGCGGATTTTGGGCGAAATTCGACAGCATGAGACGGTCGCAGCAAAAAGTCCCTGCAATAATCCTTGTTAATGGATTTGTGAATCGAAGACTGGGTGGCCAAGGACGGAATCGAACCGCCGCCTATGGTTTGATCGGTTACTTTGACGCCGACAGTTAGGACGTTACAGCCTCGAAGTTGAAGTACTTTCCGATGGGAGTTGCCTCCACAAGGCTCACCCTCGTCTCAGCCTTCTCGGGCCGCTATTGTCTCTCGGCAATACTCCTGGTGAAAAATCTCCAAACGAAACCCGGCATCGCGGAACCGATGCCGGGCGGAATTAGGCAGCCCTCCCCCAGAACTGCCCAATGCGAGAGAGATTTTACGCGATTTTTGTCAAGAGGCAAGACTTCAATTCGTACAAAAAGGTGGCTCCGATCAGTTTTTGTCCTGCGGCCATCGAGGTCGATGCCGCCGAACTCCCTCCCATTAGCACCTTGGAAGGCCCTGCGACACCGCGTCCTGCAGAAATTCGCGGATGTTCTCAGTGTGCGTAAGTGCTGACGGCTTGATAAACGTCCAAGCGTCCCCAACCGAGACTGGAGTTGATCCATTGTGCGTTCCGCAAAGCGGCGGATGCAGCATCCGCGTCTAGCGGAGCGTGGAACTGGTATAGCAAAGCGACCGTTCCGGAGACAAACGGAGCGCTAAACGACGTTCCCCAGGCGGCAGCGTAGTGATTGCCGGGATAAGTGGTCCGGATAGCCTCCCCCGGCGCCGCCATGTCGATCCAAGTGCCGTAATTTGTAAATGCGCTTTGCAAATCCGGAGCCGGATCTGTTGTTGTCGAGGCAATGCCAAAAGCGGGGCTAATGGCTGCAGGGTAAACTGCAGTCGACGAATCCGTGTTGCCCGCGGAGGCCACGCAGATCACCCCATTTCTGGTAGCGTACTCGATTGCCTCGTCCAACCTGCGGGACTTCGTTTGTCCATAATCGAAACTCATGTTGATGACATTGGCGCCCGCACGGACAGCGTAATGGATTGCGGCGACAACATCGTACAGACGGCCCGTGCCATCAGAACGAAATGCCTTCAGTGGCAAAATCTTGGCTTGGGGAGCTACGAGATGAACGATGCCCGCCACCATCGTACCGTGACCGAAATCGGAGGGCAGCATTGTTGTGTCCAGAATACCCGCCGTCGATTGATCGAGAATGCCCGCGGTCGATTGGTTTAAGGTCACGACGGTCTTCATGTCCAGAATCCCGGCGGTGGATTGGTCCAGAATCCCTGCAGTGGATTGATCCAAGTCCTCGAACTCATTCGCCCCCCTGCGATTGCGCGTGAAGTCGAAGCCCGGCAACAACACTCCCTGCAACGCAACGTGGTTGGCGTCCACTCCCGTGTCGATGATGGCGACTACCCCTGCACCAGCGGCCCCGTACTGGCTCTGCGCCATGCCCAGGTTAATGAGGCTGGTCGCTGTCTGATTAACGTAATAGCTAGGAACCTGCGCCCCGTAGTACGTGACGATGCTTGCTTGTGATACGCCGTCCAGAATGCCCGCCGTTGACTGGTCCGCGTTGAGACCAGGATTGATGTCCGCGGCAAGGGGAAGAAGAGTGCGCGAAGTGACGAGAAGATTATTGGGCGAACTAAGATTCGGCGGTGCAAGGACATGAGGGCTGGCTTCCGGCGTGGTTGCCAGCGTGTCGAGTTCAAAGTCGAGTACGTTGGGGTCAGAGCTTATCTGACTGATCAGTTCGGTAACATCCGCCGTGTCGGGCGCATCGACCAGAAAAAGATCGGAATCTGGAATCTGGCTGACGATGGTCAGGCCATACTGAGCAGCAACATCACCTGCCGTAGAGGGCGACGTCTGGAGGACGAAACGCGTGCCAAACAGCGGCGCGGCCGTCAACAATAATGTGAGTGCGATCAGTAGGCTTTTTCGGGTCATGCCGTAATTCCGTGACGTCGCAAAATCGGCGGTAGTCAAACGCCGCGCGGTTAGGAACTCATCCTCGCTTTCTAGCCAGACGGCGCTGAGCTGACGACGCAGCGCCGAGCCGGACTTCAATGTGGTTCTCTCCGGGTATAGGAGCAAACAGCCCCAATCCATGAACGGGCGCGTATTCTATAGCAAATTCCCCGAATTTGTTCGTTGCAGTTTTACCAACGACTAGATTCCGGGAGAGCAAGAACACAGGGACGTCGGGAACCCCCGCAGCGCACTCCCTATTAGCAATCTGTCCCATCAAGCGGACCTGTGACGCGCCTCGCTCCTGTTCCAGGCGCAAGTCCACGGTGTAGGGTCCGGCAATGTACATCAATTGATGGGCGGCGTGCTGCTGGCTTCGCACTCCGTTCAGCAGCGGCTCCCGAAAACTGTCATATACCAGCCGCGCCACCGTTCGCGGCAACAGGCGCACTTCCTCGGGTCGCTGCAAAGCATAAACAGCCCGTATGTTTCGGATTGCGTAGTCAGGGATGTTGTACGCGGTATCTGCCACGGCTCGCCGCGTAATCTGAGAAAAGAATCCGGCCAACTCAGCGCATTGCTGACACCCAGTATCTAAATGACCCTGCATCTTCTCGCGAGTTTGGCTGCCGACTAAGGCGCGCACAAAATCAACCCATTCTCCAGGTTCGTAATGACTCTTTTTGCCACTAAACATTGCTTCACTCCTGCAACAGCCGCAGTGCAATCGGCTCTGCTCAAGCGAAATAGGAGTACCAAATTTTCGCTCTTGTCGTCGTGGGCTCCTATCGCCTTCTATTAAGTGTGTACTTAGCCGCAAATAAATAGGTGTTCAACCTCAATTTCTTTGCCTCGGTAGTCCTGCGACTATCGGACATTAGAAACCCATTTGCAGCAAAATCTTATGCAAGCGTTCCAAGCAGCGAGCACGCGTGAAACCGATGGATCCGATGGCTAGGCCGACTCGTTGCGCTACTTCGGCGTATGGCACAGGCGGCTGTTCATAAAACAGCAGGCGCACCAACTCACGGCAACGAGGAGCCAGTTGCGCTATGCCCTCCCGCAGAAGTTGTTCTTTTTCCGCCTCGACAATTTCCGGCGCGGATACGGCTATCACCTCCGGGTATTCCTCTTCCACGTTCTCCAGAGTGAATTCAAGCCGCTTCTCGCGATGCCACTGAAAGCACTTGCGTGAGGTTACAACCATGAGCCATGACTTCAAAGATTCCGCTCTTTGTACCTTCGACAGCTCACAGAATAACTCCATGTAAACGCTCTGCAAGATGTCAGCGGCGTCTGCAGAACTTGCTCCATACTTGATTGGAATGGAGTAAATCAGCCGTTTGTATTTGTTTATGAGCGCTTCCCACGCTTCCTCGTTCCCCTTAAGGCACTCCGCGACGAGGTGAGCGTCGCTCGACGCGGATTGTTCCCGAACCCGATCGGGCTGATTGGGAACTGCAGCTCCTGGGTCTGGCAACGCGATGTCTGCCGGTTCATGCCCAGTTGCTGGATGAAGCTTGTTGCTCTCCATTCGAGTCAACCCGTCAGCGTAGCAGTAGGTTGGGAGGGAGGCCGACAAATGGGTCACGCTTTTCAAACGGTTATCCCTTTTCCGCTGACGCGCGGTTAGGTCACGGGGCTGCAGCAAAGAAGCGGAAGGCTCCGGAGCCAAGACCTGGCGCTGGTTGGAGTAGGTGGACGATAAACTACGGTGAATTGCCAACGTTGTCAATAGCGAAGAAGAAGGGCTAGTATCCAGTCCCCAAGAATATGAGCATCAGGCTGCGGCTGACAAGCATAAGAAGAAGAGCCTCCAAGATTCCTCGGAGGCTCTTCCCTGGGGGAGGGCAGCAACGTTTAGCGGGGGAGGGCTGATCAACTGTAGTATGCTGCCGCTCTACTTCCTTAGTTGATGCAGGTCGGCAACAGAGCTCGACGGCGAATCCTTTCATCGAAGATTCTGTTAATTGCATTGCTCACGGCCGATATCTCGACGTCACCTTTGGTGAAGAGCTTCTTAACTCCTCGTTTTCTCCATTCCGCCGCAGCGATATGAAATGACGTGAAAACGACCACTTCAGGTTCATAAGATTGGCTTTGGGCGGCACGAACGACGTCGTATCCAGCCGTTTGCGTCTCCATGGCCATGTCGGTGATGACGACATCGAACTCGCCACTGTCGAGCGCGGCGATGGCGGACGCCGCTGAACAGACGGTTCGCACCTCGAAGTTCTCGCCTTCCAGAAAAGTTGCGAGGCACTTCAGCAGCGAGGGCTCGTCATCTGCCATGAGCACTCGACCCTTCATGCGAACACCTGTTGGTTTCGAGTGAGGGACTCGATGGCGTCGATCAGAAACGATGGCGCTGCGGGCTTCCGAATGAAGATATCTACAGCTGTCAAAGCGCTGCTCGGCACAGAGGCACATCCTGAGAGCATTTGCGCACCGCGAGCTGCCTGAAATCGTCATCCACCAGCAAAAGCGTTTTTTTTCTTTTAGCCACAAGAGCTCGGCGAAGGCAGGGCTTGACCCGCCTCGAGTACTGGACCGCTACTATTCATAAAGAGTGATTTTGCTGCTGGAAAAATAGCGGCCCGGTAAAAAAAGTGTGGATATACTGAGTTCCACCTTCCTGATCGATTCATTGGCCGCGTTACCACCTGGATGAAACCATGCTGCGGGTTCGGCATTTTCAGTAACGGTTGTAATTGGCTGGCGGGACCAATCGGATCGTCGAGCGAGGCATCGCCCCATGGAACCGATGTTGCAAGTCCGCAATTTGAGCGTGCAGTACGAAGGGAGCGGCTCGCCTGTGCGTGCGGTGCGAGACGTCAGCTTCGATATTTCGCGAGGCGAAGTCGTCGGACTACTCGGCGAATCGGGTGCTGGGAAGTCTACTCTTGCAGCGACCCTGCTGCAGTTGCTTCCGCCGACAGCACGAATTGTGAGTGGATCGGTCCGACTGATGAAGCGTGAGTTAACGCGATTAAAAGAAAAGGAACTGGAAGGAATTCGCGGAGCTGAATTGTCGCTCATTTTTCAGGAGCCCGCGATCTCACTGAGTCCAGTGATGCGCGTCGGCACGCAGATCGCGAATGTAGTTCGCGCACATCGCGGTTGGAACCGTGCTCGTTGCCGCGATCATGCGGAAAAATTGATGGCCAAAGTTGGACTTGGCGATACAAAAAGAATGTACGAGGGGTATCCCCACGAACTGAGTAGCGGCGAGAAACAGAAGATCGTGGTTGCACAAGCGATCGCATGTGAGCCTGCAATTGTCATTGCCGACGAACCGACGGCAAACCTCGACAGCGCGACTGAAGCGCAGGTGCTGCAGCTTTTCAGGGACTTGAAGGCACGGTTCAGTCTCGGGCTCCTATTCATTACGCATAATCCCATTCTGTTGGCCGGGTTCGCTGACCGGGTCATGGTGATGTATGCCGGACAAATTGTAGAGCAGGGTCCTGCTGCGGACGTTCTCCGGCAACCGTTACACCCTTACACGGCCGGACTGCTTCGCTGTGTCC
>QIBC01000213.1 GCA_003225215.1 Acidobacteriota bacterium
CGACACCAACGATGCTGGAATTAAAAAAACTGTCATCCTGAGCCCCTTTGTTGGGCGAAGGATCTCCGGCGGCGTCTGGTACGGATATGCGTTGTCGCGGCTTTTCTACGAAGATCCTCTTCAAGAGCCAGGACGCAGCGGTCAAGTCCGATTCATTCCGGGAGATCCTTCGGCCAAAACCCGGCCTCACGATGACAGTCTTTTAAGTTCAGGACCATCTCCGCAGTGTGTCAAATCAAGTGTCTTCGAAGCAAGGGCTGGAGCAACGCGCTCGGCTACCGCAGTGGCTTCTTCAACGTCCGCAAATAGCGGCTGAATTCGAAGCGATTCTCGAGCAGGGTCAAATCTGTGACGTATTTTGCCGGACCACTTGCCTCTACTTTGGCCACAATCGTGGTCAGAGTTTTCGCGGCTAAGGCATCGGTGATCGCCACCACAAAAGCGTCACAGTCGGTCACTGTGGCCGTTCGGGGAACGCCGGCTGCTTTTGCTATCTGGGCCAAATCGGTTCCCGTGGCGGTCGCAGTAGGGAAGCCGCCGACCGAGAGCAGGCTCTCATTATCAAAAACGATGTGGAGCAGATTGCGCGGGCGATATCGCGCCATGGTGCTGAATGTGCCCAGGTTCATCAGGACTGATCCGTCGCCGTCGAGGACTACGACGGTTTGTTCGGGCAAAGACAGCGCGAGGCCGAGGCCGGTGGACGAGGCCAGTCCCATGGCGTGCTGCAGATAAAAGAAGTTCGGACGATGGCCGATCGATTGCAACTCCGCCGCGATCGCGCCCATGATAGTCACTACCACGCACTTCTCGAGCTGCGAGTAAATCGAGCGCAGACAGTCGAGGCGCAGCAATTACTCCTCCCACATGAGGTCGCGTGTGAGCAGCAATGCGACGGGCTGCAGGCTGCTGGCGCAAAGTTCGTGCGCCTGTCTGATCCGCAGCGGAACTGATTCGACAGTCTGCAGACAGAAGTATGGAATGCCGAGAGCGCGTAACAGGGGTTCGGTAACGCCGCCTCCCTGAGTCTGCCACGGGTCCTTCTCGCCGAAGCTGCCGCGATAACTGATCAGCATCAGAAGCGGAATCCGATAGAGGAACGCAAATGACACGATCCCGTTGATGCTGGCGAGGAACCCGTGGTTCTGCATCAGCATGGCAGAACCGACTCCGGCAAAATGCGCTCCGGCGGATATCCCTACACCTTCTTCCTCTTTGGCCAGCCGAACAAGAGTCATCTCCGGGTCATCTTCCGCCATGCGAATCAGGTGGACGAGCCAGGTTTCCGGCAATGCCGAAACCAGCCGAATTCCGGAAGCCTTCAGCGCCGCGTAAATAGCTTTCGAACTGTTCAAGGAAACGGGCATGCGATTTGCAGGCGGCGTTCACGAACTCGCGCCACTGGCGGCGCGAGCCGCCGCGCTCGCGCGCTCTCTAATGTCGAGAAAAAGAAGCGCATCCAGCGTTCCGAAGACCACGGAGACTGGCGCGGGAATCAGCAACAAGGACACTCGAGCAGCAAATTTCCCTGCTTCGGGACTTGTCGAACCAAGCGCAAAGACCACGCAGAAGATCGCGATCAGGGTGAGAGCCAGCCCGCCACCAAGGGCAACTACTCCGCCTCTGCCCTGTCGTACCAGCGACGCGCTTCGCCTCCAGGCCGCACGCATGCTTTTTCCTTCAAGCATGATTGCCGGAACGGCAAACGTCGTGATTGCGAGCACCGCCAACCCGGGAAGCACAAAGGCTTCAAAACCGAAAGTGGCTAATATGCCGACGGCAAACGATAAGCCGATCAATCGCGGGAGAGCCCGCACAACTCGTCCAAGCACGTCGCCAAGTGACAGCTCCGTTCTTCCCTGTTCCGCAGTCACAATCTCAGAAATGCCGGCCAGAGCCAGCATGGGTGAAAGGTAGAAGTAGGACAGGAAGCAAACGATCCAGGTACATCGCATGAGCCAGCTCATGCTCTTCCAGACCTGCACCGGATCCCATGGAGCATCCGGGCCGGCCGGCTGTACCGTTCGCACCAATAACATTATCCCAATGAAACTTAGCGCGAACGGCCAGAGGGAGAGTCCAAACAACACCGCTCCCCGCCGCCGAATAATGCTCGACGCCTGCGCAATTAGGGAACCGCCGCCAGTAGCCATCGGCCCGCCAGTGTATGTCGCGAAATAGAAATGTCAAGGACGGTTGCCGTTTGCGATTTCTGTCGGAATCGAAGAGCCCGCCGCCCTGATTCTGAGCAACGCGAAGGACCGCGCTGTTGATCTTGTTTTGGGCTGATTGCTGGCGGCTGAATGCCTATCTCTGTTTGATAGGTAATCAGAACGTGTCCGGATGAAAGGCGGGATCTTGGTTACGATGATGGCTTTGGTGGCTGATACAGCTGAATGAGATTGCCGCAAGTATCGGAGAAGATCGCTATGGTGATTGGTCCTGATTGCGTCGGAGCGGAGGTAAAAGGGACGTTTAGTTACCGGATAAACGTCTGCAGAACGATTCGCGGGAAGATTAATCTTAGGTTCGCTTGAGAAATTCGGCCAGGGTACAGACACGCACATGGTGTTTGACCGCGTCTTGGCTTGAAGTGTCTCAGGTTACCAATGATGAGAGCAGGCCACCGGACCAGCAGCTAACCTGCGTGCGTGCGGACATATTGGGACGCGTAGACCGGGGTGTCAAACGGGAATTCTTGAAAAGAATCTTTAGCTGAACTAAAGTGTCGGCGCCATTAATTCATGAAAAACAGGATTCCGGGTGGACGTTCACCAGCTTGAAGTTTTTCTTTCCGTTCTGGACACGGGCAGCGTTACCAGAGGTGCGGAGCGAGTGCATCTCTCCCCGGCTGCGGTGAGCCTGCAACTCCAGGGACTGGCGGAGCACCTGCAGACAGAGCTGTTTGTGCGTTCCGGACGAAAGCTTGCTCCAACTTCGATGGCGTACCGCCTCGCAGAGCACGCGCGCACGGTGATCGACCAGATGCGGCGCATCGAATCCGATTTTCATGGCGCCCCACAGGAGGATACTCGCCCATTTCATTTCGCAACAGGCGTCACGACGCTGGTTTATCGGCTGGGACGTCCATTGCGCATGCTGCGCAAGCAGTATCCGCAGACGGAGCTCCACGTGACCGTTGCCAATACCGAGGAGATTGTCGCAGGTCTACTCGACCGTCGTTTCGATTTGGGACTCATTTCACTTCCCGTTTCGGAGCCAAGCATCACGACAATCCCTTTGTTTGATGAAGACTTGCTAGTGGTGAGGCCTGCGCAGACCAAGGTCCGCGGCGGGCCGATCGGCTCGATTCGTGTTCCAGATCTGGCGCGTGTGCCCTGGTTGCTCTATCCAAAGCAGAGCAACATGCGGACCATCATCGACGCATTCTTCGCGCACGTCGGCATTGAACCCAATGTCGTGATGGAAGCCGCAGACACGGAGGCGATCAAGCGACTGGTCGAATCTGGATTCGGGTACTCGATCCTGCCGGCCTTTTCGTTGAAGGGACAGTCGCGCTTCTTTCACACCATGCGGATAGCCGGCCACAAGCTCGTGCGCAATCAGGCGCTCGCGATGGTGAACGCCGCTTACCCGCGCGCTCTGACGCTTACGATCGCCGATTTCATCCGCCGGTCTCTGCAATAGTCGTGAACCAAGGCGCGCCGTTTCCCAGTCACCCTATCAGCTTTGTAGCTACGCTCCGTTAAGTTTTTCTTAAGTAAACGTTTTGTTACTTTGAGCTTGACAGTGTCTCGGGAACCCACCCATCATGCGCTCGCGCATGGCCCCCGTTGCAGTCCAGCAGTCGTGCGGGTAAGTGTCGGTGCTTCAGCGGGGGCTACACCGTGGGCTCCGAACATTTGAAGAAATCTAAACAATAGAAAAATGAGATGACACGAGCAGCCAGCGTTTAATGGCGAATTGGTTGCCGCGGTCAGGAGAGTGCGGTTATGAAGAAGCAAAGATGGGTGCTCCTTTTCGTCCTCCTGTCGTTCAGCGCAATTTCGTTTGCTCAAGGTCTTGGGGACATCGTTGGCACAGTGTCTGATCCCTCAGGAGCTCTACTCGCCGGAGCGAAGATCACTGCAGTTGAAATAGGAACCGGTCTTGCACGTACAACCACGGCGGACACACAGGGGTATTACGTAATCACGGCGCTCAAGCCGTCGCGATACACGGTCACGATCGAATCCGCAGGCTTTCGCACAGAGAAGCAGGAAATAACTCTGCTCGCGGATCAATCGCTGACAGTCAATGGGCATCTGCAGTTGGGCACGCCCACGGAAGTGGTCGAAGTGACCGGCTCAAGCGTCCAAGTCGACACCAGCACCTCCACATTGAAGAATGTGGTCGAGCAAACGCGTATTACCGAACTGCCGCTGAATGGCCGCAACGCCGCCACGCTCACTCTCACAACCGCTGGTTCAGTTCAGGGTCCCAGTGGTGGCGCTGACCAGGGCACAACTAAGACTTTTCCTGGCGCGGTCACGCTTAATGTGAATGGCGCCCGTCAGAACCAGATCAGCTATCAGCTCGACGGCGGCAACTATGTTGACGAGTACACCAACGTCAACCAGCCCTTCCCGAATCCGGATGCGCTCCAGGAATTCAGCATTCAGACCAGCAACTACAGCGCGGAATACGGGCAAAATGCGGGCGCAGTGGTCAACGTTATCACCAAATCAGGGACTAACGCGCTACATGGCAGCGCATTTGAATTTGTGCGCAATGCAGTATTCAACGCGAGAAACTGGGCAGCGCCTCTTACCCTGCCGAACGGTTCTCCGACAAAGGATATGGGACGCGACCAGCTTAAGCGAAACCAGTTCGGCGGCACTATCGGCGGCCCCATCATCAAAGACAAGACATTCTTCTTCAGTTCTTACCAGGGCACCCGACTCCGCAATCTTGGCGGTGTGACCCAGACCACTGTTCCTACCGTTGCTCAACGGGCGACGGCCGCGGACCCGGCAGTAATAAACCTTTTGAAGGGGATTCCGCTGGGCGATGTCAACGGAAAGTTAAGTTTCGCGAAGCCCGACCACCAGGACTTTCATGATCTGTTGGGCAAAGTGGATCACGTACTGACCGAGAAAGATCGATTCTCGGTACGTTATGCGTATGATCGCTTCAGCAAGCTGGCCGTGTTCGATCCCGCGAACTTTTTGACGTATACCGACGGCTCGACGATAACTTCGCAAAACATTCTGCTGCACGAGAGCCATGTCTTTAATCCACACCTACTGAACGATGCCCGCTTCAGCTATTCGCGTGAGAAGGCGAGCCGTGGTCCAGCCGCCAACGCTATCAGCGTTGCCGATTTGGGAGTGGCCCTGCCGTACGAGCCGGTAAAAGCAATTCAGCAGATCAGGGTCAACGGCGGATTTAGCTTCGGAGATAATCCTCCAGCCTCTTTTGTGCGCAATAACTTCAGCTGGAGCGATGACGTAAGCTGGGTGATTTCCAAGCATGAGGTGCACTACGGCGGAACGCTCGAACGCAGTCGCGTCGATCTGGATAACAAGTTCTTCCAGCCTGCCGAGTTCAGCTTCGACGGATTCGCCAATTTGATGGCAGGGAAGTTGACCGACTATAGCGGTAACCCCGCATTCCGGCAGGGCGCAGGAGAATTCAAGAACAATCGCAATACCTTCGCTGGTCTCTACATTCAGGACAACGTCAAAGTAAACCGTCGGTTGACCGTGAATCTTGGATTGCGATGGGAGCCAGGGCGCGCACAGCGCGAACTCAAGAATCGCTGGACGCAATTTAGGTTACCCGACCTGATCGCCGGAGCACATTCGACGGTATTTCCCAATGCTCCAGCGGGGCTCTTCTTTCCCGGCGACGCTGGCTTCCCAAACAACGGGCTCCGCGACAGCATGAATAACTTTGCGCCCCGGCTGGGCTTCGCCTGGGACGTTTTTGGCGATAGCAAGACAAGTTTGCGCGGCGGCAGCGGCATCTTCTACGACACTCGGATAAGCGGCATGAACAATAACCGGTTCGTAGACTCGACGCCTTTCAGTCCGCAGCTCTTTCTGCAAACTGGCGCCGTGGGAGCGAGCCCCGGCACATTTGCCGATCCGCTTTGCACGCAGGCAGCAACCCAGACAGCCCAGAAGTGCACGAGTCAAACGGCCGCCTATCCTTTCCCAGCTGCTTTTCCACCCCCGAAAAACGCTCCTTTCCGGCAAAGCGATCTTTATTTGGGCTGGGACCCAAACCATAAATGGCAGGTACCAACCATCTATAACTGGAATTTGGTACTCGAGCGCCAGTTGCCGGCCAGCTTCCTCGTGCGCGCGGGATACGTGGGCTCGCATACGTCCCATTTAGGCGAAACCGTCAACCAAGACCCGTGCGTGCCGTCCGCTACTGTCACGTGTACCGGTGCGATTAGAAGGTTGAACCTTGTGAAGCCCGCGGCTGACGTCTCGTTTGGCGACCTTCAACTCGTTCCTTACGACGTGAATTCGAGCTACAACTCACTGCAGTTGACTGCGGAACGTCGCGCGAAGTCCCTTACCATTACGGGAAGTTACACGTGGTCAAAGAGCATTGACGACCTGCCGCCAGGGCAAGGACTCTACGGCTTCGACGCTAACTATTCGGCGAGACC
>QIBC01000214.1 GCA_003225215.1 Acidobacteriota bacterium
TCAGCACCACTCCGGCCAGAAAATGTGGACGCGCCTGACTGGGGTCGATTGCCAGTGCCTTGCGATATTCTTCCAGCGCCGCGCTGTATTCTTTCTGATCCGCGAAGGCCTCCCCGAGCAATGTGTGAATGTCCGCGGAGTTGGGGTTTTTACTACTCAGATCCTGGAGCCGCCGAACGCCTTCCGTGTAATCGCCAGTTTTCACCAGGGACGTTGCATACGCGTATCCCAATCCGGGATCTTTGTCGACCTCCTCGGGAATCACCTTCAATGTCTCCGTCGTCTTGCGGAAATCCTGCGAGCTAAAGAAGCTCAGTCCCAGCGCAGCACGAGCGCGAATGTCTTCCGGATGTTGTTTCAGGACACGACCAAGAGGGGCGATTGCCTGGTCAAATTGATTGGCATAGAACGCGGCCATACCTGTGTTGCGGTCAAGGGTGTCGAGTAGTGGGTTCCAGTCAGCGGCTTTACGGAAGTATTCCAAAGCAACCGGAAATGTCTTTTGACTCGCGGAAATTACTCCGAGATTGTTGTATGAATCCGCGACCGCCAGCCGTATTTCATTGATGTAATCGTCAGCTTGTTTGCGCGTCTCAGGCGAGACGAGGATCGTTTCGGTAGCGGTAATCTCTTCCTTCTCAGACAGGTTCGCAAGTTCAGGAAATTTTTGATTTTGCGTCTCCTGGGGACGCATGGCGCGGTCGCGAAGTTCCTTAGAAATGGCCAGCTCCTTCGCCCCTTCGTCTTTGCGTCCGCTTCGGAGAAGTATGCGACCGAGCAGATAATGCGCGCGATTAATCTGGTATTCGTTTCGAGAGACATCGGTTGTAACGGCAATCGCCTTGCGCAATATTGCCTCGGCCTCTGAATCGCGTTCCTTGTCTGTGTATAGCTGCCCCAGCGAAATGAGTGGGTCAGGATTCTGCGGATCAATCTGCGTGGCTCGCAGAAGCTCCTTTTCAGCTTCTGCGAATCGTTGCTGCCGGAGTGCGATATATCCGAGCAAATAGTGAGTCCGCTCATCATTCGGACTTAGCTTTGCTTCAGCCTCCAGCTCCGGTATTGCGGTCTTGAATCCGGACTCACCGTCTCGTCCTAGATAAGCTAGCGCCAAAAAATAATGAGCCTGTGGCAGCCTTTCATTTTTTGCGATCGCCTTCTTGAATTCATCGATCGAGTACTGGAGTGCCTCCCATTCTCCATTGCCGTAAGCACGGCCAAAGCGCATGTGAATCTCCGCGCTGTCGCCCAGCCCGGTAACCATCTCCTCGAATAGCATGCGGGCATGAGGAAGATCATTCAGCTTGACGTAGGTGAGCCCTAGAAGGTAGCCCACGTCGAAACTGGGTGCCGCCACAACGACAACCTCCAATTCCTTGCGAGCGGCGTCGTACTCGTGCTTGCTGAATAGAATCTGCCCAAGAACCACCCGAGCTGCTGGGTTCTTCGGATGTCGTGCAATTACCTGCTCCGCTAAAGACTGCGCGCCTGCTAAATCTTTCTGTTGGAGGCGCAGAGAGGCGTAATCGAGCTGGACGCTGTCGTCCTCAGGCGCTAGACGCGCCGCTTCTTCAAACAGATTAGTCGCCTGCTCGAACTGAGCCACATGCGCCTGCGCGTTCGCTGCGCCACGCAGCGCGACCGCCAGAAAACTCCTGTATTCCGCAGCGGCCTTCTCCTGATCACCAGCGAGCTGAAAGGTTCGGGCAGCGTCATAGTGCTGTCGAGGATCTACTTTGGTTTGCGCTTTCTGTGACTGTGCCTCGTTGCAGTTAGGAAGAAAACAGAGGAGCAGCGCGAGACGGAACCCTGAGGCCATGCAACGCCTCGGTCTAATTCTGAAGATATCGCGCACTACGAGCGAAGATGACCGCATGTTTACTGCAGGATACTCGAAGATCAGTGCGATCGATTCGAGAAAACAAGTATGGGGCTTGATGCTGGATCAAGCCCCATTTTCTTCTGAGGAGCAGCTAGAAAATAAACTTCAAGCCGTACTGAATTTCACGCGGCCCCCTGTCCTTCGTCACCTGTCCGAACGTCGGGTTACGTGTGTTGGCTGCATCGAACGTTACCGTATTGATTGGCCGACGGAAACATGCACTCGCGGGATTGTTGATGCTGTTCATATCCGTTGCGCTCGTGCTGGTCGTCGTGCATCCGCGCACGCTGTTCGAGAGGGTCGTATTTATGTTCGCCGTATCCTGATAGTTGCCAAGG
This sequence comes from Acidobacteriota bacterium, assembly GCA_003225215.1. GTDB lineage: Bacteria > Acidobacteriota > Terriglobia > Terriglobales > Acidobacteriaceae > Gp1-AA112. The sequence goes on from QIBC01000214.1 coordinate 2,221, forward strand.
AACTGCGCTTTGTTGAACAGGTTGAAGAACTCCATGCGGAACTGCATGTGGAACCGCTCGGTGAGCTTGAAGTTCTTGTAGAGCGAGAAATCGGTGTTGGCGATTCCAGGCGAAGAGCACTCGCCTACAGAGGCGTTGGCAGCGCCAGTTCCCCCAAACGTACCTATCTGATATCCAACCATCGTCCATCGATTCGGATTCAACCATTGAAACTCGGGAGAACCCGAAGGAGCACGACAAGGCTGGCCCGGTACCACCAAGGGACGAATGTTGTCCTGATTGGCACCTGCTCCACTTATACCGCCTGGAGCAGTATCGACGGCGCGGGCGTTGAATATCGATAACGACGAACCGCTGGTGTACTGCAGGATAGTGGCCATTTCCCAACCGCCAAGAGTGGTCTTGACGAAAGAGTTGTAGTCGTTCAGTTGCGGAGCGTTGTAGACGATGTTTGACGTAAATACATGCGGCCGATTGATCTGACTCGGCCCGTAGTTCAGGTGAGGATTGGCGGGATCCTGCAGCAAGCTTGCCCGATTGTTGTTTCCGCTATTGGTTATGTCTGTATCACTAAGCGATTTGGACCAGGTGTAGGCAAACTGCGCGTCAACCGCCTTAACTCTCGCGCGGTAAAGGGCCTGGAGCGCATGGTAGTTGGAATCGCCACCCCAGAATGCATCCGTGATGAAGCCAAAACCTGCGAATGGCCTAAGCGAGTTGCTGTTTTGGAAAGCATAGTTTAGACGTTGTGAGGCAGGCACAGGGTTCGCATCCGTGTACTGCAACATGTGAACTCCGCGATTGCCGACGTAGGCAAGTTCTATCTTGCTGCCGCGGGAGAACTGATGTTCGGCCGTCAAGTTCCATTGCCACGTGTTGGGCAGAATGTCGCTTGTGTCCTGCGCGAAGCCTGGAGCCCCGGCAGATTTGAGCGCTCCGGGCGCCGGAGCCACATCCAAGAATCGGCCCGGGCCGTAATCTGCAGTCAGCGAAAATGGCGGATTCGTTGCCATTTGCAGTGTATTGTTGAGACGTTCGCGCTGGAAGAACTGTCCGACGCCTGCGCGAATCGCAGTCTTTCCGGTGCCCCAGGGATCCCATGCAAAGCCGAGCCGAGGTGCAATCGCGTGGTTGTTATTGTCCTTCAGTGCACGGTTTACACCAGCAGCTCCGCCTTTGAATCCTGCAGCCTGGCAGAAGTTAGTGCCGGGAGGCAGCAGCAATCCGTTGCACGCATCGTTGCTCAAAGCTGGGTTATAAGCGCTCGGACTGAAAGTGGCAATCCTGTCTGGGCCGCTATACGGCATACGCAGGAAGGACCAACGGAAGCCGTATTCCACGGTTAGGTTGGGACGCATTTTCCAGGTATCGCCAAAGTAGGGTTCGACATCGTGCCAGCGAATCTGCGAGAAGGGGTTCGTTTGGCTCTCGCTGCCGCCCCACTGCACCTGATTCCACAGCATGTTGAAAGCGCCATTTCCTGTGTTATTGGTGGCTGCACCCCAGTAAAAGGCGTTTTCCTGGGATTCATTCATCACCATCTCGTTCTTCTGATTGTTGCTTACGAGGAACCCGACTTTGAAGGTGTGATTTCTCCATACTTTAGAGAGGTCGTCCTTCGCGATGTAGAGTTGCTCGTTGTTATGCCAAGGTCCCTGCATCCACAAGTTGCTGCCGGTGGCGCAGTCTGGACCGCAACCGCCCCAGAATCCCGGATAACCGATCTTGTTTCCGTTGAACTTCTGAGAGAGTGGATAGAACGTGGGCGAGGCTGCAATGATCTGGTCGTTCAACCCAGGATTGGTTCCAGATTGACTCACCGTGATGCGGTTGGCGGCATAGGAAACCTGGAAATCATTGACAGCGCTGTTTCCAAAGAGTTTCGTCAGTTTGACTGTAGCTTGATAGCCTGGCTGCTTCCAACCACCTTCAATCGATGGAAATTGATCGTCTCCCCAGAAGCCAAGCGTGCCGGGGAAAGGCTGCTCCCAGTGGTCCTGTGTAAACCGGCCAAACAGCATCCAGGTCTTACCGAGATTGTAGTCACCGCGAATATTTTCTTCTCTCCAGTAAATGGGCGCGGTGATTGACGTTGCCCAGTTTTGGCAGTTCACCGGACTGGCTTGGTTAGGGTCGGGGAACATCTTCAGATAGGTCTTTCCCGCATTGGAAAGTCCGCCAGTGGGGACCTGCGAAATGTTCGTAAATGTGGTTCCACCAATGGCGGGAGCGGGATCACAGGGATTCCCATTATTGTCCTTATCTGTACGCCGATTGCTGAAATCCCCATTTTTTTCCGCCGCCGTGGGGACATCACCTGTTCTTGCCTTGCCGCGAAGTTCGCGGTTCCACTCCTGTGACCAGAAGAAGAACAGTTTGTCCTTCTTGATGGGGCCACCAACGTTGTAGCCGAAGTCATTGCGGCGCAGCTTGTCTTTTGGGATATGGTTCAGGCTATTGAACCAATCGGTCGCGTTCAAGGCGTCGTTCCGGCCGAAGTAGTAAGCAGCACCATGAAAATTGTTCGACCCGCCACGGGTCACGATATTGACGACTGCGCCCATCGCTTGGCCATATTCAGGACCATAGCTATTGCGCAGCATCTTGAATTCCTGGATTGAATCAATCGACGGGTATACAAGGATCGTGCGGTTCGAGCCGATGTCGTTGTTGTTCACGCCGTCGACCATGAAGATGTTTCCCGTGGTGCTGTTTCCGTTCACCGAGAAATCGACACCCGCTTCCAAGCCCTTGTGCTTGGAGTCGAAGTTGGCTTGCGGCGACACACCTGGCATCAGCTGGGTCAGCTGAACAAAGCTACGACCATTCAGCGGCAGCTCGCGCACTTGGGTCCCGTCAATGACATTGCCAACCGCTCCAGTGGACGTTTCCACCTGCACCGCGCTTGCCTCTACCGTCACCACTTCGGTGGTGCCGCCGGGCTGAAGCGTGAGGTTAAGGGTGGCGTTGCTGGACACGTGTAACTCGACGTTCTTGGCAACTACTTCCTTGAAATTCGGGGCACTCGCCGTTACGTCGTACACGCCAGCTGTGAGATCCGTGATTGTGAAGTCGCCCTGCCCAGTCGTAGTCGCGGTTCGCACCGCACCTGTGGCCACGTGACGTGCCGTGACGGTAACGTTCGGCATCATCGCGCCGCTCGAGTCTTTGACCGTTCCTAGAATTGTGCCGGTGTATTTCTGCGCGAAGAGCGAGCAGGTTGCGAACAGAAGAGAGAACAACAGCAGGGCGCTGAGTTTGTGCTTCATTGCTTCCCCCATCGAAGATCGATGACAGCTTGACTGCACTAACAGCCGGTTGTCTTTTCTTTTGGAGCCCGTGAATCTTACAGATTGACTGACAAATCGATTTAGTAGAGCTTTTATGGAGCGTAATTAAGCTGCATAACTTGTTTTGTTGTCAAGATTTTTTTTTATTTCGCGAATTTTTCGGCGGGGAGGCTGTACTCTGGGTGCAACCTCGCGACACAAAACCTCGTAAGAGTCTTATGGCCAAATCGAAAGATGGCGGCAAGATCAAATGGAAAACCGGCGGCAAAAGACCCACCGTTCGCAGCCTTAGCCTTAAAGAACTGGCGGAGCATCTAAGTCTTTCCCCGGCAACGGTTTCGCTGGTCATAAACCGTACCAAAGCGGCAGCAGCCATCCCCGAGGAGACACAGAAGCGCATTTTTCAAGCGGCAAAGGAGCTGAATTACCGCCCCAACTTTTACGCTCGTTCGCTGCGCATGCAGCGTTCGTTCACAATTGGGATTCTTCACCCCGATCTCTCTGATTACGTTGCTCTTTTGACCAGTGGCATTGAGGACTACCTGATGCGGGAGGGCTATTTTTACTTCGCTGCCGGTCACCGCAACAATCCGGAATTGATCGAGGAATACCCGCTAATCATGCTCGACAGGGCAGTTGAGGGCATTATCGCCATCGATACCCCGATCGCGCATTCACTTCCCTTGCCTGTCGTCATCGTGGCGGGCCACCGCAATATCGAGGGCGCCACGAACGTGATTCTTGATCACCGGCGCGCAGCGGAACTTGCCCTTGGACATCTTGCGCGTATGGGGCATCGAGAGATCGCGTTTATGAAAGGTCCAAAAGTTAGTTCCGATACTGAAGTCCGATGGCAGAGCATCTGCGAAGTCGCCAGGAAGCTCGATCTCGAGATGAAGCCCTCCTTGTGTGTGGAAATGGAATTCAGTACTCCCTTTCCCGATATGGGATACCCGGTCGTGCAGAGACTCCTGGCCAGCGGGGAGCGTTTCACCGCGTTGTTCGCGTTTAACGACGTCTCCGCTATCGGCGCGATTCGCGCACTCCGCGACGCCGGCCTGGAGGTTCCGGGAAGCGTAGCGGTCGTCGGCTTTGACGACATTCCCAGCGCCGCTTACAACACACCAAGCCTGACAACGATTCGCCAGCCTCTGCGCCGCATGGGCGAAATCGCTGCCCGAACCCTGCTCGATCGTCTTCGCAGTAAAGGCACCGTCCCGAACGAAGTCGCGGTAGAGCCCGAGCTGGTAATTCGGGAATCAACTACGAGCCGCTTGAGACCTTCGGCTCCACCGCGGCCGGAGAGCGTCCCGGCATCGGCAAGCAGTAATGACTGATTTCGAAAACGAATACTTCACTGGCTAGTAAACCGATTTACTACACATCGCGCACATCGCCCATCGCGAACCTCAACTCTCCTTGTATTTCTGATAAGTTTTTCGCGAGTCTCTCCTCTTGGAATGGCCCGAACGTAGGATTGGGCAGCACGCAGCCCGGGCTTCTCGTTCGTTGGCGAACCCGGCTTCGGAACCAAGTAGAATTTCTGCATGTTCGCAAACACTCGCGTTTCTCTTCTGCTATATGTTTCCCTGCTGCTCCCCGTAGCTTCTTCTGCGGAGCCCGTTCCTTTCAAACGAGCGATCGAACTGGCTATCCGCAACAGCACTGCCATGAGCGCCGCATCTGCCGACGTGAACCGCCTACAGGCTCTGTACCAGGAGTCGCGTGATCAATACATACCGCAGGTCTACTTTGGCTCTGGGCTGGCGTATTCGTTTGGCTTCCCTCTCGGCGAGCCTTCGATTTTTAAAGTCAGCTCCACAAGCCTTTTGCTCAACTACGCGCAGCGTGAGTTCATAAAAGCCGCTCGCAGCGACATGCGCGCTTCTACTGCGAATAAAGAGGAGAAGAAGGGGCAGATGATTCTCGAGACGGCGCTTTCTTATGCCGAACTCGACAAGAATCAGGCCTCGATCAATATCCTTCGCCAGCAGCAAGATGCCGCACTCAGATTCGAACACATCGAACAGCAACGGATCGGAGCTGGGGTTGACCCTGCCATTGAACTGACTCGGGCCAAATTGAACACAGCGCGCATCCGGCTCAAAATCGCGGAGCTTCTGGCCGGTGCCGATACTCTTCGCCTGCGCTTGTCGCAACTCACTGGATTGCCGGCAAAGGAATTTGAAACCATCAGCGAATCGATCCCGCGTCTGCCCGAAGTCTCGCAGGAAGAAGATTTGGCCTCGCGCGCCACGGCCTTCAGTCCGGCGTTAAAGGGCGCGCAAGAATTGGCTGCGGCGAAGCTGTTCCAGGCGCGTGGAGAGCACAAACAGCTTTATCCCGCGATTGATCTCGTTGGACAGTACGCGCGCTTTAGCAAGTACAACAATTACGACCAGTACTACAAGACATTCAAGCGCAACAATGGAGCCCTCGGAGTAGAGATCCGCTTCCCGTTTTTGAACAAGAGCCAGAAGGACCACAGTGAGGCCCTCTATGCGGAAGCGCAGCGCGCTCGCAAGGATGCAGACGCCGCCAAGGAACAGGTATCCACCGAGACCCTCAAAATGCAACGCACCGTCGCCCAGCTCAGTGCGGCGCGCGATGTCGCCAAGCTGGAGTATCAGCTCTCGCAAAACAACACCCAAGCAATGCAGACAAAAATCGAAGCTATACTTGGCCGAAAGACGAAACTCGAATCACTAAGCTGGATTTCAGTCTCCCCTCTATTGATAGCGGACTTTCAAAATTAGGTCGCATGGTCCTGTTCTCTTCTTTGAATTACCCCGGAGTCGTTTCTAAGTCGCGAGATCGTCTTGTCAGTCGATCGAAGGCCAACTTCTCCACGAAAGTAGTAGCTTTGTCAATGAGTTACCACTCCGACATTTTCGTATTCGGGACGACCAATGGGGTTCTCTGGATGTTATAGTTGACATTCAAGCATGCCACTAAAAACTTTGTTCCTGAACCCTCCCTCGTTCGAGAACTTTGACGGCGGCGCCAGTTCGCGTTGGCCGGCCACTCGAGAGATTGAATCGTACTGGTATCCGGTTTGGCTGGCTTATCCGGCGGGCATGCTGGAAGGCTCGCGTCTGCTGGACGCCCCACCGCATCACGTCTCCTCCGACGAAACCATCAAGATCGGCCAGGACTATGAATTCCTGGTGCTGTTCACCAGCACTCCTGGATGGACAGGCGACCAGAAGCTCGCCTACGCTATGAAGACGGCGAACCCGAAGTTGAAGATTGCCTTCGTAGGACCGCCGGTCACTACCTCGCCTGATAAGGCGCTGAACGAATGCGACGCCATCGACTTCGTATGCCGCAAGGAATTTGATTACTCGGTGGTCGAGTTCGCGCAGGGTAAGCCGCTCGATGAGATCCTCGGCATCTCGTACCGGAAGAACGGACGCGTCGTCCACAATCCCGATCGCCCGCAGATCGAGGACCTCGATGCTCTGCCGGATGTCACCGACGTCTATAAGCGTGATTTGGATGTCACGCGTTACAACGTCCCCTTCTTGTTGTATCCGTTCGTGTCGTTGTACACGACGCGCGGATGCCCAGCGCAATGCACATTCTGTTTGTGGCCGCAAACGCTCAGTGGACATGCCTGGCGCAAGCGTTCTACCGATGCCGTCGCACGAGAGATGGCGAAAGCTAAGGAATACTGGCCTAACGTCAAAGAATTCTTCTTTGATGACGACACGTTCAACATCCAGGGACCGCGCACGATCGAACTTTGCCCGAAGCTGAAGCCGCTGAATTTGACCTGGTCGTGCACCTCGCGCGTGACGACAAGCTACGATACGCTGAAGGCGATGCGCGATGCGGGATGTCGCCTGCTGATTGTGGGCTTCGAATCGGGCGATGCGCAGATCCTGAAGAACATCAAGAAAGGCGCGACCATTGAACGCGCCCGCGACTTCACTCGCGATTGTCACAAGCTTGGACTGGTGATTCACGGCGATTTCATTTTGGGACTGCCGGGCGAGACCAAAGAGACAATTCGCAACACCATCGACTTCGCCAAGTCGCTCGATTGCGAAACCATTCAGGTGTCACTGGCACACGCGTATCCTGGTACGGAATTCCACGATTTCGCAGAGAAACACGGATTCATCATCAACAGTCAGTCGATGGTAGATGCCGGCGGACACCAGATGGCGCACATCGAGTATCCGGGACTGCCGCGCGATTACGTGATGGAGATGGTCCACCGCTTCTACGACGAATATTACTTCCGTCCGAAGCAGGTATATCGCATTGTAAGAAAGGCGATCTTCAACAACGGCGAGCGCAAGCGGCTGTATAAGGAAGCCAAGGCGTTTCTGAAGCTGCGTGCGGCGCGTAATAGGTACGTCGAGGAGACGAGAAAGAATCCGCAGCCTGTGCCGGTGCCGGCGGAAACGCAAATGCAGGAAGAGGCTGTCGAAGTCGGATCGGAATGACGGCTCGACGCTATCTTGTCCTGCTGGCGATTATCTTTTCCGCTGCAATAGGCGACATACTTCTCTCAGTCGGAATGAAGCAGATTGGAGCCATCTCTCCCGCGCGATGGCTCGATTTGCTTTTTGCGATTCGGAATCCATTTGTCGTCCTAGGAATTCTATGCCTGCTCATCTTCTTCGGCTCTTACCTCACGGCGCTCTCGTGGGCTGATCTCACATTTGTTTTGCCTGCCACTGCTCTCGGCTACGTAGTGGTTGCACTGCTCTCAAAATTCTTCCTCCATGAGAACGTCACCACGAGCCGGTGGTTGGGAATCGCTCTGATCAGTGCCGGAGTCGGATTTGTGGCGAACGGACCCGCCCTAACGGGGAACAGGGGACAGGTTACAGGGGACGGGGAAGACAAAGACACTCAAGGCAGAACGGCTTAACGAAGCTTCCTTGTTCACTCTTGCCAATCCGGCTGTTCGCCTTTCCCTGTAACCTGTACCCTCGTCTTAGGCTGCCAGCAGCTTTTCCAGATCTCCTCCCGTTCCGGGAATCACCTGCTCGTAGGTGCATTGCTCCGGAGACTTGTCGGGGCGCCATCTCAGGAATTTGCAACCGTGGCGGAAGCGTCCGCCGGAGAAGTGATCGTACTGAACTTCGCACACCAGCTTGTTCCGAAGTGGAACCCACTCGGTGGAGCGCTCGGTTGACCAGCGACTGGGGCCACCGGGAGCATTGCCGCTGAAGCCTTGCTGCTTGTCTTCGGTAATGTAAGGCTCGAGAGTCTTCAGCAACTTCGCGCGCTCTTCAGTTTTGAAGCTCGAGGTGAAACCAACGTGGTTGAGTTTGCCATGCTCATCGTAGAGTCCCAGCAGCATCGAGCCGATCACCTCGCCTTTGCTGGCATAACGAAACCCGCCGACGACACAATCTGCCGTGCGCAGGCGTTTTACCTTCACCATGCCGCTACGTTCTCCGGAAAGGTACGTCTCGTCCAGCTTCTTCGCGACTACGCCGTCGAATCCGACGGTTGCCAGATTGCCCATCCAGCGCTGCGCTACCGGCAAATCACGCGAAGACGGTGAGAGCCGCACATTTGGATTCTTCCCAATCTGGTCAAAGAACTCTTTCAGTTTCGCTTTCCGACTCTCGAGGGTCTCGCCAGTGAGGAGTCTTCCCTCTTCATTAACCAGCAAGTCAAAGCACAAGAGCGTTACCGGTGTTTCCTTTGCCAGGCGGCGAATGCGGCTCTCTGCTGGATGAATTCGCTGGAGCAGCGCGTTGAAATCCAGATGCCCCTCGCTCAAAATCACGATCTCGCCATCGAGAACAAACTGTCTCGCCGGCAGCGTGCGCAAAGCCTCAACCAATTCGGGAAAATATCGCCCCAGTGGCTGACCCGCTTTGGATTGCAACAGAACGTTATCGTCTTTGCGGAAGGCGAGCCCCCGAAAACCGTCCCATTTGGGTTCATATACCCAGCTCCGCGACTCGGGTAGTTGCGCAGCCGTGCGCGCCTCCATTGGAGGGAATGGCGGATGGATTGGGAGATCAATCGGAGGAAACGGGTCCTGGAGCTGCTCGGCAGGAACGGCTCCGGTGAGCTTCTCTGATTCTGAGCCAGTTTGTCTTCGGGCCATGGAATTGCTGATTGTACGCCGCTCACAACTCAAATCGTTATCCCTGAATCTTGACAAATAGTCATGCGCGATTCCATTCCCATCAAGAGAACGAGGGTCTCCACGTTCACCGTTCCCACCGACGCTCCCGAAGCCGATGGCACGTTTAGCTGGAACAGCACGACAATGGTTCTGGCCGAGGTCACAGCGGGCGATCAGACTGGCATTGGATACACCTACGCAAGCGAAGCCGCAGTCACTCTGATTGAGAAATCGTTCTCGAAGCTGCTGGAAAGCCAGGACGCGCTCGCGAACACCGCCCTCTGGACCAGGATGCGCTCGCACGTGCGGAACGTTGGACGTCCAGGGATTGCTTCCACCGCGATTTCCGCAGTCGACAACGCGCTCTGGGATCTCAAAGCCAAACTGCTCGGCATCCCACTGGCTGCCTTACTCGGCAGATGCCGCGAACGAGTCGAGGTGTACGGGAGCGGCGGGTTCACCTCCTATTCAATCCGCCAACTGCAAGAGCAGCTCGGAGGCTGGGCCGCGCAGGGCATTCGCATGGTGAAGATGAAAGTTGGATCACAACCGGAGCACGATGTAAAACGAGTTCGTGCAGCCCGCGAGGCCATCGGTCCCAACGTCCAGCTCTTCATTGACGCCAATGGCGCGTACTCGCGAAAACAGGCGCTCGGAATGGCAGCGCGATTCGCGAAGTTTGATGTTCGCTGGTTCGAAGAGCCAGTCTCGTCAGACGATCTGGAAGGTCTGCGGCTGATTCGCGATAGCGCCCCAGCGGGAATGGAGATCGCCGCCGGAGAGTACGGATTTGACGAGTACTACTTCCGGCGCATGCTGGAAGCCGGCGCGGTGGATGTCTTACAAGCTGATGCCACGCGCTGTGAAGGCATCACGGGTTTCATGATCGCAGGCGTGCTGGCCGAGAGCTTTCAGATTCCCTTCTCTGCCCACACGTCTCCATCGGTCCATCTGCATCCGTGTTGCGCTCAGCCGGCGTTCCGGCACATCGAGCATTTCCACGACCACGCTCGCATCGAGCAGATGTTCTTTGATGGAGCCGCAATGCCGGTCGATGGCTTCTTAGCTCCCGATATGAGCCGCCCTGGAATTGGGCTTGAGCTCAAGCGAAAAGATGCGCAACGCTTTGCCGCGTGACGCGCGGTCAAGCAATAACGGTCAGTAGCCGCCGCGGTAGCCACTGAGTCAGGGATCTCAGTTTGCCGCGCCTTGGCCCGTGACCCATGGAGTGAATGTCCCAGCACCCCTAGGGATTTTGGAAAGTTGGGACAGTTGCCCGGTGGACCATAAGTACTCTGAATACTGAGAGTTATCGTGAATATCTTATTTGGGACAGCGTGCGGAAAATTTCATTCTTATCCCGCATGACTCATGCCCGGCAGCCTTCTCTCATCTCACCATGAAACACGAAACGGTCGCTGAGGACGAAGTTGAGCAAAGAGCAGATCAAGACACTCACGGCATTGGCGATCAGATAGGGCAATCGCAGCCGCTCAACTAGCGCCCACGTAAACCCAAGATTGCCGACAATCGAAACAATTCCATTGGCAGCATGAAAGCGTAATAGCCGCCACCAGACGCCGTGGCGAAGCGACGCGATTACATCGGCCCAGGTCACATGCTCGTGCCACACAAAGTTATGCAGGACCGCGGCCTCAACCGCGAGTCCCGTCGCGGCCAGATAGTTCATCGAAAGTCCTCGTTTTAGCGCGAACAAAAGTGCAAGCTGAAGGACAAATCCAAGGATTCCAACCGCATTAAACACGCCCCAGCGCCGGATCTGACGCCGTTTAGCGACGCTCATTGCAGTTGCTCCAGCTCATAGAGCGCATATCCGTGGCGGACGAACGAGCCAACCGCGATCACCGTCATTCCGAGAGAACCCACCACAGCGCCTAAATCCCACAGGCTTAATGGCAATCCAAAAGGATGAACGAAAGGATGAAAAAACACGTACAAATTGCCGATGCACAATAAGATGCGCAGCTCCGTCGGACCAAAGTAGAAATACGACATTTCAAACCGCGCTAATGCGTACGTCGCGAGAAAGATCTCAGACGAAAGCAACAGATACGCGACCAGCATCCATACTGCAATCAACGGATTCATATGTCCGGAAGCTCCCATTCCGGCGAGAAGGGCAGTCACACCAAAACAATCGATTACGTGATCTACGTAGAATCCATATCGTGGACGCTGCCGGTTCCGATAGCGCGCAAGCGTGCCGTCGAGGCTGTCGCCGAACCAATTCACGGCGAGAAAGAAGCACGCCAGCAGCAATCCGTAACGATTGAAACGAGTTAGCGCATAAGAAGCGCTCGCTAAAAACATTCCAGCAGCGCCTAAGACGGTTAAATGATCCGAGTTAATCGCCGGCGGAACCCTTTCTGCCAGCCATCGAAGCGCTTTCTTTTCAGCTTTTGTGACGAAGCTTTGCTGGATTCGAGTCGCTTCCCGAAACTCCCCAACTCGCGGTGCAACGATTCTGAGCTGTAATTCCGACATTTTCGGGTTTCCACAATGCACTTTCCAGGGCATCTTTAGCCCCGTTTGCATGTATTTGAGGCACTTCTGCGTGCCAGAACAATTCACCACCGCTCCCGCAGCGGTAAATTTGAGGTAATTCGACAACTCCTGCTCCTGGAAGAAGTTGTAACGAATCTCAATTGCCTCGACCGCCAACCGAGGCCTAGCCTGCGCTGACATCCACACCGCGAGCGACCTCTTCTAACCGAATAGCTGTTCTTAACCACCCAGATTTCATCTTCTGGAGCCAAAATGGCATTTCCCAAGGTAGTAGTGGTAACCGGAGCCTCTGCCGGAGTCGGTCGCGCAACCGCTCGTTTGTTCGCGAAAAAGGGCGCTAATGTCGCCCTTATTGCACGTGGTATCGACGGTCTGGAGGCGGCAAGGCGCGAAATTGAGGCCTTTGGACGCCGCGCTATCGCCATTCCCACCGACGTTTCCGACGCCGATGCGGTCGAAAACGCAGCTGCTAACACCGAACAGGAGCTCGGAACGATCGACGTTTGGGTCAATGCAGCCATGGTTTCGGTGTTTTCTCCGTTCCTTAAAATGACTTCGGCGGAGTTTAAACGCGTCACCGACGTCACTTATTTGGGTTATGTGTACGGCACAATGTCGGCGTTAAGGCGGATGCAGGCGCGAAATAGGGGCACTATCGTGCAGGTTGGATCAGCGTTAGCGTACCGTAGTATCCCCTTACAGGCGGCATATTGCGGCGCTAAACACGGCGTTGTGGGCTTTACAGACTCGATTCCGCCGGGAAATCTGGGTAGGCGAGCCCACCGTGGCCATAATGCAGGCACAAAAATTCCTGCCCGGATTGCTTGACCTTTATCTAGGTAAGACCGGCTACGATGCCCAGCAATACGACGGCCCAGCCGATCCTAATCGTCCAGACAATCTCTGGAAGCCGCTGCCCGGCGACTGGGGCGCGCACGGAGAATTCGACGATCGCGCCCACAATAGAAGCTGGCAATCGACGCTAAACCTGAATCGCCGCTGGATCGGATTGGGACTGCTCGCAGCGGGAGTGCTGGCCGCGCTACTCAGGACGACCGAACCATCGGCGGTAGCGGACGGTTCCGTGAAACGTGAGGCCGCATGAATCATTCCCAATCTAGGAATCTCGACAACTCCGAGGCCAAGCTGGA
>QIBC01000044.1 GCA_003225215.1 Acidobacteriota bacterium
CTCGCGCAAGCGATCGGGCAGCCAGCGAGAGCATCGTGACGTCGGGCGGCATGGTAAAGACGCAGCATGCTGCGTCTCTACTGTTTGTGCGGGCCACGCTGCAGGGCAAGATCAATTCTTCTTTAATAAGAAAATTTGAGAAACAAGGACTCATAGAACGTAATGAAGACTCTGCAACGCACATTCAGCATCATCAAACCTGACGCGGTCGCGAAGAATGCGACCGGAGACATCCTCGGCATGATTCAGCATGCCGGGTTCAACATCCTCGGCATGAAGATGCTGTGGATTACAAAAGCGCAAGCTGAAGGTTTCTACGCCGTTCATGCGACACGTCCATTCTTCGAGTCGCTTACGACGTTCATGTCATCCGGACCGATCGTCGTTCTGGCACTGGAAAAAGAAAATGCCATTGCGGATCTCCGAAAGCTAATGGGCGCGACTGATCCGGCTAAGGCCGAACACGGCACGATTCGCAAGAAGCACGCAGCGAGCATCGAGGCGAATTCGGTCCATGGCTCGGATGCAGAAGACACTGCGCGTTTCGAGCTGAGCTATTTCTTTGCGGGATATGAACTGACGAGATAAACAGGGCAGCATGGTAGAGACGCAGCATGCTGCGTCTCTACTGTGGGACGGGGCGAATGCCGGTAATTCAAATCACTCTCTTAAAAGGCCGTACGCTCGAACAGAAGCGCAAGGTTGCAGCGCGGGTGACTGACGCGCTGGTGGAAGAAGCCGGCGCCAATCGCGCGGCTGTGACGGTGACCTTCGTTGAAGTCACGAAGGAGGAGTACGCCAGCGGCGGTGTCCTCCTTGCTGATAAGCAGTAAGTGGTTAGGCAGAGGTTACGCGTATGCTGGTTCGAGCAATCCTGACAGAGCCTCAAGCAATACACGCTCGCCGTCGCGGGAGTCGATAGCGACGTCAACTTCCGGATGCTTTCCGCTCGCGTGCACGACGAGAACTCGCGTCAGCGAGTTCGCCTTTTTCGCCATGTAGGGCAGGTGGTGGCGGTCATCCCTCGTGAGGGTGTGGCCTAGCACGAGGACATCAAACTTATCCTGGCGCACTGCTTCTTCAATTGCTCGGCGTCCTACCACGGTCTTCACCGAGTAACCTGCCTTTTCCAGAACGCTAAGGTGCAGCTTCAGGGATTCGGAGTCGCCCTCGCCATACAGAATCTTTGCCTTGACCGAAGTCTTGCCCATCTACCACCTCCGCGATGCGGAGAGTAGCAGTTAGATAGCGGCTCCTGAAGATGACGAAAGACCGGGCTCTGGTAACTGAGTCTTTGCTCGTGTTTAGTGCGCTGCAACCGGAGCAACAGCGTGAACCAATTCGATGATTGCTTGTGCGTCGATCTTGTATTTCGCCAGCAGTTCCTCCGGTTTTCCACTGTGGGGCACTTCACGAACTGCCAGACGGCAAACCCTCACGCCTTCTGGTCCAACGGCCTCAGCGACGGCATCCCCGATACCGCCGGCAACGTAATGGTCTTCGACGGTAATGATGGTGTTGTTAGTGGCAGCCGCAGCTTTCAGCAATGTTGCAGTATCGACCGGGCGAATGCTGAACAGATCAATCACGCGAATCGGGATCCCCTGCCTCTTCAGCTCGTCATATGCTTTCAGGGCTTCTGTGAGCGTGATGCCTCCGCCTACAACGGTGACGACATCCTCATTGCTTTGACGAAGCACTTTCGCTCTCCCAATTTCGAACTTCTCGTCATTTCGGTAGATGACGGGTTGCTTCGGACGTCCGGCGCGGATGTAGGCAATGCCGTGGTGGGAAGCGGCAAGATCGACTGCATACCACGCACTGACCGCATCGCTGGGATAGAGCACGATTGATTCCGCCATAGCGCGGAAGAGGCTCAGATCTTCCAGGCCCATCTGCGAGGAGCCGTCTTCACCAATGGATACGCCAACGTGTGTGCCGATGAACTTCACGTTGAGGTGAGCGAGACCGGCAAGGCGGATGAAATCGGCGGCACGCGTGAAGAAGCAGGCGAACGTCGAAGTGAAGGCAATCTTGCCGGTGGCTGCGAAGCCCATCGTTGCTCCGACCATGTTCTGCTCGGCGATGTACATCTCGAAGAAACGATTGGGAGCGACTTTCTGGAAGAACTCGGTGTGAGTGGAGTTCTCAACGTCCCCGTCGGTACAGACAACGTTCTCGTTCGTCTTGCCAATCTCTGCGAGCGAATGACCCACGGCTTCGCGAGTCGCGACTTCCTTGCCGAATTCGTACTGCGGAGTCGATATGTGTTTGTAAGGCCCGTACTGTTTGGCTTTGCCGGAAGGCTTGCTTGGCATGGGCTTTGGAGCATTTGTCTTTACGAATTGCTTTTCCAGTTCGGCAATTGCTTTCTCTGCTTCGTCTTTCTTTAACGCTTTGCCGTGCCAGCCGTTTTTGTCCTCGATGAAAGAAACGCCTTTGCCCTTGAGCGTTCGAGCGAGGATGACCGTGGGCTTTCCTTTCGTTCGTTTCGCATTCTCGAAAGCCTCAAGCAACTCGCGAACATTGTGTCCATCCACGGCCAGAGCGTTCCATCCGAATGAGGACCAGCGCTGCTGGTAGATCTCCATGTGGTGCTCGAGCATTGTGGGCTGGCTCTGTCCGAGACGATTCACGTCGACGATGGCGCAGAGATTGTCTATCTTATGATGGAAGGCGACTTCAGCAGCTTCCCAAACTGATCCTTCGGCATTCTCTCCATCGCCCAGCAAGGCGTAGGAGCGGAAGTTTGAGCCATCGACACGCGCATCGAGTGCCAAACCGAGCGCCACGCAGATTCCCTGACCAAGTGAGCCGGTCGGGACAGAGACGAACTTCAGGACCGGAGTGGGATGTCCTTCGAGATCAGAGTCGATTCTGCGTAGTGTGAGCAAGTGCTCGCGGCTGATGTAACCGAGTTCCGCCCACGTGGAGTAGAGCACCGGTGCGGCATGTCCCTTGGAGAGGACGAACTTGTCGTTGGCCGGATTGGCAGGATCTTGCGGATCGAAGTTCATCACCGCGAAGAAAAGGCACGCCATGATCTCCGCGGCGGACATGGAACTTGTCGGATGTCCGCTACCGGCAGCGGTGGTTGCGCGAATGGAATCGATTCGGAGCTGGGTGGCGACGTTGTGTAGCGAGTCGAGCAGATCTTGTGAGTAAGGCACTGGGGGCTCCCGCAAGGAAGTGGAAACATTTCAGTCTATTTTCAGTAGCGACAGAGGTCAATGCAGCCGGACGGAGAGAGGCGAACACGAAGGTCACGAAGGCGAACACCGGAGGTCACGGAGCTTGAATAGAGTCTAGGTTCCCTGCGGTGCGTTGCATTTTTCGTGACCTCTCGATCTTGCCTTCGTGACCTTCGTGTTCGCCTCTCTCCGTCAGCGTGCGGTGATCAGAACCACGGTCGCATCATCGAATGCAGGCTGGCCGGAGCTGAATACGCGTACGTCGTCGAGGATTGTCTGCGTTGAAATCTTGGGCTGTTGCATGAGTTCTTCGAGGCGGGCGGTTCCGTACTCCCGTTGCTGAGGATCGAGGGCTTCGGAGATTCCGTCGCTATAGAGAAGCACTCGACCGTCAGCACTCAGAGTCAGGGTGGATTCCGAGAACGAAGTTTCAGCGATGCCGAGCGGCAGTCCCGATTCGGTCTCAACAAGGTTCGTGCAGGTGCCTCTCAAAATCACCGGCCACGGATGACCCGCATTTGCGAAAGTAAACGTACGCTGCTTGGGATCGAGCACGCCGTAGATCATGGTTACGAAGCGTCCGGCAGGGAAGTCGCGCAGCAATGTGCGGTTCAATCTGGCGAGCACTTCACCGGGACTTGCAACTGTTTCTGCGATCGCACGAAATACGCTGCGCGTTGCCGACATCAGCAGCGCTGCGGCTATGCCTTTGCCGGCAACATCGGCAAGTACCAGACCCCATTTGCCGTCGGGAAGCTCCAGGTAGTCGTACCAATCGCCTCCCACGGCGCCGGCCGGAAGCGTTGCGCCGGTAACCGCGAACTCCGGCAACAGGACGGAAGAATTGGGTAGAAGCTGCTGCTGAATCCCGCGCGCCTCTTCAGCCTCTTTATTCAAGCGCTCATTCAGCTCGCGTTCGCGTTGGAATAAGCGAGCGTTTTCAAGCGCAATCGCGATGTGGTCAGCGAGAGCGCGCAGCACCTTCAATTGATCCGGCACGAAGCCGTCGACTTCGGGATGCACGGCGTTGAAGACCCCGATTACGCGCTCGCCGATCTTCAGAGGGATTGCGACTGCCGACTTTGCGCCTTGGTCACATGGCAAGTAGTAAGGATCTCGAGTCACGTCAGGGGCATAGTGCATCTTGCCGGTGAACGCGACGTGTCCCACCATGCCTTGCTCGCCGATCTTCAGCGTGTGGCCGCCCCCGTGCGTCGCGCAGCAGTGCATAGTGGCCGCAACCATTTCGTCTCGGCTTTCATGTCGCAGGAAGATATCCACTTCCATGCAGCCGAAGGAACAAGCTATATCGTTGACGATGCTATCCACGAGCAGTCCCAGATCGAGAATTGACGTGATCTTCTTGGCAGCCTTCTGGAGCTTGAGAAGGCTCTCGATCAACTCCTGCTTCCCCATCGGCGGAGGCGGGAAACCAGCGATCGTCGTTCTAGGAGCTGTAGCCATTGTGGACACTCTTGGATTGAGCCAAGCCAGCGCGAACGGAGAAGCCCATCCGCCTTTCATGATGCTTCTAGACGCGGAAAGATGCCTTTTGTTTTGCCCTCGAGATCAATTCAAGTACGGGCTAAGCAACGGGCGTTCTGCATTATGAAAAAATCCCATGAGATCCCTTCAGATCCCTTGAGGTCCTAGGGATTTCGCATGAATCCCTTGGGAACTTGGTCCGAGATCCCCGGAGACGACTCGAGCGGCACTGTACAGAAAGCCACTCGGATTCGTCTCGCAGTTCCATTGTGATACAGACAAACACGCCATTCGGTGATAACCCAGCCAACAGTAAGAAATCAAGCTTCGTCCGTTGCTCTAGATTGGTTTTTGAGATAAACGAATCAGAAATTTGCGAGTGCGCGAAAAAATATTTTCGTTATCCGTTGCTCGAGAAAAGATTCACAAGATTAGGATAGGGAAGGCAATTGTTGAAAGCGGATTTAAAGGCAAGCATTTCGTCGGACACCGGAGCAATGTGGGTTTCCGGCGGTTACGTGCGCCAGCTGCTAAAGCGCGAGGATGATTGCCGCTCACTCCAGCAGGGCTTAAAAGCCCTGCCCCGCATAAATGCGAGGGCTTCCACCGAAGTCATTCAAAGCGCGAGGACTTCCATCGATGTCATTCAAATCGGTACGCCTGAAGCCGATGCTCTTTCCCAAAAGCGAACCAGCTCTCGGTTAACAAGTTTGTCCCGAACCGGTTCTCGGCTAACGAGCTGATCCAAGTTTAGTCTCATTGGGAAACCGGTAGGCGTTAGGCGCTTGGAATCCGGCAGCCTCGTCTTCGAGAATCAGGAGCCAATCCTGACCGCGCCCCGAAGTTGGTGGGGCATAAGTCTGGTAGCCCTCATTCGTGGTGGTGTGGAAGTGATAGGAAGCGCCGTAGCGGGGATCGAACCAGATCTCTTTCAGGCGAGCGGCTTTCAGCCGGGTTTTGTCGACGGTGAAAGATTCGCCGCGCGGGGAATAGATGAAAGCGAAGGAGCCATCTGCAGCGCGAGAAGAGCGGATTTTGGCGCCGCCATTTGTGGTCCCGTTCACGACCAGATCCTTGTCGGGAGCTAGCTTCTGAAACGGTCGCGACTCAAATAGCCGGCGCATTAGCCCCATTTGGAACGCGCCTGGATGGTCGAGTGACTGATACCAAGCCAGGTTGGGTGAAATCTCCGGCTTGCGACCGGGCTCCCACATTTGCCAGATGTTGTTGTTCCCGTATGTGTGGCCGCAGGCTCCAGCCAGAATCGACCAGTATGCAGCCTGGCGCACGTCGTACTCGTCAAAGCGGTCGTACTTGCTGGCGTCGGGATAGTAGAAGCCAACCATCAGCGTCTCGTAGCGCGGCTCTCCATCGAGCGTGGGCTTTGCGGGCTGGAGGGCGTAGTCGTGTTCTGCGAAGAGTCCGTTGTCATGGTCGTGAGCGCCGTGCGACGACTGATACATGTTGAAGTCGAGCCACGGGGCTGACGCAAAGTAATCGGAAGAGCGTCCTGGACCTCGGGGATGGTAGGTGATCAGATGCGTGCCGCCGTCCCCTTCGCGCAGCCCTGCCGCCAGCGATTCAATAATGGCGCGCTCTTCGTCAGTACGTATTCCTTCATCACCACCCAGAATCCATATGATCGGCTTGTTCCTATAACGGGAACCAAGGAATCGCCCATAGGAGCGCGCGTTCTGAGCGTTGAAGACATATGGCGGCTTGGCGTTGTGACGCGTCCAGTTGTTGCCCCAGGTGGGCAGCATGCCGATGAATAATCCGAGCTGTTCGGCTTTATTCACGATGTAGTCCGCATGGCGGAAGTAGGCTTCGTTTGGTTTGTTGGGATCCCGATCCAAAAGCGGCTTGTCACCATAGGCATCCGCCTGATCCACATCGTTCAGGACACACGCCTGAATCACGGTAAAACTTTTGGCAGCGCGATTCGAGAGGTACAAGTCCACTTGCTCGCGAGTCAGATTGGGAAAGAGATGCCACGCGGTGTCGCCCAAATAAAAGAAAGGTTTTCCATCAGAGTACTGAAGCCAGCGATGGTTGGGGCTCACCTGCAGCCTGGGAGCGTTGGAGGAACTCTGAGCGAGGCCTGCTGCGCAGAGTCCGGATGTCAAGAGACCAGTGCAGAGCAAGAGGGCGAGCGAGCGGTTCATGGCGTCGCAGGATAAATGAGGCGAGTAGGGTCGCGTCAAAATTTGCGAACTCTCATGAGCTTGAGACGAAAATTTCTGGCCGAAAGGCCATGACGTGCCAATATAGACCGAGATGTTCCGGGAGATCCTTCGGCCAGAATCGGCCCTCACAGGATGACAGTTGAGACAGTCCCAGCAGCAGGCTGTGAAAACGAGCCCTTTGAGCAAGATGAAAGGGCGACCTTTCGGTCGCCCTTTTTCACCTCCAGTAATGCTTATCCGCGCGGCAGGAAGATGTCACGATCTAGTCGCAGATCGAGCGCCTGTCCCTTGTTCAAGCGGATGTTGTGACCCATTAACAATCCGGCGCCGGCACCCAGTCCGCCGCCCACGCCTGCGCCGATAGCAGCACCTTTGCCTCCCCCGGCTGCTACTCCGGCAATAGCACCGATCGCCGCACCTGCAGCGGCCGACTCAACCTCGCGACGAGTATCGACTTTCGCGTGTTGGATTTCACCTTCGGGCCCTGTCTCAGATTTCACACCGTGCTCGCCCGGAACGCCGGCCACCGTGGCCGCGAGCGGTACCCAGCCATGTTTAGTCTTGATTTCGTCGAAGCTGAGCAGCAGACGCGAATGCAGTCCGCCTTGAACATCGCTTAGGTGACCCTTGATCTCTGAACCCATAGGGATGCGCGTTCCATCTGGAGCGATCAGGTCCTGAGCCAGCTTGGCTTTGAACTTCTTTCCGGGAGAATCTTTGGCGGTATCGAGGGTATCTTTGAGCTGGATTTCGAACTGTGTGTCAGCTGGAATCACATTAGGTGCGCTCGGCCCTTGATTGCGCTGGTTGAGCACCGGTCCCTGTCCCTGGCTCATGTCTATCTGTCCAAATGCTCCCAAGGCTGGAAGAACAGTCATCCCTAGTGCGACGGTTGCGGCGGCCCATAGCCTCTTCATGTGCTTGCCCTCTTTTCGTTCGCTTCCTGTACTCCGACGAGGTACTGCGCTCGGTTAGACGATGGATTAAACCCGGGTGCCGCCAGAAAGTTGGCGTTTGAGTAGCCGAAACGCTACAGGCCATTTATTGCAAAATAGCTACGAACCATTGGCTGCTTCTGGTAACCGCTCACTGGCGTTCGTAACCCATCCAGCTACTTTCCTCTCGCCTTCAGCAGAGAACCTGCATCATATTCAGCAGGTAGGCTGCTCCAGGCTGAGAGCAGCCGGAAGTGGGGTTTGACCGGGGATGGACAAAAACAAACAACTCACTTACGGCCTTGGTGGCTTGGGAGTACTTCTGGGTGGGCTGGGGGTATTTCTTATCACTGAAAAGGGTCGCGAGATTGTGGGCAGCTTGGCCCGCCATCTCGAGCGGGCACCCGAGAGCATTGAGCAGTTGGCCAATGCTACTCAGGCTGAGCTGGACCGCATTCAGCAAACGCTGAATCAGATCGCTGAGCGCCTGCAAGCCGTAAGCTAATTCTCACCACGGAGACACGGAGTACACGGACGAAAGCTCGTTAGTCCGTGCATGGGCGTCCGTGACTTGTGATCGACAAGCCTTTTTTCACCTTCTTCTTATTTTTTATTAAAGATTATCAGTTTGATTCAGGGCTTTCGGGGGACATGATCACCCACTCATGCTTTTTCTCTGTGTTCTCCGTGTCTCCGTGGTGAAACGACTTTTGATAGTCTGTCGTCATGCTGACGTGCAGCGCAGTGCTGTTCGATCTGGATGGTGTTCTGGTCGATTCCACGCCTGCAGTTGAGCGCGTTTGGCGTGGCTGGGCAGCCGAGCACGGACTCGATCCTGATTACGTTGTGCAGTGGGCCCATGGTCGTCGCTCCATCGAAACCATTCGTCGCGTTGCTCCGGCGCTCGATGCTCCCAAGGAAAACCTAAAAGTAGAACGGAGTGAGATTGAGGATCTGGAAGGTGTGCGCGCGATTGAGGGCGCTGCTGAATTGCTCGCGGCAATGCCGCCGGGGCAGTGGACGGTTGTGACTTCAGCTACGCGGGAACTCGCTGAGGCACGTATGCGATATGTAAACCTTCCGCTTCCTAAAGATGCCGTCACTGCAGAACTGGTGGAGCGCGGCAAGCCTCATCCCGAGCCATACTTGAAAGGCGCAGCGCTGCTCGGCTTTCCTCCGGACGAATGCCTGGTGATGGAAGACACGGCCGCCGGCATCGCCTCGGCAAAGACCGCCGGTATGCAGGTGATTGGATTGACTACAACCTATCAGGCGCACGAATTGCGAGAGGCAGATGTGATTGTTCGTTCCTGCGCGGACATTCGTGTGGAAGTTCGCGCCGGCGCGGAAGACAGCCTCAAGCTTCAGTTCTATTTCGAATACTCACCTGCGGAAATCTAGACGGCTTCTCTCCGACGATTCCGGCTTAGAATAGGGAGTGCTCGTCTAGCACACTCATTTCCTCCAAGGAGTCAGCATGGCCCTGAGCCGGACGGAGCATAAGAAGACTGCGGTAGCCGAACGCCCTCACGAAAAGAATTATCAAGGGCTTACTCCAGAACAATTGATCCAGATGTACCGGCTGATGTTCATGTCACGCCGGTTGGACGACCGCGAGATCCTGCTCAAGCGCCAACAGAAGATATTCTTCCAAATCTCCGGCGCCGGACACGAGGCCCTGCTCGTCGCTGCGGGGATGGTGCTCAAACCCGGCTACGACTGGTTCTACCCCTATTATCGTGATCGTGGCTTAGTCCTTACCTTGGGCGTAACGCCCGAAGAGCAGCTGCTGCAGGCGGTCGGCGCCGCTGATGACCCGGCATCGGGCGGTCGGCAGATGCCGTCGCATTGGGGACACAAGAAATTCAATATCGTCACGCAGTCGTCGCCGACCGGAACCCAGCTCCTTCAGGCGCTCGGATGTGCCGAAGCGGGACGATACTTCGCTCGTAATCCGAAAGCGGCGGATCGTCACGATCCCAAGGACTACTCCGGCTACAAAGAGGTCGTCTTCCATGGCGATGAAGTTGTGTACGTCTCCTGCGGCGATGGCACGACCAGCCAGGGAGAATTCTGGGAGGCGCTGAACGGCGCTTCGAACCTGAAGCTGCCGGTGCTCTTCCTTGTAGAAGACAACGAGTACGCGATCTCTGTTCCGGTCGAGGTGAATACTGCCGGCGGAAATATCTCCAGGCTAGTCGCCAATTTTCCCAATTTCTATTTTGCCGAGTGCGACGGCACCGATCCGGTGGCGTCGTATGCGGTATTGCGCAAGGCAGTGGAACATTGCCGCTCCGGCAAAGGACCAGCGTTCATTCATGGGCATGTGATTCGTCCGTACTCTCATTCGCTTTCCGACGACGAAAGGGCTTACCGGCCCGAATCAGAGCGCTCCCGGGACGCGCAGCGTGATCCCATCACGCGCATGCAGTTGTTCCTTATTCGGGAAAACATCCTCGACGAAGAAGAAATCAATCGCCTTGAGAAGCAAGTCGACAACGAAGTCCAGGGCGCGGCGGATCGCGTACTGGCTGCCCGTCTTCCCGAAGCAAGCTCAATCTCTAGATTTATCTACTCGCCCGACGTCGATCCAACCGCGCCCACCTTTGCGACTCAACCCAGCCGCAACGGTGCTGACAAAACAATGGCCGATCTGATCAACGCGTGTCTCCGGGATGAGATGAAGCGCGACAGTCGCATCGTGATGTTCGGCGAAGATGTTGCTGACTGCAGCCGCGAGCAATACCTGTCTGAGAAGCTGGTGAAAGGCAAGGGTGGTGTATTCAAGCTCACCTCCGGTCTCCAGTGCGATTTCGGCTCCGAGCGCGTGTACAACTCACCGCTGGCCGAGGCCACGATCGTCGGCCGCGCCACAGGGCTCGCGACGCGCGGAATGAAGCCGGTAGTCGAAGTTCAATTCTTCGATTACATCTGGCCGGCATTTCATCAACTCCGAAACGAATTGCCGGTGATTCGCTGGAGATCGAACGGAAACTTCTCCTGCCCGGCAGTGATTCGAGTTGCGATTGGCGGATACCTGACCGGCGGCGCGATCTACCACTCGCAATGTGGGGAGAGTTTGTTCACGCATACTCCCGGAATGCGTGTGGTATTTCCCTCCAACGCTCTCGACGCCAATGGGCTGCTGCGTACCGCAATACGCTGCGACGATCCCGTACTATTCCTCGAACACAAACGTTTGTATCGCGAGACTTACGGCCGCGCTCCGTACCCAGGCCCTGACTACATGATTCCGTTCGGCAAGGCGCGCATCGTCCGCGAGGGTGCGGACATGGCGCTGGTCACGTATGGCGCGACAGTGCCGCGAGCTCTGCAGGCGGCACAGCGTATCGCGCGCGAGCACGACATCAGTGTGGAGTTGATCGATCTGCGCACACTGAACCCGTACGACTGGGAAGCGATTGCCAACTCGGTGCGGAAGACGAATCGTGTGATCGTTGCCCATGAAGACACGCTAAGTTGGGGATACGGCGCCGAGATTGCAGCGCGAATCGCTGGCGAGCTGTTTGAGCATCTGGATGCGCCAGTACGCCGAGTCGCCGCTATAGACACGTTCGTGGCGTACCAGCCGCTGCTCGAAGACGAGATCCTGCCGCAGCCCGATGACTTCTACAAGGCAATGCAGGAATTGGCGGAGTACTGAGCAGGGCCCAGGTAGAGACGCAGCATGCTGCGTCTCTACCTGGATTCCAATGGCTTTCTCTGGAATGTTCTCGGGCGATGAGCGCAAGCGCAAAGAGCAGGAGATGCGCGCTGAAGGGCGTCTGCCTCCGGGGCAGTCTCTCACGCTGAAGTGGCCGGTCCTGCATTATGGAGCCGTTCCCAGCTTCGACGAGGCACATTGGGATTTCCACGTTGCAGGACTCGTCGGGCAATCGCTTACCCTAACGTGGAAAGAATTCAATCAGCTGCCTCGCGTGGAACGAATCAGCGACTTCCACTGCGTTACCCGCTGGAGCCGTTTCGATAATCGCTGGACTGGCGTGGCCATGCGCGAGATCCTCGCTCGCGTTAAACCCAAGCCGGAAGCCAGCTATGTGCTGGTACATGCGGAGCAGGGCTATACTGCAAACGTTCCGCTGGCGGATCTGGATCGCGACAACGTTCTGCTCGCTACTCATCACGATGGCGAGCCTCTAACCCCAGATCACGGATATCCATTACGCCTGATCGTGCCGCATCTCTACGCGTGGAAGTCAGTGAAGTGGGTGCGCGGGTTTGAGTTTCTGAGCCAAGACCAAGCTGGATTTTGGGAACAGAATGGGTACCACATGCGCGGCGATCCGTTTAAGGAGCAGCGGTTCGATACGGACTAGGCTCTTATGGTCAAAGCCCTTTCACCACGGAGGCACAGAGGACACGGAGAAGGGTGAGCTTAGGGCCAAAACGGGGCCTTAGGATGACTGTCGCAAGGCAGATGCAATGAAGGGAGCAGAGACTCGACGCGCGATCTACCCGCCTTTTCTCCGTGTATCGATGTCCCCGTGGTGAAAAGGGCTTTAACCTTCAGTCTCTTCGTAATCCGACAGAGATAGGTTCAAATTGCCGGTATTGGTAGCGTATCCAAGCGCAGTGGCCTTGCTGATGATTCCTTCTCGGACCATCTTTTCCAGCACGCCGTCGAAGTGCTGCATGCCTTCTAGTTCGCCATCCTTCATGGCGTCATGCAGAGACTGACCATCCTTCTCGCCCTTCTGCACGTAATCACGAGTGCGCATGGTGGATTTGAGGATCTCGATCGCGGCAACGCGTCCATGACCATCTTTGCGTGACAGCAGGCGCTGGGAAACGATGTAACGGAAGGATTGCGCGAGGCGGTTGCGGATGGCCGTCTGCTCGCTTACCGGGAATTCGCCGATGATGCGTTCGACCGTTTTTGGAGCGTCGATGGTGTGCAGGGTCGAGAAGACCAGGTGACCGGTTTCGGAAGCGGTCATGGCGATCTCGATAGTTTCGCGGTCGCGCATCTCGCCAACCAGAATCACCTTCGGGGCCTGTCGTAAGGCGGCTCGTAAGGCTAGCGCGAAAGTCGGCGTGTCGCTGTGCAGCTCCCGTTGATGGATCGTCGATTTCCCATGGGGATGCATGAACTCGATGGGATCTTCAATGGTGACGATGTGATAGGCCTTGGTCTCGTTGATGAGTCGAATGACAGCCGCGAGAGTTGAAGACTTTCCCGAGCCCGTAGGACCCGTCACTAGAACGATGCCGTTCTTCAACGCTGCAATGTCTTTAAGCTGTGGCGGCAGCTTGAGGTCCTCGAAAGATGGAATCACCATCGGGATTGTACGCATGACGATTGCGTAGGTTCCTCTTTGCCGGAAGACATTGACGCGAAAACGTGCCAAATCGGGAATACTGTAGGAGGTGTCGCAGGCTCCATCGTTCTTCAGGAAGTCGGCAGCGCGTTTGTTGGCGCCGATGAGATCGGCGGCGAGTCGCGCTGTGTCCTGTGCCGACAGGATGGGGAGTCCGGGTACCACCACTAACTGGCCGCCCAATTCCACCTGCGGAGGACGATGCGGCGAAATGATCAAGTCGCTGACCCTGGCATTGAACTTCACCATGGTGGTAATCAATGCAGAAGTAGAGATTGCCGCAGCAGGCGTGGCAGGAGCTGCGGGTTGAGGAACGGCTGGAGCGGTCGTTGGCGTCGTCGCCATGCAATGTACCTTCTCGTGAAAGCTTAGTTTTGTCCGGATTACTTCTTTACGATTGCGTTGTATCCGTCGCTTGCGAGCTTGCTCTTTATGGCTTCGGCATCTTTGAGTTCCGCGAAAGGTCCAATCTGCACGTGGTAGAGATTGTCGACGCTCGTCCCTGGAGCAACGAATACGGGATAGTTCTTCCTACGTAGGGCCGCAACCAATACGTCCGCATCTTCCTGCTTAGTAACCGCTGCGACCTGTACCGTGATGTTGCTCCCGGCTGCGGGTTCGGAAACCACCGCGGACGGGTTCGCGGTGGCTGCGACAGGCAACGCAGAGGGTGCTGGTTGAGTATTTGCCGATGCCGTGTCGTCGGTGGGGGCGGGCTGCGCTGGCGGCGTCTGCTCGACTTGTGCACCTGCATTTGTGTCCGGAGTTGAGGTGGCCACTACTCGCGGCGCGCTGACCGTGACGCCCGCGCCAGGCTTAGCGCCCGACGAATTCACAGCCGACGCAGTTCCATTCTGCAGCGCCATGGGACCGGAGTTCCGGCCGAGCGCATAGCCGAGGCCAAAAAAGGTTCCGCAAATGGCGACGAGAACGAAGAAGATGGCGAGTAGCTTTCCCGTTCCCAATATGATCTCTGTATCTTGCTGTTCCGACATCGAAACCTCTGTGTCTACTTATTCGCTTGCGCGTGCGCTTCCAAAATCTTGTTCAGGCTGCTCATCAGCTCAATGGGCAGTGGGAACACAATCGTCGTGTTCTTTTCAACCCCGATCTCAGTTAAAGTTTGCAGATACCTGAGCTGCAGCGTCATCGGCTGAGTTGACAGTACTTGCGCGGCGTCCGCAAGCCGTTGCGCCGCTGAAAACTCGCCTTCTGCGTGAATGATCTTCGATCGCTTCTCGCGCTCGGCTTCGGCTTGTTTGGCCATCGCGCGCAGCATGCTTTCGGGTAGATCGACTTGTTTGACCTCTACGTTGACAACCTTCACGCCCCAAGGAGCCGTGTGCTGATCGAGGATGGTTTGAATCCTGAGGTTCAGCTTCTCGCGATGCGAAAGCAACTCGTCGAGTTCGACTTCGCCCAGTACTGACCGCAGCGTCGTTTGCGCGAACTGCGAGGTCTGATACACATAGTTCGAGACCTCAACCACGGCTTTGTTTGGATCGATGACGCGTAGAAAGATCACGGCATTTACTTTCAGCGTCACGTTGTCTCGGGTGATGATGTCCTGCGGAGGCACTTCAAGCGCTTCCTGCCTCAGGGAGACACGAACGATGCGATCGATTGGAGCGAAAACCAGAATTACGCCTGGCCCCTTCGCTTGGCTCAGCAGGCGTCCGAGGCGAAAGATGACCCCGCGTTCGTACTCCGCGAGAATCTTGATCGAGCTGATCAGGTAGAGCCCCACGATGATGGCGATAGCCGGAATTAGGTAGTCCACGTTCTATCCTTTTCTTCCGCTTGGACGGCTGGGTCGACTGGTGCGGATTTTACCCTAGGATTTGTGCTGTCGGACTCAAGCATAAGCCTGAGTGGAAGTTACGAGAGTGTGCTATTTCAGACTGGAACCAGCGGGTACACCCAGTGGGACGGGCTCGACGGTAAGGACAAGATCGCGAACTCCCGTGATGCGGACCGCCTGGCCCGGTTCCGCGCCCGACGGGGAGTAGGCATTCCATATCTCGCCGTGCACGAAGACCTTGCCATCCGGCTTAAGCTGCGTTTGGGCGGTCCCTAATTCGCCGATCAGGCCTTGGTCGCCTGTCACTACCTTGCCTCGACGGGCTCGCACTGCGATATTCAACAGAAAGATTGTCAGCAGGCCGAAGGTAATGCTAACTGCAATGGCCGTTACCGGATGAATTCGCATCTGCGGGATCGGTCCATCGACGAGGAGGAGGGCGCCCAGGATCATCACGGCAATGCCGCCTATGCCAAGCGCGCCGTGGGTGGCAAACTTCGCTTCCAAGGCGAACAGGATGAACGCGGTCAAAATGAGCGCCACTCCCGCAAACCGCAGGGGCAGCAGATTGAGCGCGAAGACCGCCAAAACCACGAAAATGATCCCCACCACGCCGGGAATGATCGCTCCAGGATGATTGAGCTCTGCGTAGATTGCGGCTAAACCGATCATGAGGATCAGGAACGAGATGTTTGGGTCCATCAGGAACGACAGGATCAGTTCCTTCAGCGACATGCTGTAATCGGCGATTTGTGCTCCCGCGGTGTGAAGGACGAGTGTGCGCCCGTCAAAGCGGGTTATCGTCTTGCCGTCGATCTGTTTGAGCAGATCGGAAAAATCTTTGGCCACATAGTCGATCAGATGCTGCTGCAGTGCCTCCTGATCCGTAAACGACTTCGACTGACGCACGGCGCTCTCGGCAACCTCGACGTTTCGCCCGCGCTTTGCTGCGTAGGAGCGGATAAAGGCAGCGGAATCATTTTCGAGCTTTTCCTTCATCACAGGATCCATTGTGATACCCATGAGCACGGGGTGCGCGGCTCCTGTATTGGTACCCGGGGCCATCACAGCAATATCAGCAGCTTCGAGGATGTAAAAGCCAGCTGAGGCAGATCTGCTTCCGCTTGGATAGACGTACACAATTACTGGAACCGGCGAGGCCAGCATCTTGGCGATGATTTGACGAGTGGAATCCGAGAGTCCGCCAGGAGTTCGGATTTCGATCAATAAGGCTTGGGCATGTTGGTCGGAAGCCCGCGCTAGACCGCGCTCGATATACTCGGCAGAAACTGGGTTTATAGTTCCGTCGACAACGATGCGAACTACGTCGGCGTGCACGGATACAGCGACTGCGAGAAGTACCAACAGAGAGGACAATCGCCATGGGATCAATCGCGTCATTGCTTGTTCCTCGGTGGCGCGTCAAGCCTGGAGGTAAGTTGTTGTCGTAGTCGAAGCGCGGAGCTGTTGGCTGGTTCCAGGCGAAGCGCCTGGGTCAGGTCGTCATTCGCTGCGGCCAGCTTGTTCTCTTTCAGATGTAGCTGAGCTAAAGCAAGATAGGCATCGGGCGTCGGCCGGTCCCGCAACGACTGTTCCAATTCGGAATGTGCACCCGCCAAATCGTTGAGTGCGATTTGCGCATTCGCAAGTCCGAGACGTGCTTCCGAGTTCTGTGGATCGAGGGCGAGTGCCCTGCGGAAGTGATCGCGCGCTTCCTCACAAAAGCCCTGCGATAGCCGTTGCTTTCCCTGATCCACATGCATGACAGCATGCTTCTTTGGGTCGGAGTTCGCCATCTGCGCTTCTTCAGCATTCTCCATGGCGAAGGCAAGCTGCCTGAAAGAGGCCTCGTCGTAGTTTCTCTTGATTCGCTCCAGCGGTGGACGCCCTATGGAAGCGCTTCCCAAAGCCAACGTCTGCAGGTAACTCCTCGCTTCCGTATCCGCCGGGCGAAGCCTCAGGACTTCTCTCAGTTCGCGAATGGCGGCTTGCTTGTCACCGGTTCGGGCAAGCGACAGAGCGAGGTTGAAGTGATAGTCGGGTTCAGTCGGATCTGCCTGCACCGCCTTTTGCAGATACTCCAACGAGGTGTTCCTGCTTCGCCGCGCTTCCGCCACGCCCAGATTGTTATAAACCTCAGTGAGCGGAAATCGATCGGCGACCACTCGGAAAGCCTCAGCCGCCCGATCGATATTTCCGCTGTAGTACGCAGCCAGTCCGAGAAAAAAATTTGCCTCCGCGGCATGCCTGTCGGACGGCGGAATCTTCGCGAGCCACGTGACTGCCGACGAGTACTCTCGTTGCTCAAAGTACGTCCTGCCCAAGGCGAGAATGGCTACGTAGTAGGTAGGATTCAGGCGCACGGCCTCCTTGAAACGCCTGATCTTTTCGGTATTCGTCGTGGCCACGACTCCGCGGACGTAATTTTCCAAGGCGTCCAGACGGATGTCCTTCGTCTCGGCAGTGAAATCCTGCTTTGTGGCCACGAGTCCGGGTTGTATGGTGTGCATCAGGTCCCACGCAGTGGCCGCCTGGATGTCGATCAATTGCAGCAGTGATCCCGATTCGGCAACCGACGGAGACAGGTGCAACCGTCGCATGTCCAGCAACTGCGCTTTGGTCGAGAAGGAATTGCCGTCGTAGTTGTAGTTTCCGAGCACAACGTAATCGACACCCATCTGCTCGGCGATTCTCAGCAGCGTCGCTCGAGACAGTTGTGTGTTGGCGGGAATCCCGACTCGGTCGAAGGCATACAGGCGATCCTCGCGGCTGATTACGAAGACCGAGGGAGACTGCATGCGCTGTCCGAGCACCTCAGAAAAGGCTTCACCGATCCACTCTAATCCAGGAGCTTTCGAATCGTTGTGAAAGGGCAAGATGAGAAGGGCCGGGTTGCTGCTCGCAGCCGGTTCGACGGGCGCCTTGGGCGCCTCGGGCTGTTGGAGAGCAAGTCCGGTAGAGCTAGAAATTGCAGAAAATAAAGCGAGAACGGCGATAATGCGGAGCCGAATCAAGATAGTGAAATTATAGACCCCGCAGCATGATGGCCCTGGCGAGCCCCCACAAAATGCTGGAGCGGGAGACGGGGATCGAACCCGCGACATCCGGCTTGGGAAGCCGACGTTCTACCG